>NZ_NALQ01000017.1:0-79166 GCF_008680225.1 Prevotella sp. LMAG:51 | reverse complement strand
GTGTGGAAAATCGTCACTTCTGAAGATGTTCAGTGACAAGCTGCAACAGGATGGAGTCAGGAAGGAACAGATACAGAGCGTTAATTTTGAAGACCTCGACAATGAACCTTTGCTTGACTACAAACGTCTTCACAGTCATATTAAAGAACGGCTGCTGCCAGACAGGATGAACTATCTGTTTTTCGATGAGATACAGTTGGTCGGCAATTTTCAGAAAACCATAGACAGTCTGTTTTTGCTCGACAACGTGGACATATACATCACAGGCTCCAATGCCTACTTGTTGTCTGGCGAAATTGCCACGTTGCTTACCGGAAGATATGTTGAAATAAAACTTTTCCCGTTCTCTTTCAGTGAATTCATAATGGCAAGCGGCAAGCCGCAGTCTCTTGAGCAGGCTTACAGACAGTATGTAGAATGCGGGTCGTTTCCGTATGTAACTCAGATATGCAATGACAAGGAGATGGTGCGCGAATATCTGTCGGGACTATACAATACCATAGTGCTGAAAGACGTGGTGGGCAGGAAAAAGATAACCGACGTGATGATGCTGCAGAGCATCGTGAGATTCATAGCCGACAATATAGGCAACATCTCGGTGATAAAGCGCATCAGCGATACCTTGACGTCGCTCGGAAGGAAAATCACTTCACATACAGTGGAGAACTATATCTCGGCATTGACAGACAGCTATATTTTCTATCAAGCACAGAGATACGACACCAAGGGCAAGCAACTGCTGAAAACGGGAATGAAACTGTATTTGGCTGACATCGGACTGCGCAATGTAATAAATGGAACGAAGGGCGGCGACATGGGACATATTCTTGAAAACATTGTCTTTCTGGAACTTGCGCGACGCGGTGGGGAAATCTATGTGGGCAAGGCCGGAGAGGCGGAGATAGACTTCGTTGTAATCAATGGCAATGACAAGGCTTACTATCAGGTGGCGCTAAGCGTCAGAGATGAGGCTACGATGAACAGGGAGCTGGCACCGCTGAAGTCGTTGCCGGATTCTTTCCCAAAATATCTGCTCACGATGGACAATGACCCTGTTGCACTGCACGATGGCATCAAGCAGATATACGTGCTTGACTGGCTGACTGAAAGGCCATAAAAAAACAATCACGCATCATGGAGGGAATTATCCTCACATGATGCGTGATTCTGTTTGTATTCTCTTCTGCCGCATGCGGAAGACTGCAAAGTAAAATATTACATTGAAACAGTCGTAAAATATTACATTGACGGCCTATTATATAATTTAACGGCCTTATGCCCGATTGTTGATGCGGCAGCAGGCGTCAGAACTGCTCCAGAATCTCGATGCGCTTCTGCGTGTCGGGGTGGGTGGAGAAGAGCGATGTGAAGAAGCCCATGCCCTTGCCGCCGCTCAGAGCCTGCGGATGCACGATGAACAGCTGTGCCACATCGTCGCGTTTCACCTTCTTCAGTCCGGGCTTGTCGCTTATCTTGCGCAGTGCCGAGGCGAGGGCGAGCGGATTGCCGCAGAGTTCAGCGCCGCCGGCATCAGCCATATATTCGCGTTTGCGACTGATGGCGAAGCGGGTGAGCAGGGCGAAGAAATAGGCTATGATGCCAAGGAAGATGGCAATCAGAAACACTAGTATCGCAGCGCCTCCGTTGTTGTTGTCGTCATCGTCGCTGCTGCTGCTGCTCGAACTGTCGCTGACAATCCAGAACAGTGACCTTATGCTCACCTGTATTATCGTCGTGATGATTCCCACGAAGATGATGCTCGTGATGAGCAGACGGGTGTCGCGGTTGCGGATATGCGTCAGCTCGTGGGCTATCACGCCGGCCAGTTCGTCGTCGTTGAGCACCTTCAGCAGTCCGGTGGTCACCGTCACCGTGTAGCTCTTCCTGTCTATTCCGCTGGCAAAGGCGTTGAGCTGCGGGTCGTCCACCACGTTTATCTTCGGCATGTCCATTCCCGCCGTCATCGTCAGATTCTCCACGATGTTATACACCCTGGGGTTTTCGCGGCGCTCCAGAGTCTTGGCTCCCGTTGCCGCTTTCACCATCGACGCGTTGAAGAAATATGCTATCACGAACCACACGCTCACGGTGCCCACAACCCAAGGCAGCGAGTCGATGAACGCTCCGTTCACCCATGTCCAGTTCACGTTGCCCCCAACCTGTTCGGCATTGCCGTCCAATGCGACGCCGCAAAGGCTCAGCAGCACGTAGAACAGCCACACCATGAGGAGCGTGAGAGCCGGAAAGAGCAGCAGCAGCATTATAGTCAGTTTGTTGTTGCGGCTGACTTGGGTATACATTCCTACGTATTTCATAATCAAGAGTTTATATCCTCCGCCCGGCTGCCTATGGTGGCTGCCGCGACGGGGGAAGAGTTAGAAATCGGAGTCTTAGTCCAGACTCCCATGCTTGTCAGCGGGTTTTCACCCGAATTGATATGCTGGCCGCGGCTTAGAATTTGATTTCCGGAGCCTTCTCCACTGCGGCGCGGCTCTCCTGCGGAATCTCGAACATAGGCTGGCGGGAGAATCCGAACATCTTGGCGAAGAGGTTGCTTGGGAAAGTCTCCACGGCATTGTTGAGCTCACGTGTGGCAGAGTTGAAGAAGCGGCGAACGGCAGCGAGCTTGTTCTCGATGTCGGCAATCTCCTCCTGCAGCTGGATGAAGTTCTGGTTAGCCTTCAGGTCTGGGTAAGCCTCAAGCGAAACCTTGAGACCGGCGAGTGCGCTTGTCATCATGTTGTCAGCCTTCACCTTGTCGTTTATGGTCTGTGCTCCCATTGATGCGGCACGGGCGTCGGTCACGCGCTGCAGCGTCTCCTTCTCGTGAGTGGCATATCCCTTCACCGTAGCCACGAGCTGTGGGATGAGGTCGCAGCGCTGCTTGAGCTGCACGTCGATGTTTGCGAAAGCATTCTCGCGGTTGTTGCGCAGTTTCACGAGTCTGTTGTAGATTGACACGAGCCATATCGCCAGGATTGCGACGATAACGATGATCACGATTGTTGTTGTCATAATGTTTAGGTTTTTTTAGTGCCTTCTCCCGTCGCTTGCCGCGCCGGGATTGTCGGCGTTGTTAATAATGTGATATTTTCTTTCTCTGTTCTTTATGCGTTTCTGTCTCTTTTCCCATATTGACGCAGGAACTGACAGGAATACTACAAAAATAAGACCTTTTCTTGTTTTGTCACGTCTGATTTAAGTTTTGTTTTGCTTTATGTTCATTTTTTTTGTTACTTTGCCGTTCCTTTTTCTGCCTTCCAAAGCCTCATTGCTGCATGGCGCAGTAATCATTCTGCCCAGCATAGTTCTTGTTCTGTTGCAAAGGTAGCCAATAATCGTGAGACCATAACTTGCAAATCCTCTCAAAAAACTTGCAAATCCTCTCAAATATCCAGTTTTCCCTTTCATTTCTCATGATGTTACATAAAATGTTACACCCTGTAGAATGTTACAATCCTCATTGCTTGTATTTCCACAAAGTGCGCTATACAGGTTGCTAACGGCATATTCTATGCGTATATAAGCTTACGTTAGCACGATAGGCAGATACTGATGTTCGCTCTAAGTTTGAAGAAGAATGCAATGCAGTTGAATAAACGTTAAACTATCAAGGAGGCGATTCATCTAAGTTTAAAGATTGATTTTAGCTTTGCAGCTTCCTTCGTAAGTTTCTCAGGGTTTTGCTTCGCCAATTTTGCCAGGTTGAAGAGCTTCCATTTTACCGAGGGGTAATTCCGCATGTAGTCGAACTCGTAGCCTTCCCATTCCGGCTTGCCCTGTTCAAAGCTTACGAGGAAGTTCTTGTCAGCTTCTGACATCATACCATTCACATCATCTATCAGTTTGGTGCGTGTTTCTTCAAATTCAGCATAAGTGAAAGGGATGTCGGTCATTCCGTCAAACTGGTTGGCCATGGCCTCGCTTTGGTCAATCAGTCTTGGAGCAAAGGACTCGTGGATTGGACGGTCGCTGCCAAGCAGACAGAATATCAGGCCTTCGCGACAATCGGCCAAGGGAATGTCCATATACTTCACGTCAAATAAGTCGCGAGGATGCTGTCGAGAGAGTGCGGCTGCAATCTTGCCTCCATAAAGCTGGGTAAGTGGAACGATATTGGCCTCACAATAGAGTCCAAACTCATTCTGTGCCTTCTCGCTTAATGGCACAGTGATGTTCTCACCGCCCACTAGTCCACGCTTAGTCTGATTTACTTCTACTTTTACCTGTTTGCCCCGCCACTCGCAAAGCAACTTGCTGGTGTCGTAGTTGGGCTTTATGTGCATCCCCTTGAAAGCCTTCTTTGCTTTCTCGCAAATAGATGCCAGATGAAGGTTGATATCATCGAGGCTCTGCTTCCGGTCAGCCAGCGGAATATAGGTGAGGTCTATATCGACCGAGTATCTGGGCAAGTCTTTCAAGAAGAGATTTATGGCGGTGCCGCCATGGACTGCAAATACACCTTCCTCCATGACGATGGGCATAATGCGAAGTAGCAGCTCCACCTTTTGGGCATAAACTCTGCCGGTTATATTGTTCTCATTCATACTCTGCAAGATCTTTAGGAATGGTCATATTATATTTCGCTATATACTTACCTGTCGGCACCACCATGTATCGGGCTGTGCCCAATTGTATATTGTCAAATTTCAGAGCCTTGAACCACGGATGTCCGGCTTTCTCTGCCATATAGACAAAGAGTCGCTTAACCTTTTGCGAGGAGCACGTTTCAAGCAACGATTGCACCAGCCTGGGCCGAAGCGTAGTCATACTCTCCATTATATAATATAGATCTAATAGCGAGGAGGCAGCCTCCGGCAGGTGGAGACATTCCAGAAAGGCACGCTCTGGTGATGATACCAAAAGAATATCACCTTCAAAGGTCATGGTCTCCACGCCAAGCAGGTCATCCCCCAGAAAAGAAGTAGTCATATACTTCACTGTCATATCCCAATCATGCGACAATATCCATGAGGGAAGCTTATTCGTTCTTCCGGTAAAAAGATAAGCTTGTGGCTTGCCCAATGACAGATAATGGGAATAACCACGCAGCTCGAGGGCGGTGTAAGCACCAACGATGCATCGTTTCGACAACTGGTTGTTATAGGCGGATATGGCATGGAGCAGTTTGGGTGCAGTGCCGTTCAAGACATACACCCCTTTGGATATGCGGTTAAGCCATCCGCTCTTCATGTAGGCATGTTGCCCCTTGGCATCCAGTCCCTGCCGTGTGAGCCAGTCGCCAAACATGAAGCCCGTATTTGGATTGGACTCCATTATTTTCTGTATTTTTGTTGCCATCTTCTCTGATATTACGAATTTGACGATAATTTTTATGCAAAATTACACATTTATCTTGATTGACCAAATGTCTCGCCAAGAAAGTACTGAATTTTTCTTGATATTGTGCGCCGTCTTCGCTTTCTTTGCGAATATGAGGTGCAAAAACCAGCAAAGACGCCTTATAAAGACATGAGACTGCAAGCGGTTATAAAATCATCACATAAGACGGGCTAATAACCTTTTGGGGGCTTAATTCTGTATTTTTCAGCTGTCTGAAGTCGAACGCATTTCGTCTTCTTCATTATTCCCTTTGAGCCCGGTATAATCGTTGATATAAAGAAATCAAGCACATGTGATTGCGGCAGATATGAGGTTTCAGATTACTTTTTTGCCTGAAATCAATAAATAATGCGTAATAATCTCGTTTAGTCAGTTTTTTGCATTATCTTTGTACATTATTAATATTAGGTATGAACATATCATTGCGAAATACGATACGCTGGGCACTCATCGCTCTTGCCGCTCCGATATTCCTCATCATATTGTTGGCGGTGCTGCTCTATCTGCCTCCGGTGCAGAACTGGGCGGTAGACTGCGTGGCGGACTATGCTTCGGAGAAGACTGGAATGCAGATCTCCGTGGGCAGGGTGAATCTGGAGTTTCCGCTCGACCTCGGAGTGGAAAACTTCAAGATGATAAAACCCAACGACTCGCTGCCGCAGGTGAGAGACACCGTTGCCGATGTGGAGAAACTCGTGGTCAGCGTGCAGCTCATGCCGCTGCTGAGCCGGCAGGTGGAGATAGACCAGCTGGAACTCAGGGGTGTGAACATGAATACCACCGACTTCATACATGAGGCAAGGGTGAAAGGCACCGTGGGGCTCCTCTCGCTCAGCAGCCACGGCATAGACTGGGGCAAGCAGACAATCATCGTTGACGATGCGCTGCTCAGCGACGCCAACGTCAGCGTGGAACTCAGCGACACCGTGCCGCCAGACACCACCAAGACCCCTACATACTGGAAGATACACGTGGAGCAGCTCAACGTTGACCGCACGCGTGCAGTGGTACACATGCCAGGCGACACCCTGCAGGTGGACGCATATCTGGGCAAGGCAGGAGTGAGAGAAGGAACCTTCGACCTATACAAGAACCTGTATAGCGTGGGCAATTTCGAACTTGCCGACGGCAGGATAGCCTACGACAACAAGTTCATGACACGTTCGCGCGACATCATAGACCCCAACCACATCCTGCTCTCAGAGGTGAACCTCGGCATCGACTCCCTCTCCTATGCCATGGAGACTTCGGAGCTGAAGCTCGTGATGCGCCATTGCGCACTGAAGGAGATGGGAGGACTGCAGATTGCCGACATCAAGGGACCTCTCTCCATGGGCTCCCTCAAACTGAAGATGCCGCAGCTGCTGCTCAAGACCCCCGACTCATGGCTGAAAGCCGCCGTGGACATGGACCTCAACGCCTTCAGCGACTCCTGTCCGGGACGCCTCTCCCTTAGGGCAAACGCATCGTTCGGAAAGCGCGACCTTATGCGCTTCATGTCCGGTATGCCAGCGTCATTCCGCCGGCAGTGGCCCGACAAGCCATTGACTGTCAACACGATACTCAGCGGAAACCTCCAGCGGATGAGGCTCCGGCTGCTCAACCTCAATCTGCCGTCGGCACTGAAAGCAGACGCCAACGGATATCTCACCAATCTCACCGACACCAAGCGGCTCGGCGCCAGCATCAACTTCAAGGCATCGGCTGCCAACACGCAGCTTATCACGGCGCTCGTGGGCAAGGAGAACATGGGCGGAGCGAGGATACCGAACGGCATCTCGCTCTCGGGCAACGTGAAGACCGGCGGCAACCAGGTGTATCTCGCCGACGTGACGATGCGCGAGGGTGGGGGAACGATGAAGGCGAAAGCACGGTTCAGCATGCCGAACATGGCATACAGCGCAAAAGTCTCTGCCGCCGGAATGAGGATAGACCATTTCATGCCGACGCTCGGAATGAAAGACTTCTCGGGAACCCTCGACGTAAACGGCAGGGGCACCGACCCTATGAAGAAGAGCATGACGGTGGATGCCAGTGCCGACATCAGGAAATTCGTCTACGACAAATATCACTTCACGGGCATCACCGCTGACGCCCGACTCAGCAACGGACTCATACACGCCAACATAAACAGCAAGAACCAGCTGCTCGACGGACTGCTCTCGGTGGACGGATTCGTAAGTTCGAAGAAAATCTACGCCACCATAGCCTCCGACATCAGCCGCATCGACCTCTATGCCCTCGGTGTGGCAAAGAAGCCGCTCATTGCATCGCTGTGCTGCCATTTTGACGTGGCAACCGACATGCGCCACTCGTATATGCTGAAGGGAGGAACGAGCGACGTGACGATTCTCGACTCGCTCAAGGCTTACCGGCCGGTGAACATCACCTTCGACGTGCTCACCAACCGCGACACCACAAGGGCGATGGTAGACTGCGGCGACTTCTATCTCAACATGAACGCCCGCGGAGGATACGAGCATCTGCTCTCGCGCTTCGAGAAGTTCGGCAGCCTGCTCTCAAAGGAAATCTCCGACGGACGCATCGACTATGTGGCGCTGCGCCAGCAACTGCCGGAGGCCGACTTCCGCATGAAGGCGGGAAAAGACAATATCTTCAGCCGATTCCTGAAATATTGCGGCTACACCTTCACCAGTGCCGACATGAACATGACGATGTCGGCTGCTACGGGAATGAACGGTGCCTTGCAGGTGAACGAACTGACGGCGGCGGGAGTGCTGCTCGACACGATACGCTTCAATGTGGTGTCAGACTCCGCGAACTGCACCTACAACGGACAGATACGCAACTCTAAGAACAATCCGCAGTATGTGTTCAACTCGCTCTTCGACGGATACGTGTTCGACCGTGGTTCGGGTCTCAACATCTCTATCTACGACGCCGCCAACCGCCTCGGCATCAAGCTCGGAGCCACGGCGACTATCGAAGACACAGGAACGCGCCTCCATCTGCTCACCGACGATATCATACTGGGATACAAGAGGTTTGAGGCAAACGAGAACAACTATCTCTTCTTAGGCGACGACAACAGGGTGTCGGCAAATCTCAAACTGAAGTCTGCCGACGGCATGGGACTGCAGGTCTACACCAACGATGAAAACCACGACGCCCTGCAGGACATCACCGTGGGACTCAGCAATTTCGACCTATCCAAGATTACCGCCGTGCTGCCGTATTTCCCCAAGATAACGGGAAACATGAACGGCGACTTCCACGCCATACAGACAAAGGAGAACATCACCCTCTCGTCAAACCTTAGCGTAGACAAGATGACATACGAGGGATGCTCGCTCGGCGATATAAGCACCGAATTTGTATATATACCACAGGAGGATGGCAGCCACTATCTCGACGCCGTGCTCTTTAGCGAGGGCTCACAGGTGGGGTCGCTCATCGGAACATACCACCCTGTCGGAAAGGGAGTGCTCAATGCCGACCTCAAGCTCGAACATCTGCCGATGAAAATCGTGAACGGATTCATTCCTCAGCAGCTCTTCGGATTTGAGGGATATGCCGACGGCTCGATGAAGGTGAGGGGAGAACTCTCCAAACCGCATGTCGACGGTGAGGTGTTCCTCGACTCCATGTATATGGTCAGCGTGCCATACGGCGTGAAGCTCCGCTTCAGCGACGACCCCGTGAGAGTGGTCGACAGCAAGCTGATGCTCGAAAACTTCGAGGTGTTCGGCCACAACGACAATCCGCTGAACATCTACGGAAACATAAACTTTGCCGACCTCGACAATGTATATATGGACGTGCGCATGAAGGCAACAAACTATCAGCTCATCAACTCAAAGGAGAACTACCGCAGCGTGGCATACGGCAAGGCGTATATCGACTTCTACGGTTCGGTGCGCGGAAAACTCGACAATCTGATGATGCGCGGACGGCTCAACGTGCTCGGTTCCACCGATGTGGCGTATATACTGAGAGACTCGCCGCTGACCACCGACAACCAGATGGACGAACTGGTGAAGTTCACCAATCTCAGCGACTCCACTCAGCAGACCGTGGAGCATCCGCCGTTGACGGGTCTCGACATGATTCTCTCGGTGGGAGTGGACGAGGGAGCCCACGTGATGTGTTATCTCAATGCCGACCACTCCAACTATATCGACCTTATGGGAGGCGGCGATCTGCGTATGACTTACGATCCGCTCAACGAACTCCGCCTCACGGGCAAGTATACGCTCAGCAACGGTGAGATGAAATACGCCCTGCCGGTGATTCCGCTCAAGACCTTCACCATAGAGAACGGCAGCTACATAGAGTTCACGGGAGATGTGATGAACCCGAAACTGAACATCACAGCCACTGAGGAGACGAGGGCCACGGTGGGCACCAACGGACAGCAGGGCAGGACTGTGGACTTCAAGTGTGGAGTGGTGATAACAAGGACGCTCAACGATATGGGACTGGAGTTCACGCTCGATGCTCCCGAGGATATGTCGCTCCACAATGAGCTGCAGGCGATGAGCGTGGAGCAGAGAGGCAAACTCGCCGTTACGATGCTCACCACGGGAATGTATCTCGCTGACGGAAACACCAGCGCATTCTCAATGAACAGTGCCCTCAGCTCGTTCTTGCAGACAGAGATAAACAACATAACGGGAAATGCCCTTCGCACCCTCGATCTGAGCTTCGGCATCGACAACTCCACCGACGCCTCGGGAAGTATGCACACAGACTATTCGTTCAAGTTTGCCAAGAGATTCTGGAACAACAGGCTCAAGATTATCGTGGGCGGAAAGGTGTCGAGCGGTGCCGACGTGCCAAACCAGAACGAGTCGTTCTTCGACAACGTGACGTTTGAATACCGTCTGGGCGACACCTCGAACAAATACCTGCGGCTCTTCTACGACAACAACTCCTACGACTGGCTCGAAGGCACTACGCAGGAGTTCGGAGTGGGATTCACATGGCGCAAGACGATGCAGCACTTCAAGGATCTCTTCCGCAAGGAGAGAAAGATGCAGATGCCGGCAGCTCCCCAGCGCCCGGCTCCAGGCGATTCCACGAAGACACCTCTGGTGAACAGGGAGATTAAGTGATTTGCAATCAAGTAGGATGACTAGTCTGCTCGTCCACTCGTCCGATTGTCCACTCGTCCACTCGTCCGATTGTCCACTCGTCCACTCGTCCGATTGTCCACTCGTCCACTCGTCCGATCGTCCATTCGTCCACTCGTCTGTTTGACTGCTATAAGAAAGAGTAACCTTCATCTCCCCTTCGGGGGAGAACGAGAGGGGGCTGAAGTTCATTGTCAGAGTAACCAGTTCCTTCCCTTTGGGAAGGTTAGGATGGGTTTGAGAACGAGAGGGGGCAGATGACAGTATTCTGAGTAATTCGTTCCTTCCCTTTGGGAAGGTCAGGATGGGTTCCCCTTTGGGAAGGTTAGGATGGGTTTGAGAACGAGAGGGGGCTAAAGTGATTGACTGAATAAGTCTTTAACTAAGCATAGTAACTGTCCCTCCCCTACGGGGGAGGCTAGGTGGGGGCTGATGTGATTGGCAGAGTAACCAGTTCCTTCCCTTGGGGAAGGTTAGGATGGGTTCCCCTTTTCAGAAAAGCATCGGGTGTCTTACGATAATATTAGAATGCGTTAAATTCGTCAACTAAATAAAAATGAAACACCAAATAATGTCAAATACCCTCGGCACACTGATGGTATGTGCCTTGGCGTTTCTCGCCACGGCGTGTTCCACCACAAGTTCCGTGCCCGAGGGCGACCAGCTGTATGTGGGACTGAAACAGATAGAATATGACGACTGCGAGAAGTCTGACCACTACTATTCCACTCAGGAAGAAGTGGAGGCAGCACTTGCCACGGCACCAAACGGAGCCTTCTTCGGCAGCTCATATCATCGCACCATACCATATAAGCTATGGATATGGAATGCATTCCAGAACTCTGAGGGAAAACTCGGTAAATGGATTGCCAAGACCTTCGGCAACGCTCCGGTGCTCATGAGCTGGGTGAATCCGCAGCTGAGAGCGTCGGTGGCACAGTCGGTATTGCGCAACCATGGCTATCTGGGCGGCACGGTGGGCTTTGAAGTGGAGACGCAGAAGAATCCCAAGAAGGCAAAGATATTATATAAGGTGGCGATGAACCAGCTGTCGCTCATCGACACCGTGGAATATGCCAACTTCCCCGCCGTGGCAGACAGTCTGATACTCGCCACCCGCGACCAGGCGCTGATAGGTCCGGGCAAGCCTTTCAATGTGGCAACCCTCGATGCGGAGCGGAGCAGGCTCTCGGCCCTCTTCCGCAACAACGGATACTACTATTTCCAGCCTGCCTACGCTTCGTATCTCGCCGACACGCTGGCTCATCAGGGCAGGGTGAAGCTCAGACTGCAGCTCGCCGACAACATCCCGGAGAGGGCGCGCCACAAATGGTATATCGGAAACCTGAAGGTGAACATCCAGAAGCAGCTCATGGAGCAGCTCAAGGACTCGTTCAACTACCGCCGCCTCATACTCGCCTACAACGGCAAGCGCCCGCCAATCAGAGCGCGTCTGCTCTTGCGCCACCTCCGTCTGTTCCCACGGCAGCAGTATAGCCAGGACGCATATCTCGAAAGTGCCGAAAGGCTCGGTTCGGCAGGACAATACAGTTCGGTGCAGTTCGCCTTCACCCCTCGCGACACCACCTCACAATGTGACACCCTCGACATGACGGTGAGCTGCGTGCTCAACAAACCGTATGAGTTTTATGTGGAGACTAATTATAGCAACAAGATAAACGGACGCACCGGACCGGAGCTGGTGCTCGGTCTGAAGAAGCTCAATGCCTTCAAGGGCGGAGAGGTGGTAGACCTGCGTCTGCATGGCGCCTACGAATGGCAGACGGGAGGACAGAACGGCAAGGACTACAACTCCTATGAATATGGTGCTGACCTCTCGGTGTCATTCCCACGAATGATATTCCCGTTCCTCAAGCCCTACAGATATCACGTCACGCCGACTACAACGGCGAGGGCATCGGCAAACGTCATCAACAGACCGGGATATTTCAAGATGCATACGGCGTCGGGAAACTGGACCTACCAGTGGCAGCCCACGGAGACGAAGAAATTCGAGGTGACACCGTTGACGCTGAAATACCAGCACCTCACCTATACCACCCACACCTTCGACTCCATAATGAACGCCAACCCCTATCTCCTCGCCACCATGCAGGACATGCTCATACCGAAGATGCAGTTCTCCTACACATACAACAGTCCGAAGAAATACCGCAACCCGATATACTGGAACCTCACGCTCTCGGAGTCGGGCAACGTGCTCTCGCTCGGCTATCTCGCGGCAGGAAAGAAATGGAACGCCAAGGGCAAGGAACTCTTCAAGAACGCCTATGCACAGTTCGTGAAACTGGAGACCGACTTCACCAAGACATGGAGCATCGGACTCAAGTCGCAGCTCGTGGGCCATGTCAATGCTGGCATCGTATATTCGTATGGCAACGCCGCATCCACGCCATACAGCGAGCAGTTCTATGTGGGAGGCGCCAACAGCATACGTGCCTTCCCCGTGAGATCGGTAGGTCCGGGACGCTACTACACCGACCAGGCGCGCCTATCATACCTCGACCAGACCGGCGACATGAAGTTTATCGCCAATCTGGAATACCGTTTCAATCTCTTCGGAGACCTCTATGGCGCCGCCTTCCTCGATGCCGGCAACGTGTGGGGTGTGCGCGACGACGGATACCGCAAGGGGGCACAGTTCAAGATGAAGAACCTGCTCAAGGAGATGGCGGTAGGCACTGGCATCGGAGTGCGCTACGACCTGCAGTTCCTCATCCTGCGCATAGACTGGGGAGTGGGAATCCACATGCCATACGACACTGGCCGCAGCGGCTACTACAACATACGCAAATTCAAAGACGGCCAGTCGCTCCATCTCGCAGTGGGATATCCCTTCTGAGCCTCATATCCATCCTGACCTCAAACCCATCCTAACCTTCCCAAAGGGAACCCATCCTGACCTACCCAAAGGGAAGGAACGAGTTACTCAGAATACTGTCATCAGCCCCCTCTCGTTCTCCCCCGTAGGATAACCCATCCTGACCTTCCCCAAGGGAAGGAACAAGTTTCTCTGCCAATTGTCATCAGCCCCCACCTAACCTCCCCCGTAGGGGAGGGATAGTTACCCTTGGCATTATGATTATAGGCATTATGATTATAGGCATTATGATTATAGGCATTATGATTATAGGCATTATGATTATTGACAGTATGATTATTGTTTGTATCCGTCAGATTGTCAATGGCTTATCAATAGCAATAGTAACTGTCCCTCCCCTACGGGGGAGGCTAGGTGGGGGCTGATATTCAATACATAGTGACTAACCATGAGTTTATCCTGTTTTTTGTCTAAAAAGCATAGACTAAGGAAAAAGAAAGAGCCCCAACACTTGCAAATCCTGCTAAATCCAAAACCAAAATCCAAGAATCATTAACGAAATATAATCAAAAAATGGAACCGTGAAAAAACCAATCCGTGTTTCATTTTTTTTTTGATTTGTGTCCCAGCCGCAGACCATGGACACAACGCCACCACGTAATGACAATATCAGTGACAATAACAATCTGTCATAAACCCGAATCGGTCGTTAGGGCTTGCTTGGATTTTGTTCTTTTAGAAGAGTGGATTTTGTTTGGCTTTTAATGAGTAATAGCGAGCTATTGCGAATTAAAAACAGACAAAAGACGCCTTATAAAAAACAAAAGACTGCAAGCAGTAATTAAAAAATACAATAAACGGCCTAATGACCTCTAAGTTTGCAGAAGATTGCGACGAAGTCGCATAAACTCCAAAATAATCAAGGTAAAACTATGATTGCTAAAGACAGTTTCGTACCTTTGTTGTAAAAAGGTAGAATCGGTCTGTCGAAGAGGTAAACCAGCTAATGACCCAGCCGTAAAGCTATAAATCGTTTAGGTCCTCATCGACATAGTTGCAAAGACCAGATAGAAAGTTATCGGCTCTGAGCCTTGTTAGAGTGTTAGTCCATACAACTATTGACCAATTCTACACAATATAACTCGTACAAAGTTATGAAGAATTTATTTATCGGAGTTGATTTTTCGAAAGAAAAAGTTGATGTGGCTATCCTTTTTGCAGACGGACTGGCAGAAACCGCTGCTAGAGTGTTCAACGAGTTCAAGACAACCGTGTCTGGCTATAGGCAGTTGGTCAAGTGGGTTGAGCAGAATTCCTGCGGTATCGACTCGTCCTTGTGGCTCTTCTGTGGCGAGAACACGGGCGACTACAGCAAGGGACTGTGCAACTTCCTCTACGGTAAAGGCTACGACATGTGGCTTGAGAACGCAAAGAGCATCAAAGACGCATCTGGTCTTAGACGATTGAAGTCTGACCGTGCTGACGCCTCGATGATTGCAGAATACGCCATGAGGAATTACGATAAAGCCGTTATGTACGAGCCTCTTAGCGAGTCGCTTACACAACTGCGTGAGCTGTTCCTATACCGTCAGATGATCGTAAGACACAGATGCAGTTTCCAGGTGCGTAGAGGCGAAAAGCGACTCACTATGGAGAAGTCGCCAGTCAAGACAATGATTTCGCAGAGCGGACGGCACATCGTCTCTGAACTCAATAAGGAGATAGAGAAGATAGATAAGCGCATTGCCGATCTCATCAAGTCGGACGAGGAACTCACCGAGGTGTTCACCATCGTGACCTCGGTGCCTGGCATAGGAACGCAGAACGCTGTGTGCCTGATGGTGTACACCGACAACTTCCGGCGTTTCAACTACGACTCACGCAAGATTGCCTGCTATTACGGCCTAGCTCCATTTGGCAAAGATTCGGGAACCAGTGTGCATTCCGATCCGCATGTACATTATATGGCTAACCGCCAGATAAAGGCCATGCTGACGCAAGCGGCACTAGCTGCCGTCAACTTCAATCCCATTATGGCGAGGTACTACATGCGCCTCGTAGAACGAGGAAAGAAGAAGCAGGTTGCACTGAACAATGTCAAGAACAAACTTGTACATTTGGTCACAGCCATGGTCAGAAATCGCCAAACATTCACCCCTGAATATAAAATCTCAGCATAAATTGAAAATAATGGTCAAAACATTTGGATATTAACATAGAAAGCGATTTGGGATAAAAACACACCCCATCTAATGCCCGGATACACTTTTGGGCACAGACAGGAAATGAAATCTGCCCACTTGGGGCAACGTGCTTGCCCATGTTGGGTAACGTGCTTGCCCCATGTGGGCAACGTGCTTGCCCCAAAAACGACCAAAAGTATCATGAAATGACTCGCTCGAAAAGAAGATTCAAATCCTGCCATCAGAACACTCTCACTCTGGCTGATTACCGTTTGGATATTGTCGGCCATTCTTAGATTTGTAAGCAGAAAAAAATATAATCTTACACTTAATCCAACTAAATTTTGTATTTTTGCAACAAATTGTATATCTTACCATAGAAGAGAAGACGAATTTTATTAATATACACAAAATGAGAATGCTTTTTCTCATGGCTTTAACACCATTAAGATGATGCATGACGATGGCAAACTAAATAGGCTTCCGCAACCATCATGCATGGTTGCAGCTAATGACATAAAGTAGAAAGGAATTTATGAAACCGGACGGTACGAGTTCTTTTTCTGCAGCCGACGAGAACTCCGTTTCTCCAGAGGGCACACAAGTTACTGAGCAAGACGTAAAGGCTCGCTCAGAGGTAAAGAAGTGTCGTCGCCCAAGCGAAACCACATGGTCATATCTCTTTTTGCATCACAGAAAGGTGAAGGCAATGGAAGAACAGTTCGCCAAAGACGGCATGACATATTTCGTGCATAAGACCGTGAGATATTTCAAGCGCACAGCCAGGGCGAAGGTGCAGCGCAAGGAATTGCCCACCGTCAGCGGTCTCGTCTTCTTCCAGGGTCTTCCCAGAGATATACAAGCCTATCTTGACAGGAATTTCCCTAACGTTCATTTGTGCAAGAACTGCAGCACAGGCAGAGTGGCGGTGATATCAGACTCCCAGATGCGTCCCTTTATGCGCATCAACCAGACTGAGCCGGAGCGTATCCGTTTCCTGCTCAAACCATTCCATTATTATGCCCGCAACCGCATCCTGCTCCGCATCACCGGTGGAGAGCTGGCAGGACTCGAGGGCTACATCATCCGTATCGACCGTGACCGTCGCCTCGTTATGGATGTGGGAGGAATGAGTGTCGCCATCAGCGGCATCCATGCCGAGCACTTTGAGGAAGTAGGGCAAGACAATACATCCCCTGCCGATGAGAACATCTTCTATCAGCGCAATCTGCACGAGCGGCAAGTGCTGATAGACCGCTATTTCCACCCCGTGAAAACCGACAAGGACGTGGCGGAGCAGGCAGAAAACATCGACTATTTGAGAAAATACGTGTTGGAAGAGCTGTCACGCAATCGCCTCACCCTCAATGCCGCATGGAGCATCTGCTCCTTCATCATCGAGGAGATAAATTACTACTATGCGCCATTCATCGAACAGTTCAAGGAAAACCTCGACCCTATCATGAGTGAAGGGGGCAAAGTGATCCAGCTGATGGATTCGATACTCAGCAATCCGGCATTGGATAATGACGCCAAGGACAGATTCCAGAGTGAACTCGAAAAAATGATGTTGGATTACGAATATCTGTTCTGATTACTGTGAGACATATAAACAAGAATTTTTAATCAAAATAATTATGTAGAATTGCATAAACTAATGCAATACTCTTATAACAACATATAAATGAAAGAATATATAACTATACATAATATTGGCCCGCTCAAGAAGATTGACAGATTGGAGATAGCTCCGTTTACGGTGCTTATCGGTGAGTCTGCTATCGGAAAGAGTACGCTTATGAAGGTGCTCATATTGATGAGATATCTTTATAAGAGAGCGAATATACGTTCTTTTCTCAGACACTCTGAAATTACGAAGTCGCCCTTCAGAATTCGTTTTGAATCGTTGGTGAAAGCAACCAACCTTGTGTCTATGTTCAAGGACGACTCGTACATACGATACGAGGTGACTACAGATTCAGGCAATGTCTACACTATAGAACATGGCAAGACAATAAGAAAGATAGTGCTGCCTGAGATTAACAAGGAAGACCTCTCGTTCTGGAAAGAATCATTTGTTTCGGAAAACAGAAATGTCATACCGGCTTGGTCGGCGAATGCCTTGACCAACAAGAATGCCTCGTTGGGCTTCTACTTCCATGAGACGATGAATGATTTCGCTCAAGCCGTTAGGGAAGACAAACAGTATGACCTGTCTTATTTGGGACTGAAGCTGACGGTGAAGCATCCTAAGGGGCGTCCTGCAAAGCTGATGGTGTCGCCATCTGACGACGCTTATACTCCGATTGAACTAACTGAAGCCTCTTCAGGCATACAGACATCCACTCCGCTTTCCGTGATAGTACAGCATTTTGCGAAAGATTATTCTTTTAAGAACGCTTTCCGTCGCTCTGTACTCGACTATCTGTATGACAATGAATTGCTTACAAAGTTCTCGCCGGTCATCGAACTTGCCGACTTGCCAAAGTATGTACACATTCATTTGGAAGAACCCGAACAGAGTCTGTTTCCCGATGCGCAGTGCCGCCTGATCGACGATTTGGTGAAGAACTCATCCATAGCCGCTTCTAACGACAGACACATGAGTATCATCATGGCTACACATAGCCCATACATACTGAACTATCTGAACGTGTTGTTGCACCAGCACGCAGAGGGCCGTGCCCATGTCGACGCAGGCGATATGGCAGTCTATAGAATATACGATGGAAGCGCACAGAACCTTATGAGCGAAGACGAAAAAGGCAATACGATTGTTGACACGTATGATCTGACCGAAATGATGTCTGTCATATATCATGAGTTTAACGAGTTGAGCAAATGATAGAAGAATTGCTGAAAATTCTTTATCCCGCGCATCATGGTCTTGCTTCGGATAATGTTCGTGTCGATTACAAATTAAAATCCGGTATTGTAGAATTGTCTGATGCAAAGGCTTGTGATGAGTGCTTGCAACGTAGACCTGAGCGTAACGGATGCAATAAAATCAATTTGATAATAAATACTTCTGCAACACAGATTGGTGTTGTAGATTTTGAAGCTTATATAAAACAGTTCGACAACACCGTAGCGGAAGCGAAAGATAGATGCGATTATATCTTTGTTGACGGCGCCGCCGGTCATAGAAAGATAGCATTCTGCGACTTGACTTGCTCAAAGGAAAAGTATGTCGAACCCAATGATGGTCTGTATAAATTAGGTAAAAGGGCTAAGGCTATGAGCCAGATGGAAAAATCAATGGAATGTCTAATGCAAGATCCGTTACTGAAAGTTTTTATTGTGACATTCCCGGAAAAAGTGTGTCTGTTTGGCTGGAGAGACTATGACGTTCCCGAAAATTCGACTCCGAAGCGTGGAAATGCACTACGAAATATGCAGGCATTTATAAAGACTCCGTCTTCAAAAAGCAAAACATTAAGTACACAAGTGAAGGTATTGGACCATGGCTTTAACTTCGTACAAGTGAAGTATCCTACTGTTTATCAGTGGTAATGGTGTTCTCAATGCAAGTTGACGGAATATTTAATTCATGATGAAATCCTTATTTCTGAGCTTGATAAAATAAAGGAAATAACAGTGAAATGCATGGAACAGTATATTTCGCAGCAGAAAATATCAGAAGCGGATAAGGAGAAAATGAAACAAAATCATAAGCAGTGGCTGAGAAGGCTTTTCAGGGCATTAAGCAACGATTTTGTGAGTGTGGAAAATATTCTAAAAAGATACGCTTGAAAATACTTCATTACATATAATATGACCCGTTGGCGGAATTAATTTAAGTTGATAAATATGAGTAAAAGGTTGTATATATCGCTGATTTTTAGTAACTTAGTGGTGATCAAAACATTAAGTTCAAACCATCGTATGTACAACCTTTATACAAAATTCGTCAAAATACTTGAGATATGCAAGCAATTCTCTGAAAATCTCGTCAATGAATCGGGTAATGTTCCACGTCGTGGTCCTGTTCCCAAGTTTTCGGATTTGGAAGTGGTGGCGCTATCCTTGACGGCAGAGACCGAGAGCATTGATAGTGAGAAGTAGTTGTTCGACTATAAATTGCAAGAATACAAGGACAACATTCCCAATCTCATATCAAGGAGACAGTTCAATGACCGCAGGAAGAAAACGGCAGACTGTAGCATCTATGGTGACAAAGGGTATATTGGAGCTGACGTACAGCTTGACTTGTTCGAAACCGCACACATAAGACTGGAGTGTCCGTATCGGCTCAACCAAAAGGATTGGAAACCAACATTCATTCCGTTTGCAAAGGCAAGAAAGAGGATTGAGACAATATTCTCACAACTTACAGACCAGTTCCTGGTCATCAGGAACTATGCGAAAATAACGAATGGTTTGTTTGCCAGAATCATTGGCAAAATTAGTGCACTTACCATTCTGCAATACGTAAACTTCATTAACGACAAGCCCATTGGCAGAATTAAGTATGCACTAAATTAATTCCGCCAACAGGTATCATTAGTGTCCCGTTAAACTCGGGATCAGTTAAATATTATTCAAATAGCTATTAAAAAAGGATGATAATAGTTCTTTGATATTGTGACGTAGACTTTGAACGTAGCAGCCAATTAAATGATGCTGCTAAGTAACAAATTCAAATTGCCGCACATTTGGAATCTCTTGCAAAAGACTATATTTCAATTAATTCAAAGAGCGATTAGTCCCCTTTAACGGGACAGTAGTGAAACTATATGACTGATAAAGAATTAATGTACGAATTATATAAAGCATTCGACAAGGAAGTGGTAAAACTTCTTCTAAAGACTGCTATACGGCAGAGGTATCCTGAGCCGGCGGCAAGCAGGCTCTGCCTGCAGGTTGATGACGCCGCAATACTTGCTGATCTTTTTGAATATATGGCGAAAGAAATGAGGAAACAATAATTTGGAATAATATCAGTATTCTGTTAAATCGGGATCAGTTAAATATTATTCAAATAGCTATTTAAAAAGGATGACAATAGTCCTTTGATATTAGTGATGTTGACTTTGAATATAGCTGTTATTCGAATTGACGGAATAGTTACAAATTCAAATCGTCGCACATTTGAAATCTCTTACAAAAGACTGTATTTCAATAAATTCAAAGAATTAGTCTATTTTAATGGTTCGCAATTTTTTTGATATCTGAAAATAAACGAGAATAAAACAGTGGATTAGAAAATATAAATCTTAGCAATTATGGCAATTCATTACAGTCAATATTATAATTTACAGCATAAGGACTTTGTCTCTAAAGGTGTTTATAATGGTTTTTTAGACAAAGATTCACTGCTGCATATAGATCCGTTACTTTTAAAAGGTTGTTCTATACCTGAATTTAAAGAGTCGTATAATACGTTTTTGTGCCATTTTCAAAAACTTGTACATCTTGTCAAATATGTTAAGGACACAAATGAGACGGACCCTTTCTTTAAAATGATTGTGAAAAGATTTACCATGAGTGAGATCTCAAATACTGGGTTAGGATTCTCAAAGGAAAATTCTCATGGAAAAGGTATAAGTGGTGACTTGGCTAAGCAATTAGCTAATAGTGCTTATACTATCATAAAAGCCGGATTAGAAGATCCTGAAATATTTGCTTTGATGCAATTGATAGAGGATAATGTTGGGGCAGATAGAATAAGTGATATGACTCTATATATTTTGCAAAAAGACTTTCTTGCATATACTCAAAGAATTGCAAAGGAACTTAATATTAAAACGGAAAAATATAATTATACTTATGATATAGTATATGAGGTGCCGTTTTATAGGGGCAAACCAATTCATTTCATTCCAATGAATTTGTTGACAGATTTGCCAAAAGCGAACGATTTTGATGATATAGACAAGGTCTGTAATTATAATAATCAGTTAAAGAAAAAAGTAGCAGATATTATAGGAGTTGCTTGGGCGCAATGTAAAGAGTATAAGAAACGGGATTGGAGAGAACTTATTCTTGGGAATAAAGCATGTTATGAGACTGTAGTATCTTATTACAAAGGCTTGAAGGGTGTTCCTTATGATTTTACTTCTGATGGTAAAAAAGAATATTACGATATCTTGTTGAATGAACTCTTATTGCAGAACCCACTTATTCTTCCGTCTCTTTCTGGATATAATCCTCAGACAGAGGTTTATGAGATAACCAAGTCAATATGTTTGCAATTCAAACATCTCGTGGAAGATAACAGACTCTCTGAGTTATTCTATAAAAATAATCGTAAACCTGATGAAACAGATTGGCAAATGTTGCTTTATACGGTTGCTGATACCTATAAGAAGGCTGCATCTTTGGATATATCAATAACAAGAGAAGATAATCCAGGCGTGGGTGAAATCGATTTTCATATAACTTGTGGTGCGAAAGCTAATACTGTCATTGAGATTAAACGCTCAAGCAATGCAAACTTACTTCATGGTTATAGAACTCAATTAGCTGCATACATGCGAGCCGAAAAAGCCGATAATGGACTCTTTTTAGTTATTATGGAAGATAGTTCTATTGAACAGATTAAAACAAAAATTGGAGAAGTGCAAGAAGATATGAAGAAAAAAGGAGAATACATTCCAGAAGTAATATACATTAATGGTAAGAAACAATATTCTGCGAGTAACAGAAATTATCAACCTTCTAGATTGTAACTTTATAGAAATACATAATTCAGACACCCCAAAACTTCAGATACAAATAAGCGAATAGCTTCAAATACAAATGTAAAGAATAATCTCAACGATATAAAAATAGCGTTGGGCAGTAACGAGTCTGGTCTGTCAATGGCAATTTAGGTGTTGTTGATTTTCTCTTATTAACCTGAGTTCGGGATAAGAAAGTCTTTATAAAAGTTGGTAATCTCAATAATTTTTAGTACCTTTATGGTTGTAAATCAATTAGTTATAAAGTAAAAGGATACTATAGTTATGGAGATTACCAAGGACAAAATTACTGAAATTTTCTGTATTATCGATGATTTTTGCCAAGAATATGATAAAGAGATTGCCCGCATGTCCATTTGTGAGCCTGACGGGCGTAAGCACCGCAATCGGAAATGTACTATGAGCCGGTCGGAAATCATGACAATACTCATCTGCTTTCATTTCAATACTTTCCGCAACTTCAAGCATTATTACCTCTTTTATGTCAAGGTGCACCTGCACGACTTGTTCCCAAAGCAGCTCTCATATAACCGCTTTGTTGAACTCGAGTCCAGAGTCGCGGTTGAGATGATGCTGTTCCTCCAACTGTTTTGCTTTGGTAGATGCACGGGTATAAGTTTCATTGACAGTACATGCATTCCTGTATGCCACAACAAGCGTATAACAAGGAATAAGGTGTTCCGTGGTTATGCAGAAAGAGGCAAAAGCACCATGGGATGGTATTTCGGTTTCAAGTTACACCTGATATGCAATGAGAGAGGTGAACTGCTTAACTTTATGCTTACGAAAGCGAATGTTGACGATAGAAATACAGATGTTTTTAACAGATTGAGTGATAATGTGTTCGGAAAATTATTCGCAGACAAAGGATATATTTCGCATGGCTTGTTTGAGAGATTGTTTAACGACGGTATAGAAATTGTCACTGGCTTGAAATGCAATATGAAAAACAAGCTTATGCCATTGTATGACAAGATTCTGTTGCGTAAAAGATCTGTCATAGAAACCATCAATGACGAACTTAAGAATGTTGCACAACTTGTACATTCAAGACATCGTAGCGTGTTCAATTTCGTAATGAATGTCCTTTCTGTTTTGGCTGCGTATAGCTTCTTTGAAAAGAAGCCATCCATCAACATTGACTATTGCATAGAGAATGTTGACGGACAGCTTGCTGTTATAAAGTAAACTTCATTTGGACTTTACAATCCTTGCATTTTGCCATCCATATTGTTTGGAGGGCAAATGTAATATGCACCTATCGGAAATCTGGCATAGCAAGAAAAACGACTGTCGCTTATCCCGAACTCAGGTTATTATTTAATTTATGAGTCAAGATAATTTAAAACAAAAAACAAAGAAGGGGTTATATTGGAGCGCTGCAGGAAATTTTGCGAATCAAGGAATGCGATTTGTCTTTGGATTGATTTTAGCAAGATTGCTTTCTCCTGACGCATATGGCGTAATAGGTATGCTTGGCGTTTTCATGTGTGTTGTTTCAGTCTTCATCGATTGTGGCTTTTCACAGGCGCTAATTGCTAAACAAGACAGAACGCAAACAGATTTTTCGACAGAGTTTTTCTTCAATATTGGAGTAGGTATAGTTGGATATGCGATGCTTTTTGTCGCAGCACCCTTCATAGCGGACTTCTATAATATGGAGATTCTTTCACCTGTTCTAAGAGTGATTGGACTCGGTGTCGTTATCAATTCTTTATGTGTCGTTCAAAGTGCTCAGTTTAGTATACGGCTTGATTTCAAGACGCCAGCAAAATTAGGTGTTGCCACAAATCTGTTTTCAGGAGTCATCGGTATAGCTTTAGCGTATTGCGGATGGGGTGTATGGGCTTTGGTGTTTCAGCAAATAGCGGGTGGTCTACTCTACGCCATTTTGATCTGGATAATGGCTGGATGGCGTCCGACCTTAGAATTCTCAAAGGACTCCTTTCACTATTTATGGAATTATGGATCAAAAGTGTTGGCTTCGTCTTTAATACAGCAGGTTTACGATAACTTATATCCATTAGTAATTGGTAAATTCTTTAGTGCAAGACAACTAGGAATATATTCTAGAGCACAAGGCTTCGCTTCTTTGCCGTCTACTGAGTTGAGTAGCGTTTTGGGAAGTGTTACATTTCCTGTATTAAGTAAAATAAACAATGATAGAGAGAGGTTAATTGAAATCTATCGAAAAATGATGAGAACAACAGCATTTATCGTTTTCCCAATGATGCTAGGTCTCTGTGCTACAGCCTCCCCTCTCATTAAAATACTTCTTAATGAGCAATGGTATGAATGTATTTTTTTGTGTCAACTTTTGTGTTGCGCATTAATATGGCAACCATTAAGTTTCATACATATTAGTGTATTGAAAGTTGTGGGCAGAACAGATGTTGTATTAAAGTTAGAGATGCTTAAACGTTCAATGGGGCTATTATCAATATTTGGTGCCATTCCATTTGGCGTTGTTGGTATGTGTATTGGATTTAATATATTCTATATATATTGTTTTTCTTTGAATACTTATTTTACAAGCAAAGTTTTAAATGTACCAATAAGGAAACAAATTTTTGATATATTGCCCATATTAACAAATGCATTATTTATGGGAATTGTAGTATACACTTTAACTTTATTACAAATAAACCAATATATAAAGTTTGTTTTATGTGTCAGTGTTGGAGTTCTTATGTATTATACAACATCACAATTATGGTTTAAGGCGATATTGCAAGATGCCATATCAATGATAAAAAGAAAAGGGTAATATTATGTTTGGAAGAATTAAGCAAAAAGTAAAGTCGATTTTATTAAGAATCTTATGTCCTCATTCAGAAATATGGATGGAGGATAGATTTATCAAAGAATCAAAGCATTTCTATATGTTAACGAGCAAGTATAATGCCTCTCATCATACGGATGACGACATTGAAAAAATGCAATATACGTTGCTACGTGAAAACCATGTTATAGAAAAAGGAATGTCTATGAGAAATCCGAGAAAAGGATTTGGTCAACAGAAAGTACTAATATTATTAGATAGATTACAAAAGTACTTTATCCAATATGGTGACAAGGATAAGGATTTTTTAGAATATCCATTGTCGACTATTAAACAATACATAGAGTACACAGAGTCAAACGGAGTTGAGATAGATAAAATTAAAAAACGGTTTGAAGCATTAGCTAAAGAATGTCAGCCATTAACGATTCAATCACATGCTGGTGTGATGAATGTGAATAAGACCGATATCTTAAAGATGTGTAACAAAGATTTTGAGTCGCTTTTGTATAGTCGTCATTCTATACGATATTTTTCTTCAGCATCAATAGATAGAAATACCATTATAAGATTACTAAAACTAGCACAAAGAACCCCATCAGCTTGTAACCGACAGGGTTGGAAAACTCATGTGTTTACTGGCGAACTAAGTGTTGAACTAATGAAATGGCAAGGTGGATGTCGTGGATTTGAGGAAGAACTAAAACATTCAATACTTGTAACGGCAAATTTGAAGGCTTTTTTGTATTATGAAGTTCATCAGGCTTATGTTGATGGTGGTCTTTATGCGATGAATCTTATAAATGCTATACATTCACTGGGGTTAGGATGTATCCCGCTTTCGTGTGGCTTTGAATTTGAAAAACTTAAAGAATTAGAAAAATTTGGCATTCCTGAAAATGAGGTTCCAATTGTTTTAGTAGCTTTTGGAGAACTTTTAGATAATTTCAGAATTGCAGTTTCAAGTCGTAAGGACATTTCAAAAACCAACACTTTTCACTAATGAACAAATCAATACTATTGAAGTTTCGGTGTATAGTGTCAAAATATAAATCTTATTAATGAACATACTAATAGTAAACCAACCTGGTTTTAACCGTGGTGATGAGTCTGCTCATAAAGGACTTATACGTACTTTATTGCAACGCATACCGGACGTCGACATTAGGGTGATGTCAAGTTCATATCTTCAGGAGAGTGTAAGACAATTTGCAGTGCATGATAAGCGAGTTGATTACATTGTTGATCCTGTAGGTTTTTATCATTTAAATGATTATCTATGGCACGGGATAGATATCGCACGATATGGTTTGTTGAAACTACGACCATCTATCAGCAAATACAAGGCTGATTATGAGTGGGCTGATCTGGTGCTTTGTGCTCCTGGCGGAATTTGTATGGGTGGTTTCCAAGATTGGAACCACCTGATGCACTTGAAGATGGCACAAGCTTTCAAGAAACCATTGGCATATTATGGACGTTCTTTCGGTCCTTTCCCAACGGAAACAGAATCAAATCGTAAGTTCAAGGAAGTTAGTATGGAGATGCTTAACTATTTCAGCTTTCTTTCAATACGTGATCATAAAACAGAAGTCCTTGCCGACGAATTAGGAATATCGTATATATCATCAATTGATTCAGCCTTTTTGGATTCTCCAAAAGTGGAAATACCATACGAATTAAAATATGTTATAGGTAACAAACCTTATATGGTTTTCGTTCCTAACTATTTGCTATGGCATTATGCATATAAAGGAAGAATAAGTCACGAGACTGTCATCAAATTCTATTGTAAAGTAATGGATGAGATATGGGCAGCCAATCCAGAATTAAATATTTTGATGTTGCCTCAGTTGTTCTGTGGAAGGGAATATGCTTTGAATGATGTGGAACTATTCCGTGACTTGGCAAAAGCTAAAAATGACAGCCGCATCATCGTTACTGCAGACTGTTATAGCAGCGATATCCAGCAGACACTTATCAGTCAAGCAAAATATGTGATAGGAGCTCGTTATCATTCTATTGTCTTTGCTCTCAATCAAGCCGTTCCTTGTATTGCTTTGAGTTATGAGCATAAGATGGCAGGTCTGCTTGAAACATTGGGTAAAACAGAATGGTGCATAGAGTTTAGTAAAACTCTGGATTCTGAAGATAACCAAGAGAAGTGTTTAGAGCAAATTAGAAAGTTGATTCCTTCATTGAAGCCTGATACTGATGCTCAGAAGAAAGCAAAACTTATTGCACAAAAAGGTATGGATAAATTTGTTGAGTTCGTTCAAAAAACTCATATATAATGAAAGCTTATAACACTTCTGTCAATTATCTAAAAGCATTAGGTATCTCCCTGATGGTGTTAGGTCATACAAGGGTAAATCCACAGGTTGTTGCTTTTATTTATATGTTCCACATGCCTATCTTCTTTATCGCTTCAGGATATTGCTTTAAAGAAAAATACCTTTCTGCCCCTCAAAAATACATATATAATAAGGTAAAGGGTATCTATTGGCCGTATGTGAAATGGAGTTTGCTATTTCTGTTACTGCACAATATATGCTTCCACCTTCATTTTTATAGCAATCAATATGGTTGGAAGGAACATGTGTCTCATCTATATGCATTCTCGGAGTTTTTAAGCCGTGCTACATCTATAATATTCAAGATGCAGGGACATGAGCAACTTCTCGGTGGCTACTGGTTTATGAATGCTTTGTTTTTCGGATCTCTCATTATATGGCCTGTGATTCGATATGTGAAGCAACCGCTGTGTGGGGGGGCAATTCTTATAGTAATATGTACTATTCTAAATAAAACATGCTGGCAGATTCCATTCATTAATATCTCATCGCAAGCTTTTGCTGCAGCCTTATTGATATATATTGGCTATAGTCTTGCGAAGTATAGGGTAAAAACTTTCAACTATTGGCAAATAGTTTTATCGCTATCAATAACATTAATAGGCTCCTTTGTTTGGAATATAGCTATGGGGCAGAATTCATACAGTAACAAGCGGTTTATTCCATATATAATAACTGCAGTACTTGCTTCATGGAGCTTCTATTCTTTATTTGATAAAATGAAATCTTCGCAAGGTATATGTGCTAAAATCTTGGATTTCATAGGAAAGAATACCCTTACGATTCTTACATGGCATTTCCTTGCTTTCAAACTGGTTTCATTATTGATTATAGGTATCTATGGCTTGCCAATAGAGCGGCTTGCAGAATTTCCTGTTATCACAGAATACTCGAAACAGGGATGGTGGATAGCTTACTTTATTGTAGCAATGGTAGTAACATGCGGAATAGCTTATTTCAATAAATAGATAAAAAATAATTGGTTAAAACTATAATTCGAAAATAATGACAAAATATACATTTCTTCTCCCTGCCTACAAGCCAAATTTCTTGGCTGAGGCCTTGGAGAGTATAAAAGAACAGACATATACAGATTTCAAGGTTATTGTAAGTGACGACTGCTCACCGCATGATCTGAAATCTATATTCGAAAAGACTTGCAGTGACGATCCACGCTTCGTCTTTCGCCGTAACGAGAAGAATATGGGTGGCAAGAGTCTTGTCTCTCATTGGAATCTCTTGGTTGATATGTGCGATACGGAGTATTTCATCATGGCAAGCGACGATGATGTTTACGAACCAGAATTTATGAAAGAAATAGATAGTCTCGTATGTAGGTATCCTAGTGCAAATCTTTTTCGAGCTAAAGTTCGTGAAATAGATGAACATGGTATAGAAATAAGGCAAGAATTACCAACACAAGAGTATTTAGATCCTTTGCATTTTATAGAAAGAATGTATAAGACAGGGTTCATTTCTTGTGAAGCAAATTATGTATACAATACAAAAGTACTAAAGAACAATAATGGGTATGTGGATTTCCCTAAAGCCTGGTTCTCAGATGATGCTACACATATCATGATGGCTATGGGTGGTTGTTGTACTACTCAAAAAGTTGCATTTTGTTATCGTACTTCAGAGTTGAGTATTTCTGGTAACCGCCGTGGCAAAAGCGAATGCATAGCTAAACTAAAGGCTTCTTATGATTTTTATGAATGGATGAACAAGTTTATCTATCAATTTGATACTAATAATGAATTGGTTCGTAAAATTAAAGAAGAATATAAAGCTAAGGTTGTGCGTAATGTAAAAGACTTCATATACGGTTGTCCCTTCCACTATTTTATAAGGTATCTAATCGTGTGTCCCAGTTCATTAGAATTAAATCGTGTTCGAATGTTTTTTCATTGGTTTAGATGGAGATTATAATAAAAAAAATAAAAATGAAGGAAAGACAAAGTAATATTGAATTGCTTCGATGTTTTGCAATGTTATGTATCATTGTGTATCATCTACTGATTTTTGTAGTAAGTCCGTTGCATCAAGGAGAGTCATTATATCAGGCATTACAAATACCACTTCATATAGGCGTACCTCTTTTTGTCCTTATTAGCGGCTATTTTGGCATTCGATTCTCATTACGAGGTCTGATGCGCTTATGCTCTAAAGGTTATGTATACCTTGTTCCATTTTTAGCAGTTCCTGCCATAATTAATGGACAAGGATTGAAAGAAGTATTAAAGAATGTGTTTATTTTTGGCTTT
Organism: Prevotella sp. LMAG:51; assembly: GCF_008680225.1. Taxonomy (NCBI): domain Bacteria; kingdom Pseudomonadati; phylum Bacteroidota; class Bacteroidia; order Bacteroidales; family Prevotellaceae; genus Prevotella; species Prevotella sp. LMAG:51. The sequence goes on along the minus strand of NZ_NALQ01000017.1, from coordinate 49,622 downwards.
GATGCTTTATGGTATTTAAATACATATTTATACCTCTTTCTTTTCTCACCAATCATTAATCGGTATCTTGCAAATATAACTCGAAACCAACGACTCTACCTGTTGTTTATACTTGCATTTATGAGTATTTATATAGGTAATGTCACAGAAGGAGATATTTATCTTGTCGAGGGAAAGAATCTGACTAATTTTATTTTGTTGTATGTCATAGGAAATACGATACGCCATGAACAGGCAAGAATAGAAAGCTTTTCCAAAAGTAAAATGTTAGGAGGATATCTTTTCTTCAATGTTTTGTTAGTACTTGGTTTTATGCTTGTTCCTTTTCTTGCTGGAAAGATATGGAAATACTCTTTTGCTTATGATAGCCCAGTAATTATGATTAATAGTATTTGGGTGTTTGCCTTGTTTTCCAGACTAAAGTTCAACTCTCATTTTGTAAATTGGATGGGTGGAAGTATTTTTGCATGTTACTTATTACAGTGTCCAGGTATAATTTGGCATAACTGCTTTGAATATCCTATACATATTGTAAATGGATTTGTTCAATCTCCGATATTGTTGATTCTTGTTCTCATCCTCAAATCCGCAACCGCCCTCATAAGATGACACAGAGGTCAAAAAGGTAGCGACACTGTGGCAAAAGAGGGTGCAACGCAGCAAAAATCGCCACAAAGACGCATTAAATCCCCTTACCCCACCATGCGACTTGAGGCAATACGCAAAATCACGACCATAAGTTGTCGGTGTCATCCAAAGTCATTCTGGAACACATCAGCATAAGCGTTGTTGCATGAATAGATATTCAGCACATACTGCCTTGATGTCCTGACCCATTTGGCTGGCACAGAGATGAACTTGAAGACAAACGCCTTGATGCGGCTTGTTGCTTTGAGTCCGAACCTCTTCACGTCAAGCCTCGCCATGATGAATTTATAGAAGTTGCGTATGAGTGCCGTAAGCAGAAGAAACACCGTGTTTTCTCCCATGAAGGATTTTGGAAGCCTGTTCCAGCCGAATCCGTTATTCATGTCATCGAAGATGCGTTCCTTCCCTCCACGGAGGTTATAGAATTCGACAATCTCTTTCTCGGAAGACTCGTAGTCATTTGTAAGGATGCAGCGGTAGGTGTATTCTCCTTCCCACAGGTCGAGTTCGCCGTCTATCCGCTTCTGCCTTTGGATTACAAGACGGTATGCCTTCCCTTTCCATTTCTCGATGAGAATGGAGGCCAGCTCAAACTCAATGCCGCCCAATTCCACTTTCTTCCAACCTCTGAGGGCAAAGATGTCATTGTAGAGCGAACTGCATCGGTTGGCACGGATATAGAAGGTCTTGCAGTGTTTAGCAATCTCTTCCACTATCTCTTCAGAACACGAGCCGCAATCAGCTCTGAAACGGTTGATAATAAGCTTGTTCTGTTCAAACCTTTCAAAGAACCTCTTCAGCGTGTCCTTCTGGTGGAAACGGACATTTGTGTTGCCGTCGCTGTTCTCAATGCCGACAATCAAGTCGCCAATAACCGCCACGCCAGGGCGATAACCAAGGAACTTCTTGTATGTAGGCTTCGCATCATACTTCTCAGCCTCTATGAACTGGTGGTCGAAGTCAACGTCATACCCCTCGCCCTCTTTCAGTTGCCCTGTGGACAATAGGCAATTGAGGAGCAGTGTATTCAGCTTGTCTGCCGTGTTGAAGTCGTAGGTCTTGCCAGTGTCGGATGTGTAGGAAATGTTATCCTGGGTCAGTTCCTTTATGGCTCTGAGAATCGTGTCGGCACTGCATGTGCGAAGTGTCGGATGAAGCGAGAGGTGGTACATCAGATGAGTGGTGACATCCTCTATGCATGAGCCGCCACAGAAATAAACGCTCATAAGCGAACGGATGATTTCGCTGTATTGATAACCATACAGCCTACATCTCATACCGAGGGTTGAGTCGATTACAGATGAGAGATTGGAGTCAAATTGCTCCATTATTGAAAAAATTCCTCCAAAAGGAGAGAGTTTCTCAGATTTTATTGCTACCTTTGCCATGTCTGTCGGGTTTGATACATATTTTGATTTGCAACACTAAGATAGGTGAAAAATCTGACATAGCAAAATCCTGAGCAACTTTTTGTTGCTCAGGTACTTATAAAATAAGTTAAACTAAAATGCTGCGGAATTTAGGCTCATTATATTTGCTTTGGGTACAATGCTAATTATGGCTAGTATAGATAAGGTTTTAAGTCCGTTGTGGAATAGACTTGTCGCCTTTGCTGCAAAATATGACGAAAAGTGGAACACTAAACAATTGTGGTAACATGCAAATACTTAATTTTATAAAGTCACTCTATTTCAACTTTCGCTATCTGCCATTCAGACAGGCTGTTTATATGCCGGTTTGGATTACAACGAATTTTCGTATTCATGGTCTGAAGCGAGGGCAACTTATTCTTCATCTGCCATATCGAAAAAGTGTGTTTCTCGGTGATTGCGGAAGTCCTGGCTTGCAGGAGATGAAAGGTTGTATATACATGTCAAAAGATTCTAAGCTAATCTTTCAAGGTTTTACAGTTATATCGCAAGGTTCTGTTTTACGTGTAGACAACAATTCAATGATAGTATTAGGCAACGATTTCTATTGTAACAAAAATTGTTTTTTGCGTTCCTCGTCATTAATTAAATTTGGCAAGAACTGTTCTTTAGGTTGGAATGTGCAAATTAATAATAATGATGGTCATGAGATAACACATGATGGTCATGTATCACCTCAAATTGGTGATGTTATAATAGGAGATAACGTTTGGTTGACATCTAATACAATAATTAATAAAAATATATCTATTGCAGATGGATGTATCATTGCACAAGGTGCAGTTGTTGTAAAGTCAATTGAACAGCCCAAAAGTTTAGCTGGGGGTATACCAGCTAAAATTATTCAAAGTAATATAAATTGGAAGAAATAATATGTTATTTTCAATAATTATTCCTGTATATAATCGTGCTAAAACACTTCCAAAGTGCTTGGATAGTGTTATTTCTCAAGATTTTGACGATTTTGAGTGTATTCTCGTTAATGATGGAAGTTCGGATAATTCACTATCTGTTTGTAAAGAATACTCCTTAAAAGATTACAGATTTAAAGTTTTCGATAAGCCTAATGGTGGTGTGGGAACTGCAAGAAATCTAGGTTTAGAAAAAGCAAAAGGTGATTGGATTGTATTTGTCGATAGTGATGACCGTATTTTGTCTAATCATTTGAGCCAATTTAAAGAGTCGTTTGAATCGGAACAAAGCGTAGATATTGTTTTTTGTGGACTTCAATATGAAGGCGGACCAGAGCATCCAAGTCATATTTATGAAGCAAAAGCATATATCGGTAAAAAACAAGTAAAACATCTTTTCTCTGAAACCGATGTTTTACAATACATGTGTGCTTGTGATAGGACTTATCGTAAGTCATTATTAGACAGACATTCGATTAGATTTGATACTTCATTGCCTATTTCTGAAGATCGTCTGTTTTGTTATGAAGTACTGAAATATGTTCAAGGTGTTGCGACAACCTCATACGCATCTTATGTAATTAATGAATCAGATCATAACAGTTTGAGCCGTCGCCCTTTGTCTTCTACAGTCTGTTTGAATCGTTATTGTAAGTTATTCATAGGAATGAAGGAACTTATAGAAGCATATAATATTTATGATGACAGAATACTTCCTTTCTGGATTTATAACTTTGGGCTTCTAAAAAATGCTTTGTTCTCTCTATATGATGTAAAAGGAAATATATTTAAAGCAGCATGGAATCAGAATGCATTTATGAAGGAACATTTCGATTATGGTTTCTATAATAGAATCTCTACAATTCCATCAGTACAGAAATTCATGTCAAATAAACAAGCTCAAAGGATAATAAAATCACAATTTTATAAATTGGATTTACAGACACTTTGCAGTTTTATCCTTTATAAACTACATATTAAAAGATGATGAAAACCCCGATAGTATACACACTAATTAGCTCCGAGAAAGATTACTTCTTGGAGGAGCTGTGGGTGTCGCTCTATTCTCTTCGCCAGTTCCATCCAGAGGTGACGGTCAACGTGCTGGTGGATGAACCGACGAAGAAGTACGTGGAAAGATTCCCAGAACTCTGTGGCATGATAACTAACATCGTCGTTGTGCCGGTACCGGCGAACTATAATGCCAAGCAGCGTTCACGAGTCATTAAGACCACGGTGCGCAACGAGATTGATGGCGCATACCTCTTCATTGATACGGATACGGTTATCTGCAAGCCGTTGGATGATATTGACAATCTGACTTGCGATATTGCAGCTGTGCCAGATGGTCATCTGCCTCTGTCTGAATGTATGTTCCCACCGACAAACTCAGTGAATAAGATTTTCAAAACAGATGTTTCCGACTCTAAATACTGGTTTAACTCTGGTGTTATGTTTGTTGCAGACAACGAACTGACACGCAAGTTCTACAAACGTTGGAATGAGAACTGGACTTATTCCTGTTTCGAAAAGGAACAAAGCCAAGACCAACCGGCTCTGCTTGCTACAGACAAGGAGTTTGGTTACATAATCTCTGAGCTTCCTGGCATTTATAACGCCCAGGTGGCGATGTCCTTGAAGTATTTTGCTGATGCTGCGATCGTTCACTGGTGGCACATGAGCTTCATTGAGAACCAGGATTATTCTCCGTTCTTCAGCTTGCAGATATATAAAGATGTGAAGACGGCGAAAGGTCTCACGGCAGACATCAAAGAACTCATTAAGCATTGCAAGCAGAGTTTCGTGTCGCCAACGATGCCCGTAGGAAAAGAGCATATCTATTTCCTTTTCTCTCCGGCAGGTAAAATCTTCAACAGAATCTACAAAGATGGTGGTGTAGCAAGTTATTTGATGAACAAGTGTGCCGTTGTCTTGGAAAAAATTCATAAATACACAAAGAAAAAATGATTTCAGTAGTAATACCTTTATATAACAAGGAGGCGTCTATTGCGCAGTCTCTGAAGAGCGTGCTCTCACAAGAGTACGACGACTTTGAGATTGTGATAGTGGACGATGGTTCCACGGACGGATCGGTTGGAGTTGTTGAGGCTATGAACGATCCGCGCATCCGACTGATTAAGCAGGAGAATGGCGGACCGAGCAAGGCTCGTAATACTGGCGTTAAGAATGCGAAAGGCGAGTGGATACTGTTTCTTGATGCAGATGACGAAATGTTGCCAGAGTCATTGAGAATGTTCCGCGATGCAATAAATTCCCATCCAGAGTTCAATTTCATTGATTTCTCGTGGTATGCAGACAATGGACAGCATAGAATAATAGCTGATAATGCAAAGGAAGGAAAGATAAAAAATCCATTTAAAAGTTATTATCAAGGTAAAATCAATCCTCGAACCGGTTCTTTTATTTTAACGAAACAATTGGCGTTGCAGTGCTTGTTCGATGAAAACTTGAGGCGTTTTGAAGATGACGAAATGCTTTTCAAGGTATATAACGTCGCTAATATATACTACAACCCAAAACCTATTATGGTATGTAATCAGGTTTTTGCTGCGGCAAGCAAGGGAAGAAAAGACATCAAAGAAGATTTCTTGGGACATTTGAATTTCTCTGGCAAATCGTTTTGGGAGCGCATGTGTCTGTATAAACTTTTTTTAGGAGAACGTCCTAACTATGATGTGCAATGCAGAAGTTTATATCCTGGTTTATATAAGAGATATGATTTGCTTATACTACATAAGTTGCTAAATAAGATAAAATTATAAACAACATCACTATGAACATATTTGAATTACGATTAAAGATCTTAGGTGCTATCGGTCGCTATAAAGCGAAACGCAGACTTAAGAAATTGGGTTATTGTGGCAAAGGAGCAAAGATTGGTGAGCCGAATCTTCTTTCTGACTATTCAAAAGTGCTGCTTTATGATGGAGCAGCAATTGATGATGGCTTTACGTTGATCTCGTATACTGGTCGTTTCATCATGAAGAAAAATTCATGTACCGCTGTTGGCCTGACTGTTGTTACCGGCAATCATGGTCGTGAGATTGGCAAATGGTTTAACATTAGTGCCTCACAGCATTCTGAGGATATAGAAAAGGATGTGGTAGTAGAAGAAGATGTGTGGCTTGGTACAAATGTAACCCTTCTCAGTGGTGTAAAGGTGGGTCGTGGCGCAACGGTTGGTGCAGGTGCAGTGGTTCGCAGCAACGTTCCTCCATACTCTATTGTCATGGGAAACCCTGCAAAGGTTATCGGTTTCAGTTTGCGTCCTGAAGAAATCATAGAGCATGAGCAGCTTCTCTATCCAGAGGAAGAACGTTTGCCTTTGGATAAGTTGGAGAAGAACTACAACAAGTATTTTATGAACAGACTGATGGAGATCAGAAAATTTACAAGTATATGTTAAATAATTTCGTTGAAGAAATAATAAAACCGGTGCTTTCTCAAAAAGATTCCACCGCAGTTGCTTTTTGCATAGGTGATAGAATGTACACCTACAAGCAGTTCTATGATATTATAGAACAGATTTACTCTGTCGTTGTTGATTTGCCTGAGGGTAATATTGCGTTGTATACCGTTGATGATATCAGAACTTATGCTTCCATTTATGCTTTATGGGCATGTGGTAAATCATATGTGCCACTAAATCCTAAGCAGCCAAGAGAGCGTCATATAGAAGTTGTAACAAGTATTGGGTCTCATTATATTTTATCTGCAGACAAGAAGTACGACATATCTCTTGATGGCGTAAACATGCTGTCTACTAAGGATGTAGTTGTTGATGGATACGTAAGAAAAGATACAATTAGTATCAAGGATGTTGACGACTCGGCACTTGCTTATATCATTTTTACCTCTGGTAGTACAGGCAAGCCTAAGGGCGTACAACTATCACGAGGTAATGTTGCAGCATTTATTGATTCAATGAATCATGTGGAGAATCTAACTATTACTGCAGAAGACAAGTGTTTACAACCATTTGATTTCACTTTTGACATGTCTGTATGCAGTTATGTGTTACCTTTGACAAAGGGCGCAAGCGTATATACAATACCTCACAAGGCTATAAAATTCAGCTATATAGCTGGACTTCTTGAGGACTATCATCTTACAGTTTTACAGATGGTACCTTCTATGATAAGAAACATGTTGCCCTATATGGCAGAATTGCACTTGGCGAGCGTACGATATAACATATTGGCAGGTGAAGCTTTGACTGGTAAAGTTCTTAAGGCTTGGCATGAAGGTAACCAGAATATGATTAGCTATAATATGTACGGACCAACAGAGGATACTGTATATTGTACATATTATAAGATAGATAAGAGCAACATAGCCAACCCATTGTCAAGCAATGACATCATTAATATCGGCAAGACTTTTGTTAATAGCGGTCTTTTGCTGCTTGATGATAACGACCAAATCATTAAGGATAAAGACATAGAAGGAGAACTATGCCTTTGTGGAAGCCAGCTCACACCAGGCTATTGGATGAATGAGAAAGAAAACAAGGCGAAGTTCTTGGATATAAACGGTGAGCGTTACTATCGCACTGGCGACCTTTGCTACTATGGAGATGACCAGAATCTGATGTATGTAGGCAGGAAGGACTTCCAAGTAAAAATCAACGGCTTCCGTGTGGAGTTGGGAGAGATAGAAAATAGATATTCGGAGATTTCGGGTGGCAGGTTCGCTGTTGTCATGCCTTTTGTAAATGAGCAGGATAACACAGAACTCGCAATCATTATAGAAGGCAAGGAGTACGACTTCAAAGACCATAAGGCACAGCTTGCCAACGAACTTCCTCCTTACGAACTTCCTGCAAAGTGGCTGTTCATCAAGTCTATTCCGCTTAATGCAAACGGCAAGGTGGATAGAAAGGCTATCAAGAAACATTTCGAATTATAAATATTTTAATGGAGATACAACAATGGAAAGAAAAGAAATTTTAGAAAAACTCACCCCAATTTTTAGAACAGCCTTCAACGACGAGACAATCGAATTGTCAGAGGATATGACTACCGACGATTTTGACAATTGGGATTCTGTAGCTCAGATGATGATTGTAGGCTTGATCGAAAAGGAGTTCGATATCGTGTTCAAGCTCCGCGAGGTTGGTATGCTCGACAGCGTAGAGGCTTTTGTCGACGGAATTGAAGGCAAGTTGGCCTAATCGGTTTCTGTAATAATATGAATTTTAGCTAATGACTCAAATTCTTTTTCTTACGGCATGTGTCAATTCTAAGGGAATGGCATATACCAAATTGAGCAACCCGGAAATTCGTCTTCAGCAGTATAAGGATACACTTAACTGGTATCTTGAGAATACAGATATGAAAATACTGCTTGTAGAGAATTCCGGGTATGACTTCTCTGACAGCCATCAGAAACAGATAGACGAAGGACGAATGGAAATGCTCTGCTATGATGGCAACGATTACGATCGTTCACGTGGTAAGGGGTATGGAGAGGCTGCGATAATGGAGTATGGAATAACTCATTCTCGCTTGCTCAGTACTACCCCCTCATTTGCAAATAGTAAAGATTACGGGGAGACTACTTTGTTTGAACATCAACGACTTGTGTCGTAGCTGTAAGGACGTAAATACGGTATACGCTAATATTAGCAAGGATGATTGGGATGGAAACATCGCCACCAGTCAGGTGGTGATGGCTCCCGTATCCTTCTTCAAGGAATTGTTCCTTCCACGGCGTGAGGAGATAAACGATAGCAAGTGTCGCCATTTCGAGCATGTGCTCTATGATAGTATTCAAGACTGGACGAAAAAAAACGGACACCATTGCATGTTTTGGACACCGCCAGCAATGGAAGGTGTTAGTGGCACGTCTGGAGCGAAGATTAGCTCCGCCATGTCTGCAACTCAGTTGCTGCGTTACCGCATAATGTTTTTGTTACGCCAATACTTTGGATATCGGGGATATGAAAATCCGTTCTATCATGGTCAACTTAAAAAGCCGATTGAATAATGACAGAACAAAGAATACATACACAGTCTCGTCTTGATTGGGTTGATGGTTTGAAGGGCATCAGTGCCATAATCGTTGTTTTGCAGCATACCTGTAGGGTATGTAAAACTACCTAAGCAGGAGTTCTTACCAAAGGGATATGGCAGCTATTCGCATGGCATTGCATGCAACTACCTTTTCAACAAATATATCAAGAATGGTGGAGCCAAATATTTCATGCTTCTGGATCACGACTTGTTCTTAATTGATGACTTTGACATATCAACACAATTTGATAAGCAATTCTTTTATGGAACAAAGCATAGGTGTTATGTATGGCCAGGTCTGTTTGGAATGCCTATGAGTTTATTAATAAAGAAAGGTGTAGATTTTCGTCCTTCTCTTCATCTCCATGGTGATACTGGTGCATGCAACTACTATAGATATTTTGAAGGAATAGATTGGAATAATTATCGTTTGGTGTCTGACAAGCATATTATGTTAGATAACAAGGACGATGACATTTTCAGAAATGGTTACTCTCTGATGGATGATTGCTGGCTTCATTGTTGGAACGCTTCTGATTACATGGGAAAGGGCGTTAACAATAAGATGAATCGCATATATACTATGTTAGAGGCAAAACTGAAAGATTAATATAGATGAATAAAACAATAAAGGCGGTGGCTCCTTTCGCTCACCCCGGCTTCTTGAACTTCAAGCAGGCGCCGTTTGCGGCTTGGGTAAGAAACGGGGGGCTGGTGGCGCAGGAGCACTATCCTCCTCGGTGGCTGCACGGAGCGGCGTACCGATGGGAGCTGCCTACGATATGGAAGAGTAGGAAGGAGGCGCGACTGAGGTTCGTTGAGCCGGTGTCGCTTTCGTTCGACTCGTTCCCCGACTATGCGAGGTTTGAGGTTGTGCCGATGTTCTGGGACTGCTGGCCTCGCTACTTCGAAAAGACTTGCCGATGGCTGAGAAAGCATGGGGTGAGGACGGCGATATTTTCTTCGCGTCAGACCGCTGAGAAGATGCAGGAGCGGTTCTCGGGCAAGCACGAAGGATGGCAGAATATAGATGTTATCTGGTGTGCTGAGGCTGTAGACGAGTCGGTTTATCAGAAGGGCAAACTTCTGAATGACAGAAAGATTGACTTGCTGGAGTTCGGACGGTCGAACGATAAGGTGGTCAGTTCGGCGAAACTGGCTGGTGTGAAGATCGATGGGGCGCCGCTGCAGCATGTCTGCACGAAGCAGAACGGCAAGTTCATCTTCACCAACGAACAGCTTTACGGGGCAATGGGTGATGCTAAAGTTACCATTACTCTGCCACGAAGTATGACGCAGCCCGAAGTGGCTGGTGATATAGAAACTCTTACGCAACGCTATTGGGAGTGTATGTTTTCACGGATGGTGATGGTGGGACATGCGCCACAGGAACTTGTTGATTTCATCGGATATAATCCTGTAATAGAACTTCGTGATGATATCTCAGCAGAAGAACTGATTGCAGATGTATTGGAAAACATAGAAATTTATCAGTCTCTTGTTGACAAAAACAGGGAAACAGCTGAAAAACTCGGAAGTTGGAATGTGAGAATGAAGTGGCTGATGAATGAGTTGGATGATTTATATACATTAAAGGACATTTCCTGTCGCTGATTTAATTTGATAAAATAAATGATACCAAAAATAATACATTACTGTTGGTTTGGCCGAAACCCATTGCCTGAACTGGCACAGAAGTGCATCGCTTCGTGGAAGAAGTATTTGCCTGATTATGAGATAAAAGAGTGGAATGAGGATAACTTCGATGTTAATATCATTCCGTATACGGCAGAGGCGTACGCTCAGAAGAAGTATGCTTTCGTGAGCGACTATGCCCGTTTCTGGATTCTGCATAAGTATGGCGGCATCTACTTCGATACGGACGTCGAGGTGATACGACCTATTGACGACATCATAGCTCGGGGCAACTTTATGGGTTTCGAGACCGATCCGAATTCAGAAAAGGGTGACGCGAGCAACGCGAGCGTCAACCCCGGCCTCGGCCTGGGGGTAGCCCCCGGCCTCGGCCTGGGGGTAGCCCCCGGCCTCGGTGTCATAAAGAAAATGCTCGACTACTATGAAAACAAGCATTTTATATGCGAAGCTAATATGAGAAACCAGATAACCGTGGTGCATATCTGTACGAAGGTCTTGATGGAGAACGGACTTCAGAATGTGGAGGGTATACAGAAAGTGGACGATGATATCTACATCTACCCGGCAGAATATTTCTGTCCTATTAATGTGACAACGGGGCGCATCCATGTTGAGAAGAACACTCGTACCATACATCATTTTGCAGGCACTTGGGTGGACAAGAAGTTCTCGCTGAAGGAATTAGTAAAGCGCATTCTGCCCGAGGCGTGGGTTCAATCGCTTATCAACTGGAAGAATAGAAACAAATAGATATGTTGAAGTTTATAAAAAAGATTGCAGGAAACATAGTAAGGAAATGTGGCTTTTTGTGGGTGAAGAATCTGCAGCGCAACTTTCCGTATATTTTGCGCTTGCGTCTTTGTTCGGCTTACAAGAAGAACACGTTTTGCTTCGTGATAGATCCCAACATTAAGCATCCAGGCTTGGCGGACAGAATGAAAGCAATGATTGACTGCTATAATATCGCCAAGCTTAACGGGTATGATTTCCGCATCGTGTTCAAGACGCCGTTTCGGTTGGAAGACTACCTGCAGCCGAATGCTGTAGATTGGGTGGCTGAGTATACAGACTTAAATTACTCTTTGATAGGTACAAGATTCTTTAACGAGTTGAATTTCTTGAAGGAAGATTCGTGGAAAGGACGTACAAAACTTAGCAAGAACAAGGAGTATCATTGCTACAGTTATGTAGGCAACCGTCAACCGAAGGTGTTCCCTGAGTCGGGATACGAATGGAGCAAGCTGTATGCCGAGCTGTTCCGTCCTTCAGATCGTTTGCAGGCTGCTATCGACCAATGCGGCTACGACGAGCGGAGTTATGTGGCTGTACACTTGCGGTTTGTCAATGCCTTGGAGAACTTTGAAAAAGTGACTTGCTGGGATAACGCTTTGCGTACCGAAGAGGAAAAGGTGGCACTTATAAACCACTGCAAGCAAGGGTTGCTAAAAATAAAAGAAGAAAACGCAGAATGTCGCATCCTGGTGTTTAGCGACAGCAAACGTTTCCTCGATTCGTTGGAAGATATACCGGTCGAAGTGCTCGACCATGATAATGTTGGGCATGTTAGTTATGACGGAAATGACGATGCTACATTGAAGACTTTTGTTGATTTGTACATGATAGCACGAGCTAAGAAGGTATATCGCATTGATGCTCCAGAGCTGTATGCATGGAGCGGTTTCGCCGTGACCGGAGCAATGATTGGCGGCATAGATTTTATAACGGAAAGAGTTTAATCGGTATTTAACAAAGAAAAAGTCAAATAAAATGAAAGGTATTGCTCGTTTTTTTACCCTTTATTGGATAATATATTTCCCTACATGTATAGCATACAATGATTTGCCAGGCTTCTCCAATATAGATGAGATGATGACAATCATCTTGTTCTTGTTTACATTGCTGATGTGTCGGAAACGCTACATCAACAGAAAACCAAGTAAAGAGTTTATAGTATGTTTGGGCATCATAGCTTTTTATTTCGTTTATTCATTGATTTGGGGCGTCAATGTCTTGGGAGGCATTCTGCTTGACTTGATGCAGGAGGTCCGTCCGTATACCATTATTTTCTGTACTTGGATTCTGAATCCTCAATTCTCGAGGAAACAGAAAAAATGGATGCTGGCGACGATGGTCTTGACATTGGTGTCATGGATAATCTATCATCCGGACTCTTTTGAAAATAGAAATGCAGAGTTCCCGGTTCTTGGCCAGTTGGCTATTTGTACGGGTATGTCATGGTATCTGTTGACAAAGCAGACAAAGCGCAACCGCAATATTGCGTTATTGCTGGTCTTGATGGGAATGATAGCTCCTAAGTACAAGTTTATGGGTGAGGTGGTCTGCTTTATCGCCTTTATCTACTTCTTGAAAAAGCGTCTTAATTTCAGGTCTCCCAAAACAATCCTTTATTGCACTGTAATAGCAACAATTGTCTTGACTGTGACATGGACACGTTTTGATGCTTATTATGTATCAGGATTGAACAATGAATATTTGGCACGTCCTATGACATACAAAACGTCGCTGAAGATTTTGTGTGATTATTTACCCTTCGGACCGGGATTTGGAACATTTGCATGTAATGGAGCATGGAAATTTTATTCGCCTTTATACTATAAATACAATTTGAATGACATTTGGGGACTTGACGAAGGGGGAGGCTTTATTTGTGATGCATATTATCCTACTTTGGCACAGTTTGGAATTGTCGGAGTTTTCTTTTTCTTGTGGTTCTGGAAACGAAGGTTCAAGGAGATAAATGTTATTCAGGATATGCGCTATTATCGAGTGGCGATGATCACTGTTTGTTGTCTCGCCATCGAGCAGATGGCTGACTCTTCATGGCTCTCTGGTAAGGGTATGGGATATTGCATGCTCCTTGCTCTCTGTCTGAATGCCAACAGGAATATGATGATTGAAAGGCAACGCCAGATGGCTGCAACAGTAAGTGAACAAGCGGAGAACACCAAATGACTAGAGTCTTGATGGTTGGCTCTGCGGAGCAGAGTGGGGGAGGCGTGGCGAGTGTCGTCAGACTGATGAAGGGGATGCCCTTTTGGCAGAAATACCATTGTGGATGGTTAGGCACTCAGATTCAGCGCAACTATGGCGTGAAGCTATGGTATGCACTGAAGGCATACGCCAAGGCACTCTTCACGATATGGGGATACGACATCGTACATTTCCATACGGTGCCTGACAGGATTTGTTTGATTATCCAGCTGCCTGTGCTCTTGCTGGCATTACTTGGCAGGAAGAAGATTATCATGCATGTTCACATGGGCAACCAACTGGAGGACCATACAAAGAACAAATTGTTTATATGGTGTCTGAATCGGGCTGACCGTGTGGTGCTCCTGGCGAAGAAGTGGCAGAAGTGTTTTGCAGAATGGTTACCTTAACTGAAAGAACTGCAAGTAAACGTTAAACCCAAAACGGTCATTAGGCCGTTTATTGTATTTTATATTTACTGCTTGCAGTCTTTTGTTTTTTATAAGGTGTCTTTTGCTTGTTTTTAATTCGCAATAGCTCGCTATTACTCATTAAAAGCCAAACAAAATCCACTCTTCTAAAAGAACAAAATCCAGGCAAGCCCTAATGACCTCTAAGTTTGCAGAAGATTGCGACGAAGTCGCATAAACTCCAAAATAATCAAGGTAAAACTATGATTGCTAAAGACAGTTTCGTACCTTTGTTGTAAAAAGGTAGAATCGGTCTGTCGAAGAGGTAAACCAGCTAATGACCCAGCCGTAAAGCTATAAATCGTTTAGGTCCTCATCGACATAGTTGCAAAGACCAGATAGAAAGTTATCGGCTCTGAGCCTTGTTAGAGTGTTAGTCCATACAACTATTGACCAATTCTACACAATATAACTCGTACAAAGTTATGAAGAATTTATTTATCGGAGTTGATTTTTCGAAAGAAAAAGTTGATGTGGCTATCCTTTTTGCAGACGGACTGGCAGAAACCGCTGCTAGAGTGTTCAACGAGTTCAAGACAACCGTGTCTGGCTATAGGCAGTTGGTCAAGTGGGTTGAGCAGAATTCCTGCGGTATCGACTCGTCCTTGTGGCTCTTCTGTGGCGAGAACACGGGCGACTACAGCAAGGGACTGTGCAACTTCCTCTACGGTAAAGGCTACGACATGTGGCTTGAGAACGCAAAGAGCATCAAAGACGCATCTGGTCTTAGACGATTGAAGTCTGACCGTGCTGACGCCTCGATGATTGCAGAATACGCCATGAGGAATTACGATAAAGCCGTTATGTACGAGCCTCTTAGCGAGTCGCTTACACAACTGCGTGAGCTGTTCCTATACCGTCAGATGATCGTAAGACACAGATGCAGTTTCCAGGTGCGTAGAGGCGAAAAGCGACTCACTATGGAGAAGTCGCCAGTCAAGACAATGATTTCGCAGAGCGGACGGCACATCGTCTCTGAACTCAATAAGGAGATAGAGAAGATAGATAAGCGCATTGCCGATCTCATCAAGTCGGACGAGGAACTCACCGAGGTGTTCACCATCGTGACCTCGGTGCCTGGCATAGGAACGCAGAACGCTGTGTGCCTGATGGTGTACACCGACAACTTCCGGCGTTTCAACTACGACTCACGCAAGATTGCCTGCTATTACGGCCTAGCTCCATTTGGCAAAGATTCGGGAACCAGTGTGCATTCCGATCCGCATGTACATTATATGGCTAACCGCCAGATAAAGGCCATGCTGACGCAAGCGGCACTAGCTGCCGTCAACTTCAATCCCATTATGGCGAGGTACTACATGCGCCTCGTAGAACGAGGAAAGAAGAAGCAGGTTGCACTGAACAATGTCAAGAACAAACTTGTACATTTGGTCACAGCCATGGTCAGAAATCGCCAAACATTCACCCCTGAATATAAAATCTCAGCATAAATTGAAAATAATGGTCAAAACATTTGGATATTAACATAGAAAGCGATTTGGGTTAAAAACAGAAATGAAATTTGCTGAAAATTTGCAAGTTATTGATAAAAGTACTAAATTTGTTTTATAATCAATAAATACAACCAAGTTATGAGCATATACTTAAAGTCTATTCATATTAAAAAACTCTTTCATTTATCAGGCATTGACATCAATGTCTGTGAAGCAGGTAAGATGAAACATTTGTTGATAACCGGTCCAAATGGTACTGGTAAGACCTTGTTGTTGGGGGCAATTGTGGATTATCTTGAAAAAATCGCAAATGATTCTGACTTGTTGTTTTTAAATTATGAGAAGTCTTTAAAAGATAATGAAAGACTTTTGGCTTCCGCTAAAACAAATGAAGAGAGAATTAAGTGGCAAAAAGGGGTCGAATATTGGACTAAACAAATAGAAAATTTATCTGGTAAGGTAAGTTTATCTCTGAACGAGGTCGAGTTACTGCCTAAAGCAATTTCGGATAAGCAATTTCTGTTGGCATACTATGGCGACCAAAGACGTTCTGAGTTTAAGGAGGTCAAGAACCCAGAGAAGCCAAATTTGGAATATCGTGACATCAAAGTCAACAAAGTGGGTGAATTCATCAAGTTCTTGGTGGACTTGAAGGTGCAGCGTGCTTTAGCGGATGGTGAGAATGCTAAGGAATATGCCCATGAGATAGACGAATGGTTTGGGGTATTTCAGAATATCCTTCGTCGTTTGTTTGAGGATGACGAATTGAACTTAGAGTTTGATTTCAAGACTTATGCTTTTTACATCCATTCATATGGCAAGAAGTTTAAGTTCACAGAGTTGTCGGCAGGCTATTCGGCTGCTCTTGACATTATCGTGGATTTGATCTTGAAGATGCAAGGCAAGGACATGTTGAAAAGAGCTTTCAATACCCCTGGCATCGTGATGATAGATGAGATTGAGACTCATTTACATCTTAAAATGCAAAGGGAGATTTTACCTTTGCTCACAACATTGTTCCCTCATATCCAGTTGATTGTGACGACTCATTCTCCTTTTGTACTCAACTCCTTGAACAATGCCGTAGCATATGACTTGTTGCGCCATGAGGTAATCTCTGATTTGACAGATTACTCATACGATGCTTTGGCAGAGGGGTATTTCGGCGTGGAATTGGCATCAGGAAAGTTGCTTGAGAGTGTTGCGAGATTTGAAGAGTTGTCGCAGAAGAGTTCTTTGTCTCTTTTGGAGAAGGATGAATTGAAAAATATAGAGAGGGATTTGGATAAAATTCCTGATGCAGTTGCACCTACTATCAAAGAGCGATATTATGCAGCATTGGCAGTTATGCCAAATACAAGAAAGGAGTTTGTATGATAAAGGTATATAAATCAGATAAGGCTCCAGAAAAACTCGCAGAAGCAGGATATACTTGTGACGAAGTGAAGCAAGCGATATTGAATGATCAAAAAGACAAATGCTATCTATGTGAACGAAAGGTAACTACTGATTATCAGGTAGAGCATATTGTATCGCGCACAAATAACAAAGAAAAGGTGAACGAATGGGAGAATCTATTTCTCGCTTGCAATTATTGCAATGACCGCAAGAAGCATTACTATGATGATATTCCCTTGCCTAATCAATTGGAGTTTGAGAATGTAATATCTCAAACGATCAATTTGAAGACTCAAAAGGCTGACTTCCGCATAAGTAAAATCAATCCCCAGTTGGCCAAACTAAAAGAACTATTGGATAAGTTGTTCAATGGGAAAGGTATCTGTCGTAACTTGATGGAAAATCGTTTTTGGAATGACTTTATGAGTGTTTATCGCAATTTCTTGCGAAGGGTTGCAGCTTATAAAATAGATCCTACCGAGGAAAACAAACAACTTGTCATTGAGGAATTGTCTATAGAACAGTCTGCCTTGGGATTTAAGTATGCTTTTTTGAACAAGGATGCGGAACTATGGAGTGAATTTCAAGATTATTGTAAGTGGAACAAGTAGTATTAATATGTATGGCTACTTATAATGGTCGAGTAATAATCACCAACCACCACTGATTGTAAAAATGTGGTTTAGAATCAACACCTATGCTTCCGTGATATGGAGAAGTATTGTGAGAAAATAGTTTTTTTTGTAATCAATGTCTAAAGTTTTAATGGTTGGCTCTGCTGAGCAGAGTGGGGGAGGCGTGGCGAGTGTCGTCAGACTGATGAAGGGGATGCCCTTTTGGCAGAAATACCATTGTGGATGGTTAGGCACTCAGATTCAGCGCAACTATGGCGTGAAGCTATGGTATGCGCTGAAGGCATACGCCAAGGCGCTCTTCACGATATGGGGATACGACATCGTACATTTCCATACGGTGCCTGACAGGATTTGTCTGATTATTCAAATGCCTGTGCTATTGCTGGCATTACTTGGCAGAAAGAAGATTATCATGCACGTGCACATGGGCAACCAGTTGGAGGACCATACAAAGAACAAATTGTTTATATGGTGTCTGAATCGGGCTGACCGTGTGGTGCTCCTGGCGAAGAAGTGGCAGAACCTCTTCGAGACGCTCTACCCAAGGGTGAAGGCGAGGACGGCGGTGATCTACAACGCTTGCGCTCCGACACCTGCAGTGGACTATTCTATCAAGGAAAAGAGCATCATCTTTGCTGCGCACCTGGACGAGAACAAGCGTGCCGACTTGCTGCTGCAGGCGTGGAAGCGGCTGCGCGGCGACTTCCCCGACTGGCACATCACGATTATGGGTAACGGCGACGTGGAGGGCTACAGCCGTTTGTGCCACGATATGGGGCTTGACGACTGTATCACCTTTACGGGGTATATCACGGGCAAGCAGAAGGACGACGTCTGGAACAAGGCGAGTATCTACTGTATGTGCTCGCGCCATGAGGGATTCCCGATGGTCGTGCTGGAGGCATGGGCAAGAGGCGTCGCAGTGGTTACGACGCCGGTGGGCGGTCTGCCCGACGTGATAGAGGAGGGCAGAAATTGCCTGACTTTCCCATTTGATGATGCTGAGGCATTAGCCTGCCAATTGAAGCGCCTAATAGAATCGCCTGAGCTTAGAATGGATATTGCGGTTTATTCTAAAGCCTTTGGCGAAAGGGTGTTCGCACCGGAGAGAGTGAATGAGAGTGTGGAGAATTTGTATGAAACAGTTCTCCTGGGCTAATATTATTACTATATGATAATTCTAATCAATGCAAACGCCTGCTCGCCGGGAATGGGCAGCGAACCGGGAATGGCAAGGAACTGGGTGAGCAATCTTGCCAATAAATTTGAGGTGTATATATAATATTGGCTTTTAGAAATCATGAATATTTTTCATCTATTGCAAAAGATAAGTCTTGTTCCTTCGTATCTGTGGGACAAGATGTGGGCTCCTGTATGGAAGCGGTGTATGAAGCACTGTGGCAAAGGGGTATATATCCGTCCGATGTCTTCGGATATCAAGGGCTTATGGAACTTGTCTGTAGGGGATGGTACTTCTATTCCAAAAGGTAGTACTATCTATTGTACGGATGCACCATGTATTATTGGCAAGAAGGTGCTCTTCGGTCCTAGGCCTACGATAATCACCGGTGACCATCGCATTGACATCTTGGGTAAGTATATTACGGATGTTACTGTTGAGGAGAAGTTTGTGGATGGGGTGAATGTGTATGACCAGCCTGTCGTTATCGAAGATGGCGTTTGGTGTGGTGCAAATGTTACCATCCTCAAAGGTGTGACTATCGGTCGTGGCTCTGTAGTTGCTGCTGGTGCTGTTGTCACTAAATCTTTTCCTCCTTACAGTATTATCGGTGGCATTCCTGCCAAACTGATCAAAATGAGATTTACGGAAGAGGAGATCAAAAAAAATGAAAATGATTTATCATTATCTGCTCACTCGATTTAATTTGACTCTCTGGAGGGAGGACAAGAATGGTGATGCTATAGTTCGGGAGGAATGGCTCAAAAAGAGAATGGCGCTTTTTGAAACTTATTGCCTGCCTTCTGTGAAAGGGCAAACTTGTCAGAGCTTCAGTTGGATTTTACTGGTGGACGAAGGTACTCCTGCTGTATATCGGGAGAAGATCAAGACTTATCGTAATCTTTGTCCTCAAATCAGGTTTGTCGTCGTTAAGGCTGAATATGCTTATAGGTTTGCTGATATCTTCCGGCATGTGGTGTTGACAGATTTGAAACAAGGGGGATGGAAGGATGGTGATTTATGCCTTACCACTTATCTTGATAATGACGACAGTATCGCTAGTAACTTTGTGGAGCGTGTGCAGTCTGAATGTCTTTCCTTCCGTCTGACTCCTAATGAAAAACGCTTCCTGTCTTTTGATTATGGATTGCAGACCTATACAGAGTTAGGACATTTCACCACTCGTATCTATTATCCCAATAATCATTTTCTGACTTTAGCAGAATATCTGCAGTCTTCAGATATTTCTCTGTCCGCTCTCCGAACCTGCTATGGCTTTGGCAGCCATTTCCTGCTGGAGAAGCGCGGATTTGCCAAGGTGCATCATATCCATGAAAAGAAGCATCCGATGTGGATAGAGATCATTCATGAAGAGAATGTGGATAATGATGTGAAAATGACTCTTGATACGCATATAGTTCATGATAATGATATTCTCCGCCGTGTTTTCTCATTGGATATCGATATTGAATCCCAGCATTTCTTTGCTTTCGTATTGAGAGGTCTGAAGCAAGTGTGGAGGAGGAGTAAAAATAAATTTTAGAAACAGATGAAAATCTTAATCAATGCATACGCTTGCTCGCCGGGTATGGGGAGTGAGCCGGGAATGGCATGGAACTGGGTGAGCAATCTCGCCAAGTCCTGCGAACTGCATATCATTACCGAAGGGGAGTTTCGCGAGAAGATAGAGACCGTGGTGCCGACCCTGGAGCAAGGCGGGAACATG
This sequence comes from Prevotella sp. LMAG:51, assembly GCF_008680225.1. Lineage (NCBI taxonomy): Bacteria > Pseudomonadati > Bacteroidota > Bacteroidia > Bacteroidales > Prevotellaceae > Prevotella > Prevotella sp. LMAG:51. The sequence goes on along the minus strand of NZ_NALQ01000017.1, from coordinate 29,088 downwards.
CACTTCTATTATAACCCCGTGTCGGAGAAAATCCGCAAGATGTGCTGGAATCAGGGCGACTGGCGCTTTTACAAATATTATCGTGAGTGGCAGTGGAAGACGTATCTCTTGGCTAAGGATATCTGCCAGAAAGAACATATAGACATACTGCATCAGCTGAATATGATAGGATTCCGTGAGCCGGGATATCTCTGGCAACTGTCGAAGGAGAATGGTGTGCCGTTTGTATGGGGACCTGTGGATGCCAAGGATAAGTTTCCTGTTGCTTATTTGGATGGTGCTGGATTGAAAACCAAGTTGTTTATGCGCCTGAAAAATTTCTTGACTGGTATCCAATTGAGATATTCTAAACGTGTGCTACTTGCTGCACGCCAGTCATCGGTTATATTCTCAGCCTCATCTAACTCGCAACGCTCTTTCAGAAAATATATGAATATAGATTCGCCTCTTCTTAATGAGACGGGATGCTATGTTCAGGATCATCCTATTGTGGATAAAACAGATAAAGAGACCTTTGATGTCCTTTGGGTTGGCAAAATGGATTTCCGCAAGCAACTTGCTTTAGCTTTACAAACTGTAGCCAAATCTGAAAACAACAAACTCCGTCTTCATATTATGGGTGGTGGTGATGCAGAATCTTATCAATCATTGGCAAAGAGTTATGGTATTGCTGATAAGTGTATTTGGCATGGTGCTGTGAGTCACGATGAGGTACAGGATATCATGCAAAAGTCGGATATCTTCCTCTTTACCAGTGTTGCTGAGGGTACTCCCCATGTAGTACTGGAAGCTATTTCCAATAATCTTCCTGTCGTTTGTTTTGACACTTGCGGTCAGGGTGATGCCGTGAATGACAAGGTAGGTAGAAAGATTCCTCTTTCTTTCCCTTGCCAGTCTGTTAGTGACTTTGCCAAACTGCTCAACGAACTTGAGGATAATAGGTCTTTGCTGAAACAATTGTCGGAGAACTGTAAAGAGAGACAGCAGGAATTGTCTTGGGAAGAAAAGGCCAAGACAATGATGGAGTGGTATGAGAAAATTTTAAGGAAATAATAAGATGTTCAAACTTAAAAACCTGGATATCCTCTGCAGCAAGGCGCAACTTGAAACGCTGCCTGAGGGGAAACTGCTTATCAATACCATCAATGCCCATTCGTATAACACGGCGCGAAAGGATTCCCTCTTTGCCGAGGCGCTTATGCGCGGCGATGTGCTCATTCCCGACGGAGTGAGCGTGGTGAAGGCTTGCCGATGGATAAAGGCGAAGTCGCAGCCCAGGGAGCGTATTGCAGGATGGGACCTCTTCGAGTTTGAGATGAAACGCTTGGAGGAGCTCAGTGCCATGTGTCATAGGGCAGGAGAGGGATTGGCTGACGATGCCTGCGGAGCCACAGAGGCGAAGAAGACCGTGATGTTTATGGGCAGTTCGCAGCGTGTGCTCGATCTGATAGTGGAACGTGCCGCCGAGGTGTATCCTCATCTCAGGGTGGTGACGTATTCACCGCCATATAAACCGGAGTTCTCTGCCGACGACAACCGTGGCATAGTTGAGGCTGTCAATGCCGCCGACCCCGACCTGCTGTGGATTGGAATGACGGCACCCAAGCAGGAGAAATGGACCTACTCTCATTGGCAGCAACTGGATATCCACTGTCATGTGGGCACTATCGGAGCCGTCTTCGACTTCTTCGCCGGCACCGTGGAGCGTGCACCGATGTGGTGGCAGCGTCACGGACTGGAATGGCTCTACCGTCTGCTCAAGGAGCCTAAGCGCATGTGGCGCCGCTATATCATCGGCAATGCCCTGTTTCTCTGGAATATCTTTTTCAGGGAGTGACCGCCAGCCTGCCACACCGCAAATAAACCTAAAACGGGCAAGTGCTGCCTCTTACACGATTTACATATCGTCAGAGGTAGCACTTGCCCGTTATTCTTTTGAGAACTTAGTGCTCGGCTTCTGCCGTGCATTAGGCTATTGGGGGGTAATTTTTTGTCCAACACCTCGTATTTGCTTACTTGCGACTTGTATTCCGGCACAATCTCCTTCATCTTCTTCACTATCGCCATGTCGTCGTGGGTGTATGAAATCCTGAGCAGCTCGTCCTCGTTCTTCTTCGCCTCCTCATAGTCATACTCACGCACCTTTGCCACCATGATCTTGGGGTTGTTCGTCGGTATGGTGTTCTCCTTGGTGGAAAGCAGCTCCTCATACAGCTTTTCGCCCTCACGCAGTCCGGAGAACTTTATCTCTATGTTCTTGGCTCCCGACAGCGATATCATACGCTTCGCCAGGTCTACTATCTTCACCGGTTTGCCCATGTCGAAGACGAATATCTCGCCGCCCTATCTTGTCGCGGGTTTGTCGCACCCTAAAGCCAAAAAAACGACATAACTCGTTGTTTTTACAACTTGTTATGTCGTTATTAGTTGCGGAGGCAGGACTCGAACATGCGACCTCCAGGTTATGAGCCTGGCGAGCTACCAACTGCTCCACTCCGCGATATTGATTATTTGTGCATTTCTTGATTGCGTGTGCAAAGGTATGAAGTTTTTGGGAAACTGCAAAACTTTTCAGCGGAAATCTTTAGTATTTGGTGTAATATTGACTTGCATCAATGGAATAATGCTGTATTTGTTGATTCGAATCGGTATTTGGGACGTTTTGATGTGTGCGGTGAAGGGATTGCCGCAATATGATAGCGTTACCGTTCAGAATGTTTGGTACGAACGTGATGGATGCGGCGGAGAGATTGCGGTGGAATGGCTTATATGGGTCCGTAATATATGGACATTTGGGGTTTGGCAGATTGTTGTCTATAGGTCGGTAGCGGATATTTCGGATTCGTGTCGGAAGGGCATTATATTATAAGGTGTGCAGGGTGTCTGTGGCAGGATGAGAAGAGGACATTCATATTTATAACACTCAAAAACAGTCATTAGCACGTTTAATTTGTCAGGGGTGAATGCTCGTGGTGAAGTCTTGTGGATATCCAGTTTCCGTGCGGAGGTTTATGTGGCTAATAAAGGTGGCGACAGGTCGTAAACAGACTATTGGGGTTAAAAAAGATGTAAAAACAGAACATAAATGGTTATTTATTTTGCAATTTCCATAGAAATAAATACTTTTGCACATGTTAATGGCCGTGTGCAAGAAGACGGGATGTGCATCGAGGGTACAATCGGTGTGTGTCTGAGCGCCATGGCCGGTGGAACATACACGGAACACTTATCATATTATCATGTCAATATCAAAGACCCGACAGAAGTTGGTTGATGTGGCAAGACAGTTGTTTGCCCGCAACGGACTCGAAAACACCACTATGAACGATATCGCCCAGGCTTCAGGCAAGGGGCGCCGCACGCTGTATACCTATTTCAGCAGCAAGGAAGACATCTATTATGCCGTGATAGAGGGAGAGCTGGAGCGCTTGTCGGACAAGCTTGACGAGGTGGCGGCGAGGAATGTCAGGCCTCAGGACAAGATCATCGAACTGATATACACCCATCTGAGCATGATAAAGGAAACCGTGGTGAGAAACGGTAATCTGAGAGCCGCCTTCTTTCGCAACATCTGGATGGTGGAGAAGGTGAGGAAGCATTTCGACGAGGATGAGATAGAACTCTTCCGCAAGGTGTATACCGACGGCAAGCGCGAAGGAGAGTTCGACATCGACAACGTGGAACTCGTAGCCGACATCACCCACTATTGCATCAAGGGACTGGAAGTGCCCTATATCTGTGGCCGCCTGGGTCATGGCATCACTCCTGAGGCGAGCAAACCGCTTGTCGCCAAGGTGGTATACGGTGCGCTGGGCAAGATCACGAACAAGAATTCAGACAGTGCGCGTCAGGATTGAAGCGTCAGGCAGTTTCATCCTTCTCAGCGATCAGAATCCGAAGGGCGGTGACGGGTAGATAGAAATACAGTATATACATATTATAAATATAAATACAACGAAAATGGGATTATTAACAGGTAAGACAGCACTCATAACGGGTGCGGCACGCGGCATCGGTAAGGCTGTCGCAATGAAATTCGCCCAGGAGGGTGCAAACATCGCATTCACAGACCTCGTGCTCAACGACGATATGGCAGCAGGCCTTGAGGCCACACGCAAGGAAATCGAGGCACTTGGAGTGACCTGCCGCGCTTATGCCGGCAACGCTGCCGACTTTGCCGAGACAGAGAAGACCGTGAAGCAGATCCATGCCGACTTCGGTTCTATCGACATCCTCGTGAACAACGCCGGAATTACAAAAGACGGACTTATGCTGCGTATGACAGAGGCTCAGTGGGACGCTGTGCTGAACGTCAACCTGAAGTCAGCCTTCAATTTCATCCACGCTTGCTCTCCAATCATGTTGCGCCAGCGCGGTGGTTCTATCATCAACATGGCTTCTGTAGTGGGTGTCCACGGCAATGCAGGCCAGTGCAACTATGCCGCTTCAAAGGCAGGTATGATTGCTCTCGCCAAGAGTATCGCCCAGGAGCTCGGACCTAAGGGCATCCGTGCCAACGCCGTTGCTCCAGGCTTCATCGAGACAGCCATGACAGCCCAGCTGCCAGAGGATATCCGCAAGGACTGGATGAAGAAGATTCCATTGCGCCGTGGCGGTCAGACAGAAGATATCGCCAACGTATGCCTCTTCCTGGCTTCAGACATGTCAAGCTATGTCAGCGGTCAGGTTATCCAGATCGACGGCGGAATGAACATGTAATTCAGATACATATCTAAGGTTTAGAGAAGCTCGTCCACTGTGCCTTCATTCCGGAAGGGTAGGGGTGAGCTTCTTTTTTTTGAAGTTTTTTTATCCATCAGGCATGAACGTAGTTTACGAAGACAACCATATCATCATCGTCAACAAGCGCAGCGGAGAGATTGTGCAGGGCGACAAGACCGGCGACAAGCCGCTCTCCGACACCGTGAAAGAGTATATCAAGGAGGCGTATGCCAAACCCGGCAACGTGTTCCTCGGCGTGGTACACCGCTTAGACCGTCCGGTGAGCGGACTTGTAGTCTTTGCGCGCACGTCGAAAGCCCTGTCGCGACTCAACGACATGTTCCGTACGGGCGACGTGCACAAGACATATTGGGCGCTCACCAAGAACCGTCCGCCCCACGAGGAAGGAACGATAGAGAGCTGGCTCGTGAGAAACGAGAAGCAGAACAAGAGCTATAGCTACGACCGCGAGAAGCCCGGTGCCAAGAAGGCGATACTGAAATACAAGGTGATCGGTGCGACAGACAACTACACCCTCATCGAAGTGAAGCTCCTCACCGGCCGTCACCATCAGATACGCTGTCAGCTCGCCAGCATCGGCTGTCCTATCAAGGGCGACCTGAAGTATGGTGCCAAACGCAGCAATCCCGACGGCAGCATCTCGCTGCTCGCCCGCAGGGTGGAGTTTGTGCATCCTGTCTCCAAGCAGCCGATATGCGTTGAGGCTCCCGTTCCGGAATTGCCGGAGTGGAAGACGTTCGGGAATTGATGATTCCAGAACGGGGTGCCCCTTTGTTGGGGGCATATTTATGGCTTTATCAGTTAAAATATAAAAAATGTGAGTCTGCTCGCTTTAAATTTAGTATTTTTGCAAATCATTTGTGGAACATTTGCAAATCTATTATTGGCATAAAACATTAACAACAATATAACTTGATGAAACAATTTAGATTAGTTGACAATATACTCGGATGGCTCGCCTTCCTTATTGCGGCCTTTGTATATTGCAGCACTATCGAGCCGACAGCCAGTTTCTGGGACTGTCCGGAGTTTATTACAACAGGTTACAAACTGGAGGTCGGTCACCCGCCTGGCGCACCGTTCTTCATGCTCACCGCCAACCTCTTCTCCCATTTTGCCAGCGACCCGTCGCAGGTGGCGAGGATGGTCAACACCATGAGCGCCCTGCTCAGTGCCACGTGTATCCTGTTCCTCTTCTGGACCATCACGCATCTGACGCGTAAGTTGCTCCTCAACGGATGGGAAGACCTCACCAAGTCAAAGCTCATCGCCATCGAGGCGAGCGGAATGGTGGGTGCGCTGATATACACGTTCAGCGACACCTTCTGGTTCAGCGCCGTAGAGGGAGAGGTCTACGCCTATTCGTCAGCCTTCACCGCAGTGGTGTTCTGGCTCATACTGAAGTGGGAAGACCATGCCGACGAGCCCCATAGCGACCGCTGGCTCGTGCTCATCATGTATATGACGGGATTGAGCATCGGTGTCCACCTGCTCAACCTGCTCTGTGTGCCGGCAATCGTGCTCGTATATTACTATCGCAAATTCCCGAATGCCAACGGCAAGGGCTCTCTCGTGGCGCTCTTCATCTCGTTCATCATCGTTGCGGCGATACTCTATGGAGTAGTGCCAGGCATCATCAAGGTGGGCGGATGGTTCGAGCTCTTCTTCGTCAACACCCTCGGCTTCAGCTTCAATACAGGAGTGATAATATACATCATGCTGCTCGTGGCCACCGTGGTGTGGGCTATCTACGAGAGTTTCAACGGCAACAACGGCTTGAGGGGCAACCTCTCGTTCGTGCTCTCCGTTGGCCTGCTCGGTATTCCGTTCTACGGATTCGGATGGTCGGCAGTGGTAATCGGAGTCGTGGTGCTTACAATATTGTATCTCGCCCTGAAATACAAGAAAGACGGCAAATACCTCATCACCGCCCGTATGAAGAATACCATGCTGCTCTCCATGCTGATGCTGATGATAGGATATTCCACATACGCCGTAATCGTGATCCGTTCTACCGCCAATCCGCCGATGGACCAGAACTCTCCGGAGGATATCTTCACTCTGGGCAGCTATCTCAGCCGCGACCAGTATGGCGACCGTCCGCTGTTCTACGGACAGGCATACACCTCACAGGTGAAATTCGACGAAGACGGACAGTATTGCATTCCTTCGAAGACCATCGGAGAACCGGTGTACCAGCGCAAGGAGAAAGCAAGCAAGGACGAGAAAGACTCATACTTCATAGTGAACACCAAAGACAAGTATAACTATGCCCAGAACATGGTGTTCCCACGTATGTACGACTCATCCCATGCCGATGCCTACGAGAGCTGGATGGGCGGAGTAGACGGATATAACGTGGACTACGACAGATGCGGAGAGCCTATCCAGGTGAAGATGCCTACACAGCTCGAAAACATCCGCTTCTTCCTTTCATATCAGTGCAACTTCATGTACTGGCGCTACTTCATGTGGAACTTTGCCGGTCGTCAGAACGACCTGCAGGGCAATGGAGAGCTGGAGCACGGAAACTGGATTTCAGGAATACCGTTCCTTGACAACTTGCGTCTCGGCGACCAGAGCAAGCTCCCTGACGACCTCAAGGAGAACAAGGGACACAACGTGTTCTATTGCTTGCCGCTGCTGCTCGGTCTTATCGGACTCTTCTGGCAGGCACTCGCCAAGGGCGACAAGGGAACAAAGCAGTTCTGGGTGGTGTTCTTCCTCTTCTTCATGACCGGACTCGCCATCGTGATTTACCTCAACCAGACACCTATGCAGCCTCGTGAGCGCGACTATGCCTACGCAGGATCATTCTATGCCTTCGCGATATGGTGCGGAATGGGTGTGGCAGCAATCATCGACCTGATAAGAGAGAAGTTCAAGAAAGACAATGTAGCATTGGCAGCAGCCATCTCGGTTGCCTGTCTGCTCGTGCCGATACAGATGGCAAGCCAGACATGGGACGACCACGACCGCAGCGGAAGATATACCTGCCGCGATTTCGGACAGAACTATCTCATGTCATTGCAAGACAAGGGCAATCCGATCATCTTCACCAACGGCGACAACGACACCTTCCCTCTCTGGTATGACCAGGATACTGAGGGAATACGTACCGATGCCCGTGTCTGCAACCTGTCGTATCTGCAGACCGACTGGTATATCGACCAGATGGTGCGCCCGGCATACGACTCGCCGTCGCTGCCAATCACATGGCCGAGACTCGACTACTGCTCAGGCACCAACGAATACATCGAGGTGCATCCAGACGCCAAGCAGGAGGTGCTCAACTTCTATAAGGAGTATCCGGAGCAGGCAAAGGCACAGTGGGGCGACAATCCGTTCGAACTCAAGAACGTGTTGAAATACTGGGTGCGCAGCCGCGACAAGGACAGCCACTTCATCCCTACCGACACACTCTATGTGACGATAGACAAGGACGCCGTGCGCAAGAGCGGCATGATGATGGCGAGCGACACCATTCCAGACCGCATGGTAATCTCGCTGAAGGGCAAGAACGCCCTCTACAAGAGCGACCTCATGATGCTCGAGCTCATCGCACAGAGCAACTGGGTGCGTCCTATCTATGTTGCGATGACCGTGGGACAGGAGAACTACATGAACCTCGGCGACAACTTCATCCAGGAGGGACTCGCCAACCGCATCACGCCGTTTACCACAAACAAGGGCAACGCTAAGAACTTCGACACGGAGAAGACATACTACAACGTGATGAAGCGATTCAAGTTCGGCGGCCTCGACAAACCGGGACTCTATCTCGACGAGACCGTGATGCGCATGTGTAACACCCACCGCAAGCTGATGTCGACCCTCGCCCTGCATCTCATCATAGAGGGCAAGAAAGACAAGGCTGCCAAGGTGCTCGCCTATGCCGACAAGATGATGCCGGCATACAACGTGCCGGTGAACTTCATGAGCGGAGGTCTCGACTATGCCGCCGCCTACGCCGAGATCGGCAACAAGGCGAAGGCAAAGCAGATGCTCGGATATGTGGTGAAGAACGCGGAGCAGTATGCCAACTGGTATCTCTCGCTCAGCCAAGACCGCTTCCTCATGTCGCAGCGCGACTGCATGCTTCAGCTTTATGTCTTGAACCAGGCACTTGAGGTGGCAAACAGTTTCGACCCGGCTGAGGCACGCCGCATCAACGGTATCCTGAACCGTGTGGCACAGCAGTATTCAGCAAGAGGCGGACAGATGCCGCAGGAATAAGATGAACTTTCAGACAGTCTATCGCATGACAGCCTACAACCCCATGATGACAGTGGAGTAGGGCAGAAACAGGCGATAGACTGTCTTCTCATATCATATCTCTAACGAGAAAACAACAAGACAAAATATGTTTATAGAGCAACCGGCAATATGGTTGCGCTGGCTATATCCCAGAGCGACATGGAGGATGGACAAGAATGAGCGTGCTGTATACCTCACGTTTGACGATGGTCCTATCCCCGAGGCAACACCATTCATTCTGAAGACTCTCGCTGAGTTCGGTGTCCATGCCACTTTCTTTATGGTGGGCGACAATGTGCGCAAGCATCCTGAGCTGTACGACCAGATCGTGGCGGCAGGTCATCAAGTGGGCAACCACACCTTCAACCACTGGGGAGGATTCAAGCATACCACGCGTTCCTACAGTGAGAATGTGCAGAAAGCCAACGATCTCATACATAGCCACCTCTTCCGTCCGCCACACGGATGGATGCGCTGGGAACAGTATTTCTGGGTAGGCCGCAAGTATCGCATCGTGATGTGGGATCTCGTGACCCGCGACTACAGTAAGTGGATGACAGCCGATGATATCGTTGCCAACGTGAAGCGCTATGCCCGCAACGGATCGATAATCACCTTCCACGATTCGCTCAAGAGCATCGACAAACTGCATTATGCTTTGCCAGAGTCGCTGCGCTGGCTCAAGGAACAAGGATATGAGTTCAAGACTTTTGAATAACAGATTATGGAGAATATAGGAAAAGACAAAGTGCTCGCCGCTGTGGTGCGCACTTTTTTTAAGTATTTCACTCTCGGAGTGATAGAAGGCAAGTCTGCCGACAGTGCCGACATGACCGTGTATGAGCCGAAGAACGTGAAGAAGGTGATGTCGGAGCATATCGAGGATGTGTCCAGGATTTTCAATCAGGAAGTGTTCTTCGCCATCTCCCGTATCAATTACGTGGAAGAAGAACTGGAGCGCGAGCTGCAGGCTTTCGTAGCTGCCGGCAACAAGACCACGCCGATGGATCTGATGCGCTTCGCCTGCCGTTCAGATGAGTTCTATGATGTGATGGTGAGCGAATACAAGCGCAATTTCGAGTCGCTGCTCTGTGGTTCCTTTGCCACACTCTCCAAGGCGTGTGAGGGCTTCACGGAGTGTGAGGCGCTCGGTAGCATCGCCGTAGACATGGCTGAGAATATCATAAACAGAATTGCCCACCAGGCGTATGGCGAGGGAAAGAAGCTGGTGGCAGAGTGATTGCATAGCAGTCTGTCAATATAAACTGCTTTTGTAAGATTTGCTATTCGTCCCTCCCCTACGGGGGAGGTTAGGTGGGGGCTAGTGTAATTATGCGATGGTTATCATCTGTATTGTATTCTTTTCCACTGACTTCAGCCCCCTCTCGTTCTCCCCCGTAGGGGAGATGCAGATTACTTTTCTTGCATAAGTTGCTTTTAGTGTATGGCAGCTGTAGGTTACTTTTCTTGCATCAGAAGCTGTTAGTCTATGACGGCTCCAGATTGCCTTCTCAAACATAGGGGAAATGGTTCGAAATTGGGCACGGGGCTTGCCCATATTGGGCAAGCTGCTTTCTCACATGGGGCAAGCTGCTTTCTCACATGGGGCACGTTTCTTGCTTCGGGTGTTGCCCCTCTTGGGCATTTTTTTTGTCCATTATCAGTATAAAATAAAACGACGCGGTTCAAGGTGTTGTCCTTCGAACTGCGTCGTTTGTTTATCTTGATTGTCTTACATCTAGTGCATCATTTCCTTTGATGTTGTGCATCATTATATTTGATGTTTCCCATCGCTGATTTTTGTTGTTTCCCATCGTTGATTTTGATGTCACACATCGATGGGCTTCACCTCGTTTATATTTGATGCTTCACACCAATTGAATTTAGCCTTACTGCATGTCATACACCACCTGCATCAGCTTCTTTCCGATAGCGTCAGCCTCTTCTATTGTCTGCGCCTCGCTGTAGACACGGATGATTGGTTCGGTGTTGCTCTTGCGCAGATGAACCCACTTGTCGGGGAAGTCAATCTTCACACCGTCGATGTCTGTAACCTTCACGTCCTTCTCGCCGGCAAACATCTCCTTCACCTTCACGAGGATAGCGTCGACGTCGGTTGACGGAGTGAGGTCGATGCGGTTTTTGGCGATGAAATAGTTAGGGAAGGACTTGCGCAGTTCGCTCACCTTCATACCCTTCTTAGCCAGTGAAGAGAGGAAGAGGGCGATGCCCACGAGAGCGTCTCTACCGTAGTGGCTCTCAGGATAGATCACTCCGCCGTTGCCTTCGCCACCGATGAGAGCTCCCACCTCCTTCATCTTTGTCGTCACGTTCACTTCTCCCACGGCAGCAGCAGTGTAGGTGCCGCCGTAGCGCTCTGTTACGTCTCTTAAGGCTCTTGTACTGCTCAGGTTAGAAACGGTGTTACCGCCACCCTTGGTGTTAGCCAGGATATAGTCGGCAACAGACACGAGAGTGTATTCCTCGCCGAACATCTTTCCGTCTTCGCAGATGAAAGCCAGACGGTCAACATCAGGGTCCACCACGATACCCAGGTCGTAGCCGCCATTTGCCATCTCGCCCATGATGCCACCGAGATTCTTCTCCAGCGGTTCAGGATTGTGGTTGAAATCTCCGTCTGGGATGCCGTTCAGAATCTTGTATTCCACTCCGAGAGCTTCGAAGAGATTCGGCAGTATGATGCCACCCACAGAGTTGATGGTGTCTACGCATACTTTGAAATGTGCGTTCCTGATTGCCTCTCTGTCTACGAGAGCGAGGTTGAGCACAGAGTCGATATGCTTCTTGTTGAACGTGTCGTCCTTCTTGTATTGGCCCAGGTGGTCAACGTCGCAATAGTTGAAGTCTTCCTTCTCGGCAATCTCAAGCACTTCGTTGCCGTCAGCCTTTGTGAGGAACTCGCCTTCGTTGTTCAGTAGTTTCAGTGCGTTCCACTGGCGAGGGTTGTGGCTGGCTGTGATGATGATACCACCGGCAGCCTTCGACATTATAACGGCAAGCTCCGTAGTAGGAGTGGTGGCAAAACCGATGTCGAGCACGTCGTAGCCCATGCCAATCAATGTACCGCACACCACGCTGCGAACCATCTCGCCGCTGATGCGTGCGTCTCTGCCCACAACGATGGTGTTGCTGTCAGATTTTCCGCTCTTGCGGATGAATGTGGCGTATGCCGTCACGAATTTCACTATGTCCAGCGGATTCAGCGTGTCGCCTGTCTGTCCGCCTATCGTTCCGCGGATACCGGAAATAGACTTTATCAGTGTCATATCTTTGAATTCCTTTTCATTGGTGAGTGAATATTTTGTTAATTATAATCATCTGTGATGAAAAAAGGCAAGCTTTCGCCCGCCTTATTGTTTTGTATAGGTTTATCTTCCCCTTTCGTAAGTGATGTTGTACAGGCATGGATAAACACCGCTCGTAGCGTATTGGTGTCCCTGTGTGTGAGGCACGATGAGTCTTACCTTGGCAATCTCGTCGCCCTCCTTCTCAGGTCTGCCCACGTTGATGTAGGTAAACGGCACGAGCCATCCGCTTGGCACCGATGTGCTGCCATAGAGCGAATACATCAGACTCTCGCCGGCTTCGAAAGAGGCGGTGAATGTGCCGCTCGTGTTCTGCACGTTCATCTTGTCTACTACAGAGATGTAATAACCGATCATGTTGGTTGACTGCAGGGAGTCGGTAAGCAAATTGTATTCCTCGTAGCGGCAGAGCACAGTGGTTGTCTCGCCCTTTTCAATCTTCTTGCCGCATCCCTTGCGTATTATCTGCATGTATACGTTGGAGTCGTCGAGATAAACGAATTCGTTTTTTGCAGTGTCGGTGACGCAGCCATTGGCTTCAAACTCACTTTCTTTCAACACCTTGATGCCTTTTTCGCTGATATAGCGGTTGATGGCATTTCTCTCGCGCTTCTTCTGGTCGGCGTATGTCTCGTCGTCGCTGCAGCTTGAGAATACCGTTACTGCTGCCACGAGCGTCATCAGGAAGTATGCTATTTTCTTCATTGTCATTTTTATTCGTTGGAATTTATCCTTGCAAAAATACGAATATTTGTTCAAATACCTATTATTCTCACTGGCTTATTACGTTACTTTAACGTGGCGTCATTGTCATGAATGCATTGTGGCTTACCAGCGGAATTCTCTGATAGCCTTGTTCACAAGCATCTCAGCTTCGTCCATCGTGCAGTTCAGATGACCGCCGGAGGCATTGAGATGTCCGCCGCCGTTGAAGTATTTTTCTGCCATCTTGTTGCAGGGGAAATCGTCTACCGACCTCAGGCTCACCCAAATGGTGTCAGGCTTCTCTGTGTCTTCGCGCAGTGAGATGCTCAGTTTCATGCCCTTTATCTGCAGCGGCATGTTGACGAGTCCCTCGGCATCGCCCTTCATGAAATGGAAATGCTTCAGGTCGCGCCTTGTCAGAGTGAAATAAGCGGCATGGTATTCTGCGAATACGTTAAGTTTGGTATACATCACGTAGCCCATCAGTCTCAGTCGCCAGAGACTGTAGTTGTTGAACACGTTGCGGTATATCTTGTCTTTGTTGATTCCCTTTGTGAGCAGTTGGCTGATGATGAAGAATATCTCCGGACGGTTGGAGTTGTATGTGAAACCTCCCGTGTCGGTCATCATTCCGCAGTATATCGCCACTGCCACATCCTTGTCCATCTCCTCGAATCCGCCAAGCTGCCATATCAGTCGGAACACCAGTTCGCATGTGCTGCACGCCTCGGGGTGAGACACGCTGATGTCGGCATCCACCGTCGGGTTCAGATGATGGTCGATAAGCACCTTGTGGGCCGTAGACTCCGTGATGAGCGGTTCCAGTTCAGCCGTCCTGCTTGCATCGCTGAAATCGAGACACAGCAGCAGGTCAGCATTGCGGGTAGCCGCTTCTGCCTCCTCCTTTTTCTTGTCGTGTCTCAGAATGTCCATCGTGCCCGGCAGCCACTGCAGGAAGTTCGGGAACATGTCGGGCACGATGACCTTCACGTCTTCCTTTCCTCTCTGTTTCAGATAGTTTGCCATACCGAGTGTCGAACCGATGGCATCGCCGTCGGGACTGCGGTGTGTGTATATTGCAATATGATTTGCTTCATCGATAAGACGGTTGAGGCTCTCTACCTCAACCTCAGTAAGTAGGTTTATGTTCATCGGGGATTTATATTTAGTTTACGAGTAGATGAGCCGGCTTGTTTGCTTGTTAACCTGCTTGTCCGCTCGTCTACTCGTATACTTGTCTACTTGTCAACTCGTCAACTTGAAATCTTAGAACAACTTCTTTGGATAAACGCCGTTGTTGACGAGCTTCTGTATGCGCTCCACGGTGCCAGGTCTGTCTTCTGGATAAGTCACTCCGAACCAGTTGCTTGTGGTGTCGAGCACCTTCACTGTCGCTGTGCCTTCGTTGATAAGCTTGTTTACCATCAGCGGGATGAAGAACTCCGACTTCAGGTTCGTCATGTTCTCTGGTTTTGAGAGGAACTCCTTGAAGAATTCGTCGCTGTATTCGAAATAGTCAGGAGTGAATCCCCATACGTTCATGGAAACAGGAGTGTTGTCGTCTACTGTTACCCACTTGTCCTCTTCATCCATATAGCTCACCTTGCCGTCGATGCGCATTATCTTTGTGCGCTCCACAACTGTGGTGAGGTTGTCGTCGGCGTCTTTAGAGCAGATACCGCGAGAAACGGTGCCGTTCTCCGACAGGGTGTTGCCAACGCGGAATCCCACCATGGCATATCTGTTCTTGCTTCCCTCCGGCAGTTCGCTCAGGAATTTGCCAATCACCATGAAGCAGTCGCGGTTGTAGAAGTCGTCGCAGTTGATGACGCAGAAAGGTTCCTTCACCACATCCTTTGCCATCATCACCGCATGGTTAGTACCCCATGGTTTCACTCTGTCCTTAGGGCAAGAGAAACCCTCTGGCAGTGCGTCGAGGCTCTGGAAGCAGAGTTCTGCAGGGATGTGTCCCTCATACTTCTTGAGGATCTTCTCTCTGAAGTCCTCCTCGAAGTCCTTGCGGATAATGAATACAATCTTACCGAATCCAGCCTGTATGGCATCATATATAGAGTAGTCCATGATGGTCTCTCCGTTAGGTCCCAGTCCGTCAAGTTGTTTCAGTCCTCCATACCTGCTGCCCATACCGGCAGCGAGCAAAACTAATGTAGGTTTCATAATCTTAATTTTAAATGTTATATTTATGTTGTTAGTCAGAAAATCATTTTCTGTTTGCTGTCAGAATCTTCTTTAGACAGTCGTGTTAGCAGTTTATTGGAACAGTTGTATTCCGAATACTATCAGTGCGTATCTTATGAACTTGCCCACCGTCATGCTCAATGTCGTCACGGGCAGGTTGGCACGCATCAGTCCGAGTGCCACAGTTATGGCGCTGCCGATTATGGGCACGAAGGCGAAGAATGCCATCAGTGCTCCGCGTCCCGCCATGAAACGCTGTGCCCTCTCTATCTTCTCCTCTTTGATGTGGAGATATTTCTCTATCCAGTCCATGCGTCCGAAGGTGCCTATCCAGTAGTTGAACAGTCCGCCGAGCACGTTGCCCACCGTTCCGGCTATGAGCAGTATCCATGGGTCGAGTCCCATCACCTTCAGTGCTCCTATCACCACTTCGCTGTTGAAAGGCAGCACGCTGCCGGCGAGCAGTGCTGATATGAACATGCCGAGGTATCCGAATTGTGCAAGAAATTCCGTCATGGCATCAAGTTGAAAATTGTTAAACCTAATGTCGCGAGACACATCACTATGAAAGTCACGTTTGTGAGCCAGGTCCTTGTCAGCGCCACATAGTGGGCGAACAGGCAGCTGGTGTTGACTATTATTATCGGCAGCAGATTGTCGAAATGCTGTGGCTGCAATATGATGAACACAAATGAGAGGATGTCCACCGTGATGAACATCTCGAATATCATCCTCGTGCGAATCTTGTCCTGGTAACTGTTGCGCATGTAGTGTATTATTCCTATCACCGCCAGCAGCACCACCAGTCCGAATGTCGCTATGCGGTGTATGTCGAGTGCCTCATATTGCAGGAGCGGTTCAAACTGAGCCAGTTCTGCGAAGTGGTCTATGAATGCGTCGAACTGGTTGGTCACCACATAGTAGCCCACAGCAAACCAGTATGGCATCACCAGTCCGAGCACTGTAGCCCAGAACATCCTGTGTGTTAGCGCCATCATGTTTGATGCCATCAGAATCCACAGGAACGGCACGAAATACAGAATCTGCACGAAGAAGAGGCTTGCTATTCCCAGACATGCGAATGAATAGAACGCTATTCCCGGTGCCCTCTTGTCTTGGTAAGAACGCAGCAGCGAGAGATAGAACAGTATGAAACACATACCCGTGGCGCAGCTCTCCAGCGAGCTGAACAGGAATGTGGCAGCACACGTCATTGCCACGAACGAGCATGACACCATGCGGCTGTATATCCTTATCAGCGAGTTGGTGTTGTTGAGCATCATCATCAGCAGCGTGGAAGCCACGAAGAACGCCAGCTGAAGGTATGCCCCTTCAGCCACGGTGCCCGCCCCCAGCCATACCGCTATGCCATAAATGATCATTACCGGAAAGGCGAAGCGGCTCTCTGCCAGTCTGTTCTGTATTCTCTTTTTCATTCAGCAGCAGTTGTTTCCTACAAGTCCTGTCCGATGTCTCTTCTGAAGTATTTGTCAGTGAAGCAGATCTTGTTTGCCTCAGTGAACGATTTCTGCAGAGCCTCCTCCTTGTCCTTTCCGTAGGAGCTCACAGCGATTACGCGTCCGCCGTTGGTCACCACTTCGCCGTCTTTCATTGCCGTGCCGGAGTGGAACACGATGCTTCCCTCCACCTGGTCAACTCCGCTGATAGGGTAGCCTTTGGCATATTTCTCTGGGTATCCGCCACTCACGAGCATTACGCATACGGCAGCCCTCTCGTCGAATTCAATCTCCTTTTCTGCGATATTTCCCTCGGCAACACCTTCGAGCAGGTCAACGAGGTCGCTCTTTATCCTCAGCATCACGCTCTCCGTCTCCGGGTCACCCATGCGGCAGTTGTATTCTATCACCATAGGGTTGCCCTCCACGTTGATGAGTCCGAAGAATATGAATCCCTTGTAGTCGATGTTCTCCTCTGCAAGTCCCTCCACGGTAGGTCTGATGATGCGGTCTTCCACCTTCTTCATCCATTCCTCCGTTGCAAATGGCACCGGTGTCACGCTTCCCATTCCACCGGTGTTCAGGCCCGTGTCATGCTCTCCGATGCGCTTGTAGTCCTTAGCCTCAGGCAGGATTTTGTAGTCCTTGCCGTCGGTGAGCACGAACACCGAGCATTCTATACCGCTCAGGAATTCCTCTATCACCACCTGTGCCGATGCGTTTCCGAACATGCCGCCGAGCATCTCGCGCAGTTCCTTCTTTGCCTCTTCCAGGGTAGGGAGGATGAGCACACCCTTTCCGGCACACAGTCCGTCAGCCTTCAGCACGTATGGTGCCTTCAGCGTTTCCAGGAATTTCAGTCCCTCTTCGAGCGATGTTCCGTCGAAAGTCCTGTATTTCGCTGTCGGAATGCCGTGGCGCTCCATGAATCCCTTTGCAAAGTCTTTAGAGCCCTCGAGCACGGCGCCCTTCTTCGACGGACCGATTACCGGGATGTCCTTCGTGCGTTTGTCGTTCTTGAAGTCATCATAGATGCCCTTCACCAGTGGGTCCTCAGGTCCTACCACCACCATGTTGACGCCGTTGTCCACGCAGAAGTTTTTCAGAGCCTCAAAGTCGTCGGCTTTGATATTCACGTTTTCGCCCACGAGAGCTGTTCCGGCATTGCCCGGAGCGATGAAGAGTTTTTCCACTTTCTTGCTCTGTGCTATTTTCCAAGCCAGTGCATGCTCGCGACCGCCGCTGCCTAAAAGGAGTATTTTCATAATCTAAATAGAGTTTCTTTTGTTTATATTTGGTGCAAAATTACAATATAAAGTGTTTATCGCCAAATAGTGACGGTGAAAAAATAACTTGGTATGTATTTTACTGTCACACAATAGTGCGTAATTATAGTTAATCATTCTTTTGTTCTTTCATGACTTCGAACATCACCTCGTCGAATGCCCTGTGTGAGAATATCGTTTGGTCAAGTGTTTCGGTGAAAAATATCTCCACGTCTGGTATCTCCGGAATCATCAGCATGAATACGCTTGTATGTAGCCACATGGAGTCTTCGTTGAAGGAGTATAGCAACTTGAACCCGTTGTAGTTCAGGTTTGCCATGTTTATCGCCTTTCTCACCGTCGATACCATTTCAAGGTTTTCCGCCGGGTATTTTCTCCAGAACGTGTCGAAGATGGTGATGAACGGTCTTTCGTTGCTCATTCTCAGGTACATCCGCTCACCTTTGTATTCAATCCAGTATTCATCTTTGTTCTCGTTGTCCTGTTCATACTCTATGCCATGCTTGTCGAGCAGTTGCAGACACAGGTCTTTCGTTCCCGTCCTGCTGCTTTCCATGTTGTTGTCTGTCTGTTTCATAGTCTTCTCTGTTGAAGATGCGGTTGTTGTTGAAGATTCTGTTGCTGCATCGGCCTCGATTTCCTGTTCCCTTTTATGGCTTTTGTATACCAAGCGAGCTATTCCTGCTATCACTCCAATGCCCATGCTT
Source organism: Prevotella sp. LMAG:51 (assembly GCF_008680225.1). Classification (NCBI taxonomy): domain Bacteria; kingdom Pseudomonadati; phylum Bacteroidota; class Bacteroidia; order Bacteroidales; family Prevotellaceae; genus Prevotella; species Prevotella sp. LMAG:51. Next base: position 10,408 of record NZ_NALQ01000017.1, on the reverse strand, counting down.
TTCATGAAAGTTTCCGGGTCGTCCATGCCGAATCCGTATCTCAGTATCAGATATGAGATAATCGATGTGGTTACTATTATAATGTATGTCATATTGAAGAATCTTTTTGAGTGGTTCGGATTATCATGGCGGAGCCATTGCCAGTGGTGCTCTAACATATTCCCCAAACGGTAATTATGCCGTTTGTTTTTTGTATTTTACAAAGGTAGTGATAATTATCCGCAAACAAGCATACTGACGATGATTTTTATTCATCTGCTCCACGTTTTCTTTATATCCCTTATGTCAACGAGGGCCTCTGCAAATCGCAGAAGCCCTCGTTGTGATAGCAGTCTTGACTGATGTAGAGTCAAGAAAATGTGATTATCCCAAATTGGGGTTTATTTCAGATAATCCTCGAAATACTGTGTGATGCGCTCATGCAGGTGAACGCTCTTGTGACCCATCATATTGTGACCCTCGCCAGGATAAGCGAAGAAGTCAGGCTGAGTGCCGGCCTCGCTGCAGGCATTGAGGAACATGAGGCAGTTCTGTGGAACAACGGTAGGGTCGTTCATACCAGTGATGATCTGCAGTTTGCCCTTCAGATCCTTGGCCTTGTTCAGGAGCGAAGTCTTTGCATATCCCTCCGGGTTGCTCTCCGGAGTGTCCATATAGCGCTCACCATACATCACCTCATACCATTTCCAGTCGATTACCGGTCCGCCGGCAACTCCCACCTTGAACACGTCAGGATAGTTTGTCATCAGCGAGATTGTCATGAATCCGCCGAAGCTCCATCCATGAACGCCCATGCGGTCCTGATCAACGTAAGGCAGCGACTTGAGATATTCCACTCCCTTCATCTGGTCCTTCATCTCCTCCTGTCCGAGCTGACGGAATGTAGCCTGCTCGAAGTCCTTTCCGCGATGCTCGCTTCCGCGGTTGTCGAGGATGAAGAGCAGATAGCCTTTCTGCGCCATGTATGTCTCCCATGAGCGAGAGCTGTAGTGCCAGCGTGCGTCCACGTTGTGGGCGTGAGGGCCACCGTATACATAAACCACAGTAGGATATTTCTTGTTAGGATCGAAATCCACCGGCTTCACCATTCTCCAGTAGAGGTCGGTAGTGCCGTCTGCAGCCTTCAGCTTGCCGCAAGAGTATTCCGGAATGTTGTATCCCTTCTCCTTCCATGGGTCCTTGGCGTTGAGGATGCAGTGGCTCTTGCCTGTCTGAGTGTCGATAGCCACGATGCGACGGGGCACCGTAGGCTCCTGGTAGTTGTCGAGCAGGTATCTGCCGCTGGCGCTAATTGTCGAACCCTCGTGCCATCCCTTGCCGCCTTCATCGATGCGTGTGCGCTTCTTGTTGGCCACGCTCACCGAGTATACGTTCTGCTGGATAGGGCTTGCCTCGTTAGACTTGTATATGATGCTCTTTGTCTTGCTGTTGAAACCGAGCACGCTGAGCACTTCCCATTTTCCTTCTGTCAGCTGCTCTACTTCAAGTGACTCCGTGTTGCTTGCCATTCTGCTGCCGTGTATGCCGAGGGTACAGAGATACAGGTGGTTGTAGCCATCCTGACGGCTCTGCATGATGAACTGTGACTTGTCCCAAGGCAGGAACACGATAGGGTTGAGAGGCTCCACGTATTTCTCGTCCACCTCGCGATACAGTTCACCGGTCTTCTCTCCTGTCTCTGCGTCGTATGCGGTGAGGCGGCAGTCGTTCTGGTCGCGGTTCAGTTCAAACATATACACCTTCTTGCCGTCCGGTGCCCATGCCAGGTTGGTGAAATAGCGGTCAGTAGGGTCGCCGGCTTTCAGATACACCGTCTTTCCCGTCTTCATGTCATACACGCCGATTGTCACCTTGTGGCTCGTCATTCCGCACATAGGATATTTGTCAGGCTCATAGGTGGCCTCACGCTCGAAGGTGTTCACTTGAGGATAGTCAGCCACCATCGACTGGTCCATGCGGTTGAAGGCGAGCTTCGTTCCGTCCGGACTCCAGAATGTGCCCTTCATCGAGGCGAACTCGTTGCGGTGTACTGCCTGTCCGTATACAATCTCGCGGCTGCCGTCGGTAGAGAGCTGTGTCGTCTTTCCTTCAGCGTCCATAACGTAGAGGTTGTGGTCGCTAACGTATGCCACAGCCTTCGATGCGTTGTTCCAGTCGGCAAACTCCTGTCCCTTTGAAGCCTGGCGCCATACCACCGCTTTCTTCTTGAAGTCGATGAGCATGCGCTCCTGCTTGTTGGCGATGAGCACGAGACTCTTGCCGGCGTATGGGAACTGTGCCCAGCCGAGGTTCAGTATCTTGGAATCCTCGTTGGTCTTCGCCCATGCGTTGAGCTGTGCCTCGGTGAAGAGAGTCGTCTCTTTGCCGTTGGCTTTGTTTACGAGCTTACACTCCTCAGCGTTGCGGAGCACGAGCTCGTCGCCCCACCATGTGATGTTGCGATACTCTGGAATCATGTTGTGGTAGTTCGTTCCACCGAAGTTCAGGTCTTCGAGTGAGAACTGCTTCAACTGTGCTGCTGCGTTCATAGTGATCAGAATGCAGGCGGCAGCAGCGGCAACTCGTCGTGCCACCGTCTTGATAAGGTTTTTATTCATCATTATATCAGTTAAAACTTTTTTGTTTTTCTGTCATATCCCCTGTCGAAGTTCTTTCCGCCACGTCGGTCGCCACGGTCAAACTTCTTTCCGCCCTTGTCGTAGTTCTTGCGTCCGCGGCGGTTGTCGTCGTCGTCGAAATCACGGCGGGTCTTCGTTCTCGGCTTCTTGTCAGCCTTCTTGCCGAAGTTCAGTGCGTCGGCATACGGGCTCTTGCGGAATTTGAACGAACGGATGTCTTCCTCCTCGTCCAGATGCTCCGGTTCGTCGAGACGCTTCTTGAATTCGCGGTGCTCCTTGAAGCGGTGCTTTTCAGCCATCTGCTTCTTCTCCTCTTCAGTCTTCAGGATATTTCCCTCGCTGCGGAACTCGCGGAAACCGCCTTCGAACATCAGGTATTTGCGGAACTCGCATTCCAGCGAACCATTATAGAGAGGAATCTTCTGCGACGGTTTCAGTCCGATCTCGTCGAAACACTCCTTGCGGTAGCTCAACACCCAGGCCTCGCCGTTCTTGAAGTTGCGCTTCAGCGTCTCTCCAATCATCTTGTATGTTCCGAGCAGGTTCGGTGTAGAGATACGCTCGCCGTATGGCGGGTTGGTTATCATGAAAGCCTTGCCCTCAGGCTGCTTGAAGTCCTTGAAGTCGGCACATGTGATTGTCACGTCCTTGCTCAGTCCGGCAGCCTTAACATTCATGATGGCAGTGTTCACAGCCTTCATGTCCACGTCAGAACCGTAGATGTGATGTGTGAACTCACGCTCCTGCGAGTCGTCGTCGTATATGCTGCTGAAGAGGTCAGCATCGAAATCCTTCCATTTCTCGAATGCGAACTCCTTGCGGAAGAGTCCAGGTGCCATGTTGCGTGCTATGAGGGCAGCCTCCACAACGATAGTTCCCGAACCACACATCGGGTCGTAGAAGTCAGTGTCGCCCTTCCATCCCGACATGAGGATCATTCCGGCAGCAAGCACCTCGTTCAGAGGAGCTTCCACCGATTCCTGTCTGTATCCGCGACGGTGCAGGCTCTCACCGCTCGAGTCGAGCGACAGCGTGCAGCGGTCTTCGGCGATGTGCATGTTGAGGCGTATGTCGGGGTTCGACACCGAGATGTTCGGACGGCTGCCGGTCTTCTCTCTGAACTGGTCAACGATGGCGTCCTTCACTTTGTATGCCACGAACTTAGAGTGGCGGAACTCGTCGGAGAATACCACGGAGTCAACGGCGAAGCTATCTTTCAGGTCGAGATACTTGCTCCAGTCAATCTTCTTCACCTCGTTATAAACATCGTCGGCGCTCTGGGCCTTGAAATGCTTTATCGGTTTTAGAATGCGAATCGCCGTGTGCAGTTGGAAGTTAGCGCGATACATCATCTCCTTGTCGCCGGTGAACGACACCATGCGGCGACCAATCTCTACGTTGTTAGCTCCGAGTTGCGTTAGCTCCTGTGCCAATACGGGCTCAAGACCCATGAAGGTTTTGGCGATGAGCTCAAATTCCTGTTCCATTATTGAATTAAAAATCTATGATACTTATTTGCTTATTGTCTTGAGAGTGTGTTTGTATTGACACGGTAACACCGCCGGATGTACTGATATAAAATAAGGTGGGAAACGCTTCAAAATTTCCTCAATGCCATTGTCCGAAAGCAATCCTTTGCCATCGCAATGCAGTCGTAGACGGCCTCCCGTGGAGCATTCCGGAGATAATAGACTCTCCGCCGCCTGTTTCAGAATGTCTGTAGTTTTGTCGATTCCCATCATGTGATAAAATTGTCAATTTTCCATCTGCGATAAAAAATGTCAATGCGTGTGCAAATTTACGTCATTTCTCTTTAAGTGCCAAATCTTTTTTATGGAAAGACTATAATTGTGGTGAAAGGAACTGGCTGTAGATTCGGAAATCCGAAAACCCAGAGAGAAACCAAATATATGTCAGCGGCGCGTTGTTCGCTTTGGTCTCCTAATTCACAAATTGCTTGCCACAGTGCATGTGATTTGTAATATACGCTTGACAAAGGGTAGGGTAAACCTCATTTTATTAAATAGTTAATAGACTTTTAAAATCCAAATTATATATAATATAAATACTTTTTATATCTTTGCCGAGAATTTGTTTCCAATGGTATAAGTGTCTTAGCAAAATAATTAAACAAGTATTTTATGACAAAATTTGTTAGATTAAGTCGTGGACTTGACATCAACCTTGCCGGCAAGGCAGAAAAGACAAAGCGCGTCTTGATGCCCGGTGAGGTGTTTGCCCTCACGCCATCCTCTTTTGAGGGAGTTAAACCAAAGGTGATGGTGAAAGAAGGCGACAGAGTCAAGGCCGGCGATGTATTGTTCATCAACAAAGACTATCCCGAAGTGGGATTCTCTTCACCGGTCAGCGGAGAAGTTTGTCTTGTAGAACGCGGCGACCGTCGAAAGCTCCTCAGCGTGAGGGTGAAAGCCGACGCAAATCAGGAGTTTGTTGACTTCGGAGTGAAAAACGTGAAAGAGATGACCGGCGACGATGTGGAGAAGTCACTTCTCGAAGCGGGCCTCTTCGGTTATATCAACCAGTTGCCCTATGCCGTGTCAACCAATCCGCAGACAAAGCCTAAAGCTATTTTCGTTTCCGCTCTCAGGGATATGCCGCTGGCAGGCGATTTCGAATTCGAACTTGAGGGACAGGAGAAAGATTTCCAGACAGGACTCACGGCGCTCAGCAAGATGGCGAAGACCTATCTCGGCGTCGGCGACAAGCAGAACATCAGCGCTGCCGATGTGGAGGTGGTGACCTTCAAGGGCAAGTGCCCGGCAGGCAACGTGGGAGTGCAGGTCAATCACATCGACCCCGTGAACAAGGGCGAAGTGGTATGGACCGTAGACCCTACGGCGGTGATATTCTTCGGCAGACTCTTCAATAGCGGCCGCGTGGACCTCCGTCGCACGGTAGCCCTCGCCGGTTCTGAGGTTACAGCCCCATGCTACGCCGACATGCTCGTGGGACAGGATATCGAAACCCTCGTGGCAGGAGCCTACCGTGGCGACAACGTGCGCATCATCATGGGCAACCCTCTGACAGGCAAACCGGTGGAGAAAACTGCCGACACAGGTGCTGCATCATACAGCCGTTTCCTCGGCGCACACACCAGCGAGGTGACGATAATCCCCGAAGGCAACGACGCCGACGAGCTGGCAGGCTGGATAATGCCACGCCTGAAGCAGTTCAGCGTGTCGAGAAGCTATTTCTCATGGCTCTTCGGCAAGAACAGGGAGTATCGCCTCGATGCCAGAGTGAAAGGCGGCGAGCGCCACATGATAATGAGCGGCGAATACGACAAGGTGTTCCCTATGGACATCTATGCCGAATATCTTATCAAGGCAATCATCGCCGGCGACATCGACAAGCAGGAACAGCTCGGCATATATGAGGTGAGTCCTGAAGACTTCGCCCTGGCAGAGTTCGTTGACTCCTCCAAGCTCGAGCTGCAGCACATCGTGCGTCAGGGACTCGACATATTGAGAAAGGAAAACAGCTAACTATAAATACAACAGACCATGTCATTTTTAAGAAACTATCTGAACAAAATAAAGCCGAACTTCGAAGAAGGCGGCAAGCTGCATTCGCTGCGCAGCGTCTTCGATGGCTTCGAGACATTCCTATATGTCCCGAACACCACATCGAAGAGCGGCACCAATATCCACGATGCCATCGACTCAAAGCGTATAATGAGTATGGTGGTAATCGCACTGCTGCCGGCACTCCTATTCGGAATGTATAACATCGGCTACCAGAACTATGCCGCAGCACACCAGACAGGCACCCTCCTGGAGATGTTCGCCTACGGATTCCTTGTGATGCTGCCCAAGCTGCTCGTCAGCTATGTGGTAGGTCTGGGAATAGAATTTGCCTGGGCACAGTGGAAAGGTGAGGAGATACAGGAAGGCTACCTCGTCAGTGGTATCATCATCCCGATGATTCTCCCCGTTGGCTGCCCGTTGTGGTGTATCGCCATCGCAGTGGCATTTGCCGTAATCTTCGGTAAGGAAATCTTCGGCGGCACCGGAATGAATATCTTCAACGTGGCACTTCTCGCCCGTGCGTTCCTCTTCTTCTCTTATCCTACGAAGATGAGCGGCGACTCGGTGTGGGTTGCCACCGACAGCATCTTCGGACTCGGCAACACGCTGCCCGACGCCTTCACCTGCGCCACTCCTCTCGGACAGATGGCACAGGGCTCTGCACCGTCGGCATCGCTCTTCGACAGCATCGTGGGACTCATTCCCGGCAGTATCGGTGAGACCAGTGTCATAGCGATAGCCATCGGAGCCGTGATACTCCTCTGGACAGGCATCGCCTCATGGAAGACTATGCTCAGCGTGTTCCTCGGCGGAGGCGTGATGGCAGCGATTTTCCAGGCCACAGGACAGACCCCTGTGGAGTGGTATGAGCATATTGTGCTGGGCGGATTCTGCTTCGGTGCGGTGTTCATGGCTACAGACCCTGTGACATCGGCACGCACCGAGACCGGCAAATGGATATACGGCATACTCATCGGCGCACTCGCCGTAATCATCAGAGTGATGAACCCCGGATATCCAGAGGGAATGATGCTCGCCATCCTCTTCGGCAACATGATGGCTCCGGCAATCGACTTCTATGTTGTTGAGGCAAACATCAGCAAGAGAATGAAACGAGCCAAGAAATAACAATAAGGTATAAAATACTGATTATGAACAAGAATAGCAATACATACATCATAGCATACAGCTGCATAATGGTTGTAGTGGTGGCTTTCCTGCTCGCCTTTGTGAGCAGTTCGCTGAAGCCGGCGCAAGACGTCAACGTGGCGCTCGACAAGAAGAAGCAGATACTTGCCGCCCTCAACATCCGCAACCTCTCCGACCAGGAGAGTGCCGAACAGTATGCAAAAGTGGTAGACCGCGACGCTGTCATCAATGCCGACGGCAAAGAGATAGCCAAGGGCGGAAAAGGTGGCGAGACTGCAGGATTCCTTCTCAACAGCGCCGACTACAAGGCAGGCAAACTCGCAGTTTATTACTGCACCGTAGACGGCAAGCACAAATTCGTGGTGCCTGTTTACGGTATGGGACTCTGGGGACCGATCTGGGGATATATCGCCGTTAACGAAGACTGCAACACCATTTATGGCGCATACTTCAACCATGAGGGCGAGACAGCCGGACTGGGAGCCGAAATCAAGGATTCAAAGGCTTGGCAGGACCTCTTCCGCGGAAAGACCATCTATGGCGCCGATGGCACACCGGTGATAAAGGTGAAGAAGGAGAGCGAAGTGAAAGACAAGAGCTGCGAGGTGAACGCCGTGACGGGAGCTACCCTCACCTCTGTGGGAGTGAGCGACATGTTGCAAGAGGGCTTCGCAAAATACAGAAAACTGTTCGCTGGACAGGCCGCACAAACCGAAGGCCAGAACGGCAGCGATGGTGAGAAACAGTAATCATTTAAAGAAGCAATGATAATATGGAAAATAAGATAAAAAGCGTTTTCACAGCGCCTCTCAATTTCATGAACCCGGTGCTCGTTCAGGTGCTCGGTATCTGTTCGGCACTCGCCGTCACGTCGCAGCTCAAGCCTGCCCTTGTGATGGGACTCGCCGTGACCGTGATCACGGCATTCAGCAACCTCATCATCTCGCTCATCCGCAACACCGTGCCAACGCGTATCCGTATCGTGGTGCAGCTCGTTGTGGTGGCAGCCCTCGTTACCATCGTGAGCCAGGTGCTCAAGGCATACGTCTATGATGTCAGCGTGGAACTCTCTGTCTACGTAGGTCTCATCATCACCAACTGTATCCTTATGGGTCGTCTTGAGGCTTTCGCCATGCAGAACAAGCCCTGGCCGTCGTTTGTCGACGGTTTCGCCAACGGACTCGGCTACGGCATCATCCTCGTGGTGGTGGGAGCGGTGAGAGAGCTGCTCGGCAGAGGAACGCTGCTCGGATTTGAAATCCTGCCAAAGAGTGTTTACGAAATGGGATATTTGAACAACGGAACGATGACCATGCCTGCCATGGCGCTCATCCTCATCGGAGTGGTGATATGGATTCATCGTGCTTATTTTTACAAGGAGGAGAAGTAAATGGAACACTTGATAAACCTTTTCTTTAGGTCCATCTTCGTGGACAACATGATTTTCGCATTCTTCCTCGGCATGTGCTCGTTCCTTGCCGTATCCAAGAACGTGAAGACATCGCTCGGTCTCGGCGTCGCTGTGACGTTCGTGCTCGTGGTCACCGTGCCTGCCAACTACCTGTTGCAGACCAAGGTGCTCGGCCCCGACTGTATCATCAAGGGGGTAGACCTGAGCTATCTCTCGTTTATCCTCTTCATCGCGGTAATCGCCGGCATCGTGCAGCTGGTGGAGATGGTGGTTGAACGTTTCTCGCCGACTCTCTATGGAGCGCTCGGTATTTTCCTGCCACTCATCGCCGTTAACTGTGCCATCATGGGAGCGTCGCTCTTCATGCAGCAGCGCATCAACCTCGACCCTTCAAACACCCAGTATCTGGGCAGCGTGGGCGACGCCTTCGTATATGCCCTCGGTTCTGGTCTGGGATGGATTCTCGCCATCGTGAGCATGGGAGCCATAAGGGAGAAGATGCAGTATAGCGATGTGCCGAAGCCATTACAGGGACTCGGAATCTCGTTTATCGTCGTAGGACTCATGGCGATAGCGATGATGTGTTTCTCGGGATTGAAAATATAGACGAGTAGATAAGTTGACAGAATAACTTTAACAGAATTCAAACAATGAACATCAGTTATATATTGGCCAGCATCGGAGTATTCCTTGCAGTGATACTCGTGCTCGTGATAGTGCTGCTGGTCGCAAAGAAATATCTTAGTCCGAGCGGCAAGGTGACAATCACCGTCAATGGCTCCAACGTGATTGAAGTGGAGCAGGGCGACACCGTGATGAACTCCCTCAACGACAACGGCATCCATCTGCCGTCGGCTTGCGGCGGAAAGGCAAGCTGCGGACAGTGCAAACTCCAGGTGCTGCGTGGAGGCGGCGAGATTCTCGATTCCGAGAAACCGCATTTCTCGCGCAAGGAGATTAAAGACAACTGGCGTCTGGGCTGCCAGGTGAAGGTGAAGGGCGACATGGAAGTGAAGGTGCCCGAAGAGGTGATGGGAGTGAAGGAATGGGAATGCACGGTGATAGAAAACCGCAACGTTGCCACCTTCATCAAGGAGTTCACCGTGGCTCTGCCAAAGGGAGAGCACATGCACTTCGAACCGGGATCCTACGCTCAGATCCGTATTCCAGCCTTCGACATGGATTTCGACAAGGATATCGACAAGTCGCTCATCGGCGATACATATATGCAGGCATGGAAAGACTTCGGACTGTTCTCGTTGAAATGCAAGAACACCGAGCCTACCATCCGTGCTTATTCTATGGCAAACTATCCCGATGAGGGCGACATCATCATGCTCAACGTTCGTATCGCCACGCCGCCTTTCAAGCCGAAAGACCAGGGCAAGGGATTCCTTGATGTCAGTCCGGGTATCGCCTCGTCATACATCTTCTCGCTGAAGCCGGGCGACAAGGTCGTCATGTCGGGACCTTATGGTGAGTTCCGTCCGCAATACGACACCAAGCGCGAGATGATATGGGTGGGCGGAGGCGCCGGAATGGCTCCGCTGCGTGCTCAGATCATGCATATGCTGAGAACGAGAAACTGCCGTGACCGTGAGATGCACTATTTCTATGGAGCGCGTGCGCTGGAGGAGATACCGTTCCTCGACGACTTCCTGCAGCTGGAGAAGGAATATCCT
>NZ_NALQ01000016.1:0-104697 GCF_008680225.1 Prevotella sp. LMAG:51 | reverse complement strand
AGGAAGAGCTCGACAAAGCACTCGATCCAAAAGGAGATGCTCCAGTCCTGCACAACTTCACATTGAAATAATATCCCATAACATCAATACGGAAATATCTAATTGACAACGCCTGACGGTTTCAATATGCCGTCAGGCGTTTTTCTGAAATTGCCCCTCATGCGTGCGCATTAATATATAAGGTGAATAACCACGTTTTTCTTTGTTTTCTGTCAAATAAAAGGAAAACCGTCACTTTTTTCTCATTTTCTTTTTGAAAACATTTGGATGGTATGAGAAAAACCCATACCTTTGCATCCGCTTTTGAGAACGAACGCTGTTACAAACAGTTACTAAGTCAGAAAGAGCGACAAAAGAAAGAGTTCTTTGAAAAGATTACAATAAACAGAGAAGTAGTAGTACAAGAAGCAGCTTCTTTTCCACCTTATATTATATAGGGGTCATGGATAAAGGAGTTCTGGGTAGAACGAAACCTATCAATTTCTGAAGGTGATACCGAATGATTTTCGGAGGCATTCTGAACAGAGACAAAACGAACTTTCCTTCGGGAAAGGTCATTATAAAGATATTATACAATGGAGAGTTTGATCCTGGCTCAGGATGAACGCTAGCTACAGGCTTAACACATGCAAGTCGCGGGGTAACATCTGGTAGAGCTTGCTCTTCCAGGATGACGACCGGCGCACGGGTGAGTAACGCGTATCCAACCTGGCCCATACCACGGGATAGCCCGTCGAAAGGCGGATTAATACCGTATGCTGTCATTAAGATGCATATATTGATGACGAAAGGACTGGCGGTATGGGATGGGGGATGCGTCTGATTAGCTTGTTGGCGGGGTAACGGCCCACCAAGGCGACGATCAGTAGGGGTTCTGAGAGGAAGGTCCCCCACATTGGAACTGAGACACGGTCCAAACTCCTACGGGAGGCAGCAGTGAGGAATATTGGTCAATGGGCGCAAGCCTGAACCAGCCAAGTAGCGTGAGGGAAGACTGCCCTACGGGTTGTAAACCTCTTTTGTTTGGGAATAAAGTGCGGGACGTGTCCCGCATTGCATGTACCATTTGAATAAGGACCGGCTAATTCCGTGCCAGCAGCCGCGGTAATACGGAAGGTCCGGGCGTTATCCGGATTTATTGGGTTTAAAGGGAGCGCAGGCCGTGGGTTAAGCGTGTCGTGAAATTCCGTCGCTCAACGGCGGACGTGCGGCGCGAACTGGTCCACTTGAGTACGCGGGACGTTGGCGGAATTCGTGGTGTAGCGGTGAAATGCTTAGATATCACGAAGAACTCCGATTGCGAAGGCAGCTGACGGTAGCGCAACTGACGCTGAGGCTCGAAAGTGCGGGTATCGAACAGGATTAGATACCCTGGTAGTCCGCACGGTAAACGATGGATGCCCGCTATTCGCCCACCTGGGCGAGTGGCCAAGCGAAAGCGTTAAGCATCCCACCTGGGGAGTACGCTGGCAACGGTGAAACTCAAAGGAATTGACGGGGGCCCGCACAAGCGGAGGAACATGTGGTTTAATTCGATGATACGCGAGGAACCTTACCCGGGCTTGAATTGCAGAGGAAGGATTTAGAGATAATGACGCCCTTCGGGGTCTCTGTGAAGGTGCTGCATGGTTGTCGTCAGCTCGTGCCGTGAGGTGTCGGCTTAAGTGCCATAACGAGCGCAACCCCTCTCCGTAGTTGCCATCGGGTGATGCCGGGCACTCTGCGGACACTGCCACCGTAAGGTGTGAGGAAGGTGGGGATGACGTCAAATCAGCACGGCCCTTACGTCCGGGGCTACACACGTGTTACAATGGGGCATACAGAGCGCCGGCGGCCGGCAACGTCCGTCCAATCGCAAAAGTGTCCCCAGTTCGGACTGGGGTCTGCAACCCGACCCCACGAAGCTGGATTCGCTAGTAATCGCGCATCAGCCATGGCGCGGTGAATACGTTCCCGGGCCTTGTACACACCGCCCGTCAAGCCATGAAAGCCGGGGGCGCCTGAAGTCCGTGACCGCAAGGGTCGGCCTAGGGCGAAACCGGTGATTGGGGCTAAGTCGTAACAAGGTAGCCGTACCGGAAGGTGCGGCTGGAACACCTCCTTTCTGGAGATGCCTTTCGAAAAGGTGCACCTGTAAGACAGAAGATACGGAATCAGGTCTTTCCAAAAATCTTCTTGTACTCACGAACTCCTGTTTTTAAAATAGAGAAAAATGAAACCGGGCAAAACCCTTGAAAGAGTTTGAGCCGCAGTTTGACTTGACGGTAGCGTCCGACACAGTCCTATAGCTCAGTTGGTTAGAGCGCCACACTGATAATGTGGAGGTCGGCAGTTCAAGTCTGCCTGGGACTACAAGGAAAACAATTTCTTAAGCATGGGGGATTAGCTCAGTTGGCTAGAGCGCTTGCATGGCATGCAAGAGGTCAACGGTTCGACCCCGTTATTCTCCACGCAGTCGACAACCGTATTCGTATGGTTATGAATCGACAGACGATCTTTGACATGTTGTTACAGACAAAACTGTAGAAAAGAAAATTTCAATACAGCTGAAAGTATGGGCTAGGTCCCTTGTGAATTACGGTTCACATGTGGACACAGGCGAAAGTAAGAAAGGGCGTATGGCGGATGCCTAGGCTCACGGAGGCGATGAAGGACGTGATAAGCTGCGACAAGCCTTGGGGAGGTGCAAATGACCGTTGATCCAGGGATTTCCGAATGGGACAACCCGGCAGTCTGAAGGACTGTCATCCGGACAAAAGTCCGGAGGCGAACGGAGGGAACTGAAACATCTTAGTACCTCCAGGAAGAGAAAATAAACAATGATTCCCCCAGTAGTGGCGAGCGACCGGGGAAGAGCCCAAACCGGTGTTGTCAAGGCAACGCCGGGGTTGTAGGACCGCGCTGTGGTACTTTTATCGTGAACAGAATGGACTGGAAAGTCCGGCCGTAGAGGGTGAAAGCCCCGTACGTGAAGCGAGCGAAGGCCTAGCGGTATCCTGAGTAAGGCGGGACACGAGGAATCCTGCCCGAATCCGCCGGGACCATCCGGCAAGGCTAAATACTCCCGTGAGACCGATAGTGTACCAGTACCGTGAGGGAAAGGTGAAAAGCACTTCGACGAGAAGAGTGAAAGAGATCCTGAAACCATGCGCCTACAAGCGGTCGGAGCATCCATGAGATGTGACGGCGTGCCTTTTGCATAATGAACCTACGAGTTGCCGTCGCCAGCGAGGTTAAGTCCCATGAGGGACGAAGCCGTAGTGGAAGCGAGCCTGAAGAGGGCGTCAAGTTGGCGGAGGCAGACGCGAAACCAAGTGATCTACACTTGTCCAGGTTGAAGTCCCGGTAACACGGGATGGAGGACCGCACCAATAAGCGTTGAAAAGCTTCTGGATGAGGTGAGTGTAGGAGTGAAAGGCCAATCAAACTTGGAGATAGCTCGTACTCCCCGAAAGGCATTTAGGTGCCGCGTGGGAAGGTCAGCGTGAGAGGTAGAGCGACCGATAGGTCAAGAGGGCTTCACCGCCTATCGAGACCTGACGAACTCCGAATGCTCACGCTTAGTATTCCTGCAGTAAGGGGGCGGGTGCTAAGGTCCGTCCCCGAGAGGAGAAGAATCCGGACCGCCGTCTAAGGTCCCGAAGTTCTGTCTGAGTTAGTCTAACGAAGTGTGGTCCCTGAGACAGCCAGGATGTTGGCTTGGAAGCAGCCATTCATTCAAAGAGTGCGTAACAGCTCACTGGTCGAGGGTCCGTGCATGGATAATAATCGGGTATAAGACAGGCACCGAAGGCGCGGGATAGCAAATAATAAAAGTATCGGTAGGGGAGCATTCCATCGGCGTAGAATGCAGTAGGTGACTACTGCTGGAGCCTATGGAAAAGCAAATGTAGGTATAAGTAACGATTAGGAGGGCGAGAACCCCTCCCGCCGAACGACTAAGGTTTCCCAGGCAATGCCATTCATCCTGGGGTCAGTCGGGTCCTAAGGCTAAGCCGAGCGGCGAGGCCGATGGCAGACACGGTCAACATTCCGTGACTACCGCCATCAGTGATGTCCAGACGGAGCAGTGACACCTCCGCGCCCTGACGGAATAGGGCGTTGAAGGGCGTAGGCTATGAGAATGCCAGGCAAATCCGGCGTTTGAGCTGAAACCCGAAAGTACGGGGTCCCCTTCGGGGGAACCTGAGAGCGAGGGTAAGCATACTCCCGAGAAAATGGGCTAAACTCATGTTGGCGGTACCCGTACCGCAAACCGACACAGGTAGTTGGGTAGAACATACTAAGGCGTTGAGAGATTCATGGCTAAGGAACTAGGCAAACTGACCCCGTAACTTCGGGATAAGGGGTCCTCACCTCCGGGTGAGGCGCAGAGAATAGGTCCAGGCAACTGTTTAACAAAAACACAGGGCTGTGCGAACTCGAAAGATGAAGTATACAGCCTGACACCTGCCCGGTGCCGGAAGGTTAAGAGGAGATGTCACCGCAAGGGAAGCATTGAATTGAAGCCCCGGTAAACGGCGGCCGTAACTATAACGGTCCTAAGGTAGCGAAATTCCTTGTCGGGTAAGTTCCGACCTGCACGAATGGTGTAATGATCCGGACGCTGTCTCGGCCATGAGCTCAGTGAAATTGTAGTATCGGTGAAGATGCCGATTACCCGCGATGGGACGAAAAGACCCCGTGAACCTTTACTACAGCTTAGCATTGACCTTGGTCATCCGATGTGTAGGATAGGCCGGAGGCTTCGAAGCGGCGTCGCCAGGCGTTGTGGAGCCATCCTTGAAATACGGCCCTTTGGCTGTCTGAGGTCTAACGCGGATAGTCGCGGACACTGCTTGGTGGGTAGTTTGACTGGGGTGGTCGCCTCCAAAAGCGTAACGGAGGCTTCCAAAGGTGCCCTCGGGCCGTTTGGTAAGCGGCCTTCAAGAGTGCAATGGCAAAAGGGCGCTTGACTGGGAGGGAGACATCCCGAGCAGGCAGGAAACTGGGGCATAGTGATCCGGCGGATGTGTATGGAAACTCCGTCGCTCAAAGGATAAAAGGTACTCCGGGGATAACAGGCTGATCCCCCCCAAGAGCTCATATCGACGGGGTGGTTTGGCACCTCGATGTCGGCTCGTCACATCCTGGGGCTGGAGAAGGTCCCAAGGGTTGGGCTGTTCGCCCATTAAAGTGGCACGCGAGCTGGGTTCAGAACGTCGTGAGACAGTTCGGTCTCTATCTATCGTGGGCGCAGGAGTTTTGAGTGGTGCTGTCACTAGTACGAGAGGACCGTGACGGACAGACCTCCGGTGTACCGGTTGTGCCGCCAGGCGCACCGCCGGGTATCCGCGTCTGGATCGGATAAGCGCTGAAAGCATCTAAGTGCGAAGCTTTCCACGAGATTAGAACTCCATTGAGGGTCGTCGCAGACGACGACGTTGATAGGGCGCAGGTGTAAAGACGGCGACGTCAAAGCCGAGCGCTACTAATTGCCCGAGAGCTTTCGCTTTCCGGCACACACTTTCAGTTGTATTGCAACTGTCAATTCTACAGGACAAGAAGTCTGTAACATTACGCATGTCCCCCATATCAGGTGGCGACAGCGGCGGGGTTCCACCTCTTCCCATTCCGAACAGAGAAGTTAAGCCCGCTTGCGCCGATGGTACTGCAATGCAATGTGGGAGAGTAGGTAACCGCCTTTTTTCACTTTAAGACTTGAATCCTCCGGAAGAGCAATCCTCCGGAGGATTTTTTTTGCGTGTCTGTACGCATCAGGGTCTTCCTTGGTTCTCATGCAGCGTCATGTCTGTTTTCATCAGACGATAATTGAATTGTCCGGACAATTACCAGATGGTTTTTGCATGCAGAAACAGACGGAAGTGACTGAATTATAGACACTTCCGGATATGGGACCAGATGGTTGAAGGTTTTGGGGAAAAAGTGGTTTTGAGGAGTTTTTCATATTCTTGACTTCGGCGAGTATTTTGTTTGTTGGTTTGGCATCCATGTCACATACTTATCTCATTATATTGTTTTTGATACTTCAGTATGTCTACTTTTCTTTAGAATTTATCCAGAATGAATAAATCTCTAAGACTATAAT
The DNA here is from genome assembly GCF_008680225.1 of Prevotella sp. LMAG:51. NCBI lineage: Bacteria > Pseudomonadati > Bacteroidota > Bacteroidia > Bacteroidales > Prevotellaceae > Prevotella > Prevotella sp. LMAG:51. Next base: position 98,609 of record NZ_NALQ01000016.1, on the reverse strand, counting down.
CTATTTTCTTTCTTCATTATTTTCCTTTTTTCATATAATTATTTACCTTTGTGGAAAATATTAAAAACACATGGATATCTTAAAGGAAAGGATTATGCAGGATGGCAAATGCTATCCTGGAGGAATTTTGAAAGTTGACAGTTTTATCAACCATCAGATGGACCCTAATCTCATGATGGATGTGGCTAAGGAGTTTGTTCGCCTATTTGATGGATTGAACATCAACAAGATCGTTACCATTGAGGCAAGTGGTATCGCTCCGGCCATCCTTGTCGGATATTTGAAGCAGTTACCTGTGGTTTTCATCAAAAAGAAACAGCCTAAGACTATGGATAATATGCTTTCAACTGTAGTCCATTCATTCACCAAAGATAGAGATTATACTGTCTGCATCAGCAATTCCTTTTTGACCCCTGATGACCATGTGCTCTTCATCGACGACTTCCTTGCCAATGGCAATGCTGCAAATGGTGTGATAGACCTATGCAAGATGTCAGGAGCAACAATCGAGGCGATGGGATTCATAATCGAGAAGGCTTTCCAGCATGGCGGAGATTTCCTTCGCGAACACAATATCCGATATGAGGCTTTGGCTACTGTGGAGAGTCTTGATGACTGTAAGATATTGCTGAAATAAATTTTTTCTGCACTTGTCTTCAGCGACTGTTTAAGATGTTCTTCTAAGTTCAATATTTCTCTGGACAGGTAATTCTGACAATTACTATTTCTAATATTTCAAAATCCGCATATGGCACAGCATAATGATTTCGGTAAATGGGGAGAAGATCTCGCTGTACATTATCTTTCTGAGAAGGGATATGCCATATTGGAGAGAGATTGGAGATATGGGCATAAGGATATTGATATCATTGCAATTTCTGATGACACGCTTGTATTTGTGGAAGTGAAGACAAGGAGAAACGACACCTTCATGCGGCCGGAGCAGTCTGTCGACTGGAAGAAGATAAAGAACATCACTCTTGCAGCCAATCATTACGTAAAGATGAATGGTATTGACCTGCAGATCAGATTTGATATCATTTCGATTGTGGCAAAGGGAGCAGATGGCAAATGCAGTATAGATCATATTGAAAGTGCTTTCTTGCCTTATTATTTCAGATAATGCGGTATTACAGCTCTTTCAAGAACTATATTGAACGATTCTGTAACAGCGTGTGGAATGCTATTTCAAGAACAACATAGAACTAATAATATTTGAGGATTAATATTGGAAAGAATAAAGGTTATAGAACTTGATTCCGTAGACTCTACAAACCGTTATCTTCATGACTATGACGGTGAGGAGGGTGAGCTGATGACAGTAGTCGTTAGCAGGAACCAGACTGCCGGTCGTGGACACGGTGATAATAAATGGGAGAGCGAGGATGGCAAGAACCTTACGTTCAGCGTAAAGGTACATCCTGAGAATCTGCCAGCCAACAGTCAGTATGTCATGCTCGAAGCAATGGCTCTCGCCATCCGTTCCGCTTTGGATGCGGAAGTGAAGAGCGTGAGGAGCTGGTCGACGTTGGAAGACTACGACTTTATGTTCGGCAGGTCGGTGGCAAGCGGAACTGACTGTCGCGGTTTCACCATCAAATGGCCCAACGACATATATTGGGACGATCTTAAGATCAGCGGCACGCTTTCAGAATGTGAGATAAACAGTAGTGGAGTGAAGAGCTGTATCATCGGCAGCGGCATCAATGTGAATCAGCGAGAATTCGTCAGCGATGCTCCAAATCCCGTTTCTCTGTCACAGATAATGCGCCGCACGGTGCCGTTGAAGAAAGTCTTCGAGGCAGTGCTCGCCAAGTTTGAGCATTATCTCGCCATTGTCAATGCGGGCGAGTATGCAAAATTGAAGGAAGAGTATATGGGTGTTCTCTACCGTCGTTACGGTTCCTATGGATATATAGATGGCGACGGCGAGTTTTATGCTCGTATTGAGGATGTTGGTCAGAACGGGCATATCATGTTGCGCAGAGATGACGGGATGCTTTCTGAATACGAGTTCAAGGAAGTGAAATTCAAATTGAAACAAAGATAGAATATAAAAATCAAACATAACATGGCAAAGTATAATAGAATCCTTTTGAAGCTCAGCGGCGAGAGTCTTATGGGCAAGCAGAATTATGGTATCGACGTGGAACGTCTCAACGACTATGCGCGCCAGATCAAGGAAGTGTATGAGATGGGAGTGCAGATAGGAATCGTCATCGGCGGCGGAAACATCTTCCGTGGACTCAGCGGTGCCGGGAAGGGCTTCGACCGTGTGAAAGGCGACCAGATGGGAATGTGTGCCACTGTCATCAATTCCCTCGCCCTCAGTTCCGCCCTCGGAGCTGTAGGTGTGAAGACCAAGGTGCTCACAGCTATCCGCATGGAGCCTATCGGCGAGTTCTACAACAAGTGGAAGGCTATCGAGGCAATGGAGGCAGGATACGTATGTATTTTCTCAGCAGGAACGGGAAGTCCGTATTTCACCACCGATACCGGTTCTTCACTCCGTGGAATAGAGATTGAGGCCGACGTGATGCTCAAGGGGACAAGAGTAGACGGTATCTATACCGCTGATCCGGAGAAAGATCCTACAGCTACCAAGTTCAGCGAGATTACCTACGACGAGATCTACACTCGCGGACTGAAGGTCATGGACCTTACTGCTACAACAATGTGCAAGGAGAACAACCTGCCGATATATGTGTTCAACATGGACATCGTGGGCAACCTGAAGAAAGTGATGGACGGAGAGCAGATCGGTACACTCGTGCACAACTGATACAGAATGTCATAAGATCAAACTGTGATAGTAGCTGTGTCTTGCCATTTGTCCATGATGATGGCATGACACAGCTGCTTTGGCTTTAGTCAGAAATCCCGGAGATTCTAATTGTCAATCGGGCTTAATCCCTAAAACGGTCATTCGACCGTCTTATATAATATTGTATAAAACAATCTAACGGGCATTTGGGATAAACGGCAATCCCCCATCTGACTGCCGAATTAGATTCATATTCATGTAAACGACAAATAATGATGGAGACATATTTGATAATAGCAATAGTGGCGTCTGTAGCCGTGCTTTTCATCGGCTACTATTTGGGAAGTAAAGGCAAGAACGCCAATTCGCCAGACAATTCCCAACTTCTTGACAATATGCGTGAACAGATTGCATCCCTTGAAGCCAGGCTGAAAGAGAGAGACAGCACCGTAGCCCGTATGACCGATGAGATTCGCGAACTCACCTCTCAAAGGGATGTGCAGAAAGCCAAGGCCGACAACGCCGTGCAGACCATCGCCATGCAGAAAGAAGATTTCGAGAACCGGCTCCGTAGGCAGAAAGAGCAGCATGATGTGCTCCTTGCCGACCATAAGACTTCGTATGAAAAGCAGATTGCAGAACTGAGAATTTCATACGACCGGCAGGTTGCCGAGCTTAGGGATAACTTCAACACCCAGCTAGCCCAGACCAAGGAGAGCGCCGAGAAACAGATTGAGGCCCTGAAGACAATGAACCGTGAGCAGGTGGACAGTCAGCTGAAGCTGATAAAGGAACAGATGCAGACCACCTCTGAAGAGGTGCTGAAGCGTAGACAAGACGAACTCGGCGAGAGGAACAAAGAGCAGGTGTCGAAAATCATTGACCCTCTGCAGCAGAGTCTGAAAGATATGCAGGAAGCCTTCAACAAGTCTAAGCTCCAGCAGAACGAAGCCCTCACGCGTCTTGACGAAACGATAAAGATAAACATGCAGAAGAGTGCCGCCCTGGGCGAGACCGCCGACAGGCTTACCCGTGCGCTCACCGGTGAGGTGAAGGTGCAGGGAAATTTCGGCGAGCTGAAACTCAAGCAGCTTCTCGAAGACCTGGAACTCAAGGAAGGCGAACAGTTTGATACCCAGGAAACGCTCCGCGACAAGGCTGGACGATCAGCCAGAGGCGACGACGGAAAGGGACTGGTGCCCGACTTCATCCTTCATTTCCCCAACAACCGTCACGTCGTGGTAGACTCAAAGATGTCGCTCACCGACTACGAGCGCTATATGAATGCCGCCGACGGCACACCGGAAAAGTCGGAATATCTCAAGGCACATATTGCGAGTGTTAGGGCTCAGGTGCGCCGACTTGCCCGTAAGGAATACACCAAATTCCTGCCCGACGGATACAACAAGCTAAATTTCGCCATCATGTACGTGCCGATAGAAGGTGCTCTCAACCTTGCTCTGCTCAATGATGACACCCTATGGCGCGAGGCATACGACGAGGGCGTGATGATTCTCGGTCCGCAGACCATGTATATGAACCTACGTGTGCTGGAGATGATGTGGACACAGGTGAGACAGCTCAAGAACCAGCAGGTGATGATCGACGCCGCTAACCAGGTGATAGACCGTGTACAGGATTTCGGAGTGCGCTTCATGGATGTGGAGACGAGCATGAACGACACTATAAAGAAGATGACCAAACTGAAGATCACCACCGCCGACAGCGGTCCGAGCATCATAACGGCAGCGCGGAAGCTGCTCAAGGCAGGAGCTAAGGAAAACCAGCGCAAGAAGACACTCGCCGAAATGGACGAGTCTATATACATAGAGTCTGACGACGCTCCATTGCTCGCCCATCATCAGACTGGTGATGCCGATGTGGCAGCGGCAGACAATGAAACAGACAATAACTCACATATACCGACTGGCAACGAGGAGGCGGACTCATGAAATACATTCTTGCCATAGATTCATTCAAGGGATGCCTGTCGTCGGTCGAAGTGGAGACGGCATTGGCAGAAACCCTCTGCCGTGAGGGAATAGAGACAGTCTGTCTGCCGATGTCAGACGGAGGCGACGGGATGCTCCATGCCTTTACCGCAGCCCTCGGCGGAACATTGGAGCCGGTGTATATCCACGACCAGATGATGCGTCGTGTGGATGCCCAATATGGCATTGCGCCCGACGGCACGGCGATAATAGAGGTGGCACAGGCATGTGGACTGAATCTCGTAAAGGAGGATGAGCGCAATCCGATGCGTGCCACCACGTATGGAGTGGGGGAGTTGCTGTCGAGAGCCATAAAGCGGGGCTGCCGCAATTTCATTATCGGACTGGGCGGCACGGGGACGAGCGATGCAGGAATAGGAATGATTCGTGCGCTCGTGGATATCTTTGCCCGTGGCAAGAATTTCGATGAGGCGATGAAGACGGAACTTGGCGAATGCAGGTTCACTCTCGCTTCCGATGTAACCAATCATCTTTGCGGTGAGAACGGTGCAGCCTATGTTTATGCTCCGCAGAAGGGAGCAACACCAGAGATGGTGGAACAGCTCGACCGCCGTGCCCGTCTCTTTGCCGAGAAATCTGCCATGCATTTCGGTTTCGACAAGTCAAACGAACCGGGAGCAGGAGCTGCCGGAGGGTTGGGCTATGCCTTCATGCAATATCTCGGAGCAGAGATGAAGTCGGGTGCCGACCTGCTCTTGGACCTCACGGACTTCAATGAAAAGATAAAAGATGCTGATTTGATAATTACGGGTGAAGGAAGTGCCGACCGCCAGACCTTGATGGGCAAGCTTCCGCAGCGTATCCTGTTGCGTGGAAAGCAGTTGGGGGTACCCGTAGGACTTGTAGCCGGCGGAGTGGAAGACAAGGACGAACTTCTTTCCGCAGGCTTCACCTTTGTAGAAAGCATAACGCCGGAAGGCATGCCGTTGGAAGAGGCAATAAAAAAAGAAGTGGCATTCAGCAACCTCCGTCGCTTTGCCGCTTCATTTATTTAAAACTTAATTTCCGTTGCCGCTTTTCTCGCCAAGTGTGAACTCATCGTTATAGTATCTGAAGCGTAGGTCTATGCTTTACGAGTCAAAGGTATATGGTTTTTGCCTCGTGAAGTATAGGCTGGATAATCTTCTGGATATACACTGTCAGGCAATGCCCAACAGTTCAATTTCGAACACGAGCGTGGAACCGCCCGGTATTCCCGGCTGTGAGAATTTGCCGTAGCCTTTCTCCGCCGGTATGTACACCTCCCATTTGTCGCCCACACACATCTGCTGCATGGCGATAATCCATCCATCGATGAGGTCGCAGAGGCGCACGGCGAGCGGTGCACCGCCGAGCGAGGAATCGAATTTCTTGCCGTTTATCGTGCGTCCCGTATAGTGGGCGGTCACGATGCTGCGCCTCGACGGGTGTCGCCCGTCGCCGAGTCCCTCCTTCAATACCTTATAATATATGCCTCCGGGAATCTCCCTGACCCCCTCTTCCTTTGCTTTCTCCAATAGCCATTCTTTGTTGACTTTGGCATATTCCTGTTTCTTCATGTTTTATTATTTCCTATTTCAGAAGTTTCACTACGTTTTCAAGACTAATGCCAGTCATTGTCGAAATCTGCTCCTCTGTCATTCCTTTGCTAAACAACGCTTTAGCCATATTGCGTAGCTGTTCATCCTTCAAAGTCAACTGTTCGCTCTGCTGTGACAACTGTTCGCTCTGCTGTGACAACTGTTCGCTCTGCTGTGACAACTGTTCGCTCTGCTGCGACAACTGTTCTCTCTGCTGCGACAACTGTTCTCTCTGCTGCGACAACTGTTCGCTCTGCTGCGACAACTGTTCGCTCTGCTGTGACAACTGTTCGCTCTGCTGCGACAACTGTTCGCTCTGCTGCGACAACTGTTCGCTTTGCTGTGACAACTGCTGCTCTTGCTCCTTGAGCATTTTGTCGCGCTGCATTATAGCTGTATCACGGTCTTCAATGGCTTTGTAGTATTCATCCTCTACATTCATGTCCTGACGCATCTCTGAATTTGCGGCAGCAGCTGTGAGCTTATGCAGCACGTACAGCATGTCGCTGTCATCAGCATACTTGTCTTCGTCTATTTTAAGTACCTGTTGCGTGTCGCCCTCAACTTGGGTCTGGTCGAACACGCTGAGCACCTTCTCAAGTCTGTTGTTCACATTGCCATGCAGAAGAGGAATCTGCACAATAATGCTATTGTGGGTCAGACTTTCCACAAAAGGCTCTTCATTGACGTCGGCCACGACGTTTCCGTTATAGTCAAACACGTCATGATTGACATATACTATCGGTTCCTTGATGTTTCCCACCTTGTGCCCGAGGAGATAAACAGCTACCATCGGGTAGGCAAAGCCTTTCTCATCGGCTTCGCGCATGTTGTTCTTGTTGCTGTATTGGGCTCCGAGATATTGGCGGAAACGCAGGGTCTCGGTGTTGAGCCATGTCTTCTGCAGCTCTATCAGAACAATGCGGTCCTTTATCGCACCGCCTTCGCGCTCACGCACTGTCGCCGCAAAATCTATGCGGAACATAGACAGGGTGTCGCGTGTGGTGTTGCTGTATTCATGTGGACGCACCGTCACGTGGATCACTTCTTTCTTCAGCAAAGCCGACAGTATGGTCTTGGCTATGCGCTCGTCTTCCATGAGATATTTGAACACGGAGTCGTAAATCGGATTGGCTACATGTATAATCATAACGTTCTGTTTTGTTTCATTTACAAAAGTAGATAAAAAATCCGAATAATGAGTCTCTGTTGCTTAAAAAACGCCCCTAATTCGTCAAAAGGTATTCTGCTTATTCCACTTCCTCGAAGTCCACATATTCTCCTTCGTCTTGGGTGAATATGCGGCGGTTTATCTCGTCTTCGGTGCGGCGGTCTTCTATCACGTCGCCAGTCGTAGTGGTGTAGCGGCGTGAGGAACTGGTATTGCCGGAGGTTTGGCTGTTGCTGTTGCCTGTGTTAGGGCTGCTCCCGAATCCGTTACGAGAAGTGCCGTTTCCGAATCCGCCTTGTGCATTGTCGCCGAATGGGTTGTTGCCGTTCCACTGTTTGTTGAGATCGTCGAATTGCTTTTTCACTTTGTGTATCTGTCTGAATATCACAAAGAGTTTTATTGCACCCCTTATTCCCCAGTAGATTAAGAAGAAGAGTATGATGTATAATAGCAGTTCCATGTTGAGATGTTTTGGTGAGTACTGTCGTTATGCCGCTCTCTCCCTTGCCTTGAATAATGACGATATTCGCATAGGGGTGAGCAGTCGCTTCTGTCTTTGGACCGGCAAATATGATGCCATTTGACCGGCAGAGGGTGTTCCTATGCCTTCGGGTCGTTGGCAGGGGCGGTTTTCTTTGCTGTCTTGTTCACGCAAACCGACAGAATGACATACCATGCTATTATTATGGCGAATGCCGAGAGTTGGAAAAAGGCTATCAGTGGGATGCAGGTTATGATGAATATGTACTTCACTTCGTTTCCTTTCCATCCCCAGTTTTTGAATTTCAATGCGAACATCGGTATTTCGGCAATCAGTATGTAGCTGGTCAGCAGTACCATTGCCATTACGATGAACACGTTGTATGACGAAGCCTCCAGCAGGTCTCTTGCTCCCACGATGAGCGATCCCCAGAACAGGGCATTGGCAGGTGTCGGCAGTCCGATGAACGATGTGGCCTGTCGGGTGTCGAGGTTGAACTTCGCGAGTCTGAGCGCTGAGAATGCCGCCATTATGTATGCGAAGTATGGCAGGTATTGCCGCAGCGGTTCGAGAGTGGCGGGATAGTCCATCACGGCAAGTTCGGCGAACACCATAGTTGCCGGTGCTACTCCGAACGTGATGTCGTCGGCGAGCGAGTCCAGTTCTTTTCCTATCGGCGACGACACTCCGAGCAGTCTTGCGCTCATGCCGTCGAAGAAGTCGAACACGGCACCTATGATTATCCACAACAGAGCCAGTTCAGGGCGGTTGACGAATGCGAAAGATGTGGCTATGCAGCCTGATATGAGGTTGCAGCAGGTTATGGTGTTTGGTATGTTTTTGGTGATGAAGTTTGCCATTTCTTTTTCTCCTTCCTTTTGTTTCGTTGTTTTGTTTGTTGTTTTTCTCTCTGATGGGTTCTTGTCTGCAGGTCTGGCGGATGAGGCTTGGTGATTGCTCTTTTCGTGTTCCGCGTATTTGCCGTTGCCTTCTATATGGCGTTGTTGTCCGCCATTCTTTATAAAAACAAGCCATAGACTCTTGCAGCCCGGCCTTTGGCGTAGGGTCATGAGTCTATGGCTTTATGGTTTCCTCATCATGTGTGTGCTCTTATTTGAGCTTTGCGATGACGGTCTTGTCTCCGGTGGTGCTTTGTCCCATCTTCACGCACACCTCCGTGCCGAGTGGCAGATATACATCCACTCTTGAACCGAATTTGATGAATCCAAGATGCTCGTCGATGTAGCAGTCTTCTTCCGGCTTCGCGTATGTCACGATTCTTCGTGCCACGGCTCCCGCAATCTGTCTGCACAGGATTTCCGTGCCGTCTTCGGTCTCAAGCATTATGTCAGCGTGCTCATTCTCCTCGCTTGCTTTCGGTAGCCATGCCTTGTGGAAGTTTCCGTTCTGATGGTTAACGAATTTCACTTTGCCGTCAACGGGAAACCAGTTGGCATGCACGTTGAAAAGGCTCATGAATATGCTTATCATTAGTCGCTTGTCGTGGAAATAAGTGTTTTCCTCAACCTCTTCGATAACCACAATCTTTCCGTCGGCAGGTGCTACTACCACCTTGTCGGTGTCGCCCTCGAAATATCTTTTTGGGCAGCGGAAAAAGTTCAGCACTATGGCATAGACGATTCCGAAGACGCCGACAAAGCTCCAGAAAGCCGCTTTGCAGTCTACATAGAACCAGAGTATTGCAGCGACGGCGACGACGAAAATCGCCCCGTAGAGCAGTGTGTCTGTTCCTTCTCTATGTATTCTTACGTACTTCAGTTTTTTTATTTTCTTACCCATAGTATTTCGTCGTAAAATAGAAGCTTGTTTTTAAAGCATTCGTCGTAAAATAGAAGCTTGTTTTTAAAGCATCTGCAAAGATACCGCTTTTTTGCGTATTTCGCAAATTTTGTTCTTATTCTTTTGCCATTTCATGGATAAAGCGTAACTTTGAGCCACTTTTATAGCAAAAAGTAAAACAGAAAACTTAACCACCTTATACTCAGTGATGCAGGATTTCATACATTTACACGTACATACATATTACAGTATCCTTGACGGACAGTCGAGCGTATCGAAGCTCGTGGACAAGGCCGTTGCCAACGGCATGAAGGGAATGGCGATAACCGACCACGGCGACATGTTCGGAATCAAGGAGCTGTTCAACTATTGCAACAAGGTGAACGGCAAGCTCCGCGACGAGGGCAAGCCTGAATTCAAACCCATCTTCGGTTGCGAGATGTATGTGGCGCGCCGCAAGAAGTCAGACCGCAGCGACCCAAAGGTGGACAAGAGCGGATACCACCTGATAGTGCTCGCCAAGAACTACAACGGATACAAGAACCTGATAAAGCTCGTTTCCCGTGCATGGGTAGATGGATTCTACATGCGTCCGCGAACCGACCGTGAGGACCTGGAGAGATATCATGAAGACCTCATCGTGTGTTCGGCATGTATCGCCGGCGAGGTGCCGGCAAAAATCCTGCGCGACGACATCGAGGGAGCACGTGAGGCGATAGAGTGGTATAAGCGGGTGTTTGGCGACGACTACTATCTGGAGCTGCAGCGGCACGAAGTGAAAGATCCCAACCAGAGGGCAAACCGAGAGACATTCCCGCTGCAGCAGAAGGCGAACAGGGTGATACTGCAGCTTGCCAAAGAATATGGCATAAAGGTGGTATGTACCAACGACGCCCATTTCGTGGACAAAGACAATGCCGAGGCACATGACCATCTGCTGTGTCTATCCACCGGCCGCGACCTCGATGACCCCAACCGTATGCTCTACTCCAAGCAGGAGTGGTTCAAGACCCGTGAGGAGATGAACGAGGTGTTTGCCGATGTGCCGGAGGCGCTGTCTAACACAATTGAGATTCTCGACAAGGTGGAGACATACTCCATCGACCATGCCCCCATCATGCCATTCTTCCCCATCCCCAAAGAATTCGGAACAGAGGAAGACACACGCCGCAACATCACGCCGGAACAACTATACCATGAGTTCACCTCAGACGAGAACGGCGAGAATCCGCTGCCGAAGGATGAGGCAGACAAGAAGATAAAAAAGCTGGGAGGCATCGACAAGCTGTATAGGATAAAGTTTGAGGCAGACTATCTTGCCAAGCTCGCCTACGACGGAGCAAAGGAACGCTACGGCGATCCGTTGTCGAAGGAAGTGCACGAACGAGTGAAGTTCGAGCTGCATATCATGAAGACGATGGGATTTCCGGGATACTTCCTCATCGTGCAGGATTTCATCAACTCGGCACGCGACGAGCTGGGAGTGATGGTGGGACCGGGACGTGGATCGGCAGCAGGATCCGTCGTGGCATACTGTCTGGGCATCACCAAGATAGATCCGATGAAATACGACCTGCTGTTTGAGCGTTTCCTCAACCCCGACCGTATATCGCTCCCCGATATCGATACCGACTTCGACGATGACGGACGAGGCAAGGTGTTGGAATGGGTGGAAGACAAATATGGCCACGACAAGGTGGCGCATATCATCACATACGGAACGATGGCGACGAAGAACGCCATCAAAGACGTGGCGCGAGTGGAGAAAGTGCCGCTTGCCGAGGTGAACGCCCTCTGCAAGCAGATACCTGACAAACTGTCGGATTCAGAAGGAAACTCGCTGAAGATGAACCTTCCGAACGCCATCAAATGCGTGCCGGCGCTGAGAGAGGCAGAGGCTTCTCCAGACCCGCGGATGCGCAACACCATAACTTATGCCAAGATGCTTGAGGGCACTGTGCGTGGCACAGGTATCCATGCCTGTGGCACCATCATATGCCGCGACGCCATCAGCGACTGGGTGCCGGTGTCAACGGCAGAAGACAAGTCGGACCCCGGCCACAAACTGCTCTGTACGCAATACGACGGACACGTGATTGAGGAGACCGGACTCATCAAGATGGACTTCCTCGGACTGAAGACCCTATCCATCCTGAAAGAGGCAGTGGAGAACGTGAAGCTTCACCGGGGCATAGACATAGACCTCGATACTATCCCTATCGACGACCTGCAGACATATCAGCTATACAGCGAAGGACGCACCATCGGAACTTTCCAGTTTGAGTCTGCCGGAATGCAGAAATACCTGCGCGAGCTGCATCCCACGACATTCGAGGACATCATCGCCATGAACGCCCTCTACCGTCCGGGACCAATGGACTATATCCCATCCTTCATCGCCCGTAAGAACGGCAAGGAAGAGATAAAATATGACATCCCTTGCATGGAGAAATACCTGAAAGACACCTACGGCATTACGGTGTATCAGGAGCAGGTGATGCTTCTCTCCCGTCAGCTCGCCGACTTCACCCGAGGCCAGAGCGACGCCCTGCGTAAGGCGATGGGAAAGAAGAAGAAAGCCATCGTAGACCAGATGAAGCCGATGTTCATCGAGGGCGGAAAGAAAAACGGCCACGACCCGAAGGTGCTCGAGAAAATATGGGCAGACTGGGAGAAGTTCGCCAGCTACGCCTTCAACAAGTCGCATGCCACCTGCTACTCATGGGTGGCATATCAGACGGCATATCTCAAGGCACACTATCCTGCCGAATACATGGCTGCCAACATGAGCCGGAACCTTGCCAACATCACCGAAATCACGAAACTCATGGATGAGTGTAAGGCGATGGGAATAGAGACCCTCGGACCCGACGTGAACGAGAGCCGCAACAAGTTCAGCGTGAACAAAGGCGGAGCCATCCGTTTCGGACTCGCCGCCATCAAGGGAATGGGAGCGGCAGCTGCCGAATCGCTGATTGCCGAGAGAGAGAAAAATGGACCTTACAAGGATATCTTCGACTTTGTGCAGCGAGTGAACCTCAGCGCCTGCAACCGCAAATGCTTCGAGAGCTTGGCGCTCAGCGGAGGCTTCGACAGCTTCGGTATAGACCGTGAACGATATTTCGCACAGAACGAGAAGGGAGAAAACTTCTTCGATACGCTGCTGCGTTTCGGACAGGCATACCAGGTGTCAAAGCAGCAGGCAAGCAACAACCTCTTCAGTATGTTTGCTGATGAAGAAGTGGAAATCGCAACGCCCAAGATTCCTGAGTGTGAACGGTGGAGCGACATAGAGAGGCTCAACCGCGAGCGCGACCTCGTGGGCATCTATCTCTCGGCGCATCCTCTCGACAGCTATGCTGTGGTGCTCGAAAACCTTTGCAACACGAAATGTCCGGAGGTGGCAGACAAAAAGGAACTGATGGACCGTGGCGACATCACCGTAGGAGGTATCGTGACCAACGTCCGCGAGTCGATGACAAAGAAAGGTAAACCATGTGGCTTTGTCATGCTCGAAGATTTTGAAGGCTCTGGTGAGATTGCTCTTTACGGAGAGGCGTGGGGACGCTGGAGGGGAATGTTCTCCATCGGGGCATCGGTGTATATCAAGGCACAGATAACCCAGATGTATGCCGGCAGCAATTTCTATGATTTCAATATCTCCGATATTCAGTATCTGCAGACCGTGAAGGACAAACGTATCGAGAAGCTCACCATAGTCATCGATTCGCATAAAATATCCACTACGCTCGTCACAGACCTGTGTCAGAAACTCTCAGCTGATCCAGGCCCGACGCATGTCTATGTGCAGCTCGACAGCATTGAAGACCGTCGCAGCATCACCATGCGCTCGAAGGGCATGAGTGTGAACGTGACTAAAGATCTGTTGTCTTTCATCAAGGAGAACGAAGCGTTGGAATATCATATAAATTGAAAAATATTGATAAAAAGCTTCGCATCTCATAAAAAAGAGCTAAATTTGTGGCGCAATTTGAATGCAGGTCATACGCGGAGGCTGTGGCAACCCATGGAAAGCACCTTGGATAAACAGGGAAATGCCGGTTGTGGCAGCCAGGGGTGATGACATGCGGAGTATGAAAGACATCCTTAGAATTTAATAACAAGAACAATAAAACAAAAATAAAATGGAAGTAACAATCACCTCAGAGAACTTTGAGAGTTTGAAGAATGGCGAGCAGCCATTAGTAGTGGATTTCTGGGCAACATGGTGTGGACCATGCCGTGCCATCGCTCCTTTCGTGGCAGAGCTTGCAGAGGAATACGACGGCAAGGTAGTAGTAGGCAAGTGTGACGTTGAGGCTAACGACGACATCGCTATGGAGTATGGCATCCGCAACATCCCGACTCTGCTGTTCATTAAGAACGGCGAGGTCGTAGACCGTCTCGTTGGCGGACAGTCTAAGGCTGCTATCCAGAAGAAGTTCGAGACTCTGCTCTAAGCAGATTGTAATGCTCCTTTGCCAGTCGGTATTGTAGGCTGGTTGGGCGGTAGAAAATAAATTATCGTTCCATGTCGCTGTTGATATAGCGGTATGGAACGATTTTCTTTTTCCTGTAAATTATTTAGTCAATATGCTTGTAAATGTAAATATTTTGTCCTATCTTTGCATTTGAACCCAAATCGGTCGTTAGGGCTTGCTTGGATTTTGATTTTTAGAAGAGTGGATTTTGGTTGGCTTTTAATGAGTAATAGCAAGCTATTGCGAATTAAAAACGGACAAAAGACGCCTTATAAAAAGCAAAAGACTGCAAGCAGTTATAAAATATCACATTTAACGGCCTAATGACCGTTTTGGGTTGAATAAAAAATGGCTGTCATACTATGGCTTTACGTATAGTATGGCATATAGGATTGGGATTTGATCGGGTAAATATAGGTGGGCTTTTAAGGTAAAAGCAACAACCGTCGGTAGCATTCATAACGTTGCTTCCGGTGGTTTTTATTTTGGCCGATTTTTTTTAAACCATTGGCGGAATTCCACTCAATACGAGAAGAAAGGCTGTGTAATTTATTCTGTTCGTAGGTTATGAGTTTTATATTTTTTTTTGTAACTTTGCCTAAAATAATTCCTAAACAATAAATTTAATACTTTTAAATGGCACGAAGAATTTGGAAGTGACGTATATATCGTAAAGGCGATATAACCTTACAAACATTACCGACATTAACTAGTCAAATATATAAAGTACTATTCTCAAAAACATTACTATAAACATGGAAGCTTTTAAAATTACCTATATACCAGCATTGGTTGCTTTGTTCACAAGCATCTGTGCTATTTTGTCTTTCTTCTTTTTCAGTTACTTAGGCGTTAAAAGCAAGAGGGCGAGACGCACAGAAGAAGTTTCGGCTTTTGATAAAATAGTCGGAAACCTATCTTCATCTGATAACACAGTAAGATTAGCCTCTGCTATTATGATAAGAAGATTCTTTAATGGAAAGGTACAGAAATCCAATCTGTTCCTATTTCAAGAAAGTGCTAATGTGATTTCTTCAATGTTGAAAGTTCTCCCGACAGGAATATTCCAAAAGACTATGGCAGATGGTTTGGCTTATGCTGTGGACTTATCCAATATGGATTTACAAAAGACAAATCTGCAGGATGTATATTTGGGTAGAAAGGATGATAAGAATATTAAAGTTGATTCGACGGATTTTTATTTAGCAGACTTGTCCTATGCACTTTTGGAAAATCTATCAGGAAAAGCTATATTCTACAGATCCATTTTATTTTGTACGCAAATCAAGAATTCTGATTTGTCAAACAGTTGTTTTAGAGAAGCGGATTTGACAAGGGTAAAGTTTAAAAATGTATTTTTGAAGAATGCCGACTTTACCGGCGCATTGCACGTACCCGATGAAATAAAAGAAAAGCTTGTTGACGGTAAGTACCTGGATGATGACCGAGTGACAGCCGGACATAAATTAGAATCAAGCAAGAGCATATTCTTCTCAATGCCAAGCATAATGGAAAAAGGAGAAGAACTTCTTACAAAAGACTTCAAGTCATTTTTGGAGGCCCAAGGCTATAATGTCCATTATTATATAAAAGACGACTACCCTTGCTATGGCCAACTGAATAGAATACGTGAAAAAATAAAGAATTCAGTTGGTATGGTTGCCTTTGGCTTTAAACAAATAAGTATTAAAGAGGCTACATTCCGCCCAAATACGAAGGACGAACAAATTTGGCAAAACAAGTGGATGTCAACACCTTGGAATGATATAGAAGTAGGAATGGCATTAATGGAAGGTATGCCAGTACTGATCATAAAGAATCCATTGGTGGATATGGGAGTTTTTGATGATAAACTGAGTGAATGTTTTATTGCTAGCATATCAACAACAGATGACAATAGAAAACTATCCTTTAACAAAGAAGTTCAAAGATGGCTATCTAAATTATCTGTTTAAATAACTACAGTCCACTAAAAGCCTAAAGCGTTCTTTGGAACGACATCACGAACACTTGAAATATTCTGACATAATTATATTAATGAAGATTGATGATAACAAATGATTTTATCTGAAAACCCCATAAATATGAATCTAAAAACAATAGAACAATTACTGCAAAACGCTCAGATTATATTACAGAAAGATAAGGCTGAGAAGAAAGAGCATGAGGCCAGAGGTGAATATTTCAATGTTTTTGAAAATTTACACTTTACGCGTCCAGAGGAGCATCTGCATACACCTATCCTACGGATGCTTCTTGATAAGAATGCCAATCATGGTGTAGGAGATCGCTTTTTAAAGGCTTTTATAGATATGGTTGTGCGAAAATTGAATCCTAATTTTCAATATGATGTTACCTCAAGCAATATTGAATATAAAGACAAATATATTGGTGAAATAAAAATATCAGAAGATGGAAAGTCAACAGGAGGAGAGATTGATATCTTTATTAATGATGATAAAGGACATGCTATCATCATAGAAAACAAATTTGACAGATATGGCAATCCTGCCCAGGAACAGCGAAGGCAACTTGAACGATATTACAATTACGGAAAGGAGCATTATGAGGATAATTTTATCTTGATTTATCTCACACCTTCCGGTCAAAGTGCCTCTGAGTATTCTACCGGTCCTAACAAAATAGCATACCATACGCTAAGTTATGATCCATCTGATAAAAAGCCCAATATTATATCTTGGCTCAATAAGTGTTTGGAAATATCTAAACACTGCCCTCGCATTCATGAAGTAATAAAACAATACATAACCTATATAATGAATACAAGACAGATTATGGAAGATAAATATCAAAAAGAATTATTAGAGCTGTTGCTTGCACCCAAAAATATAGATGCGACTCTTAGTATTTTATGTAATGTGCAAAATATTAAACAGAAAATTAGAAGAGATTTCTGCGACCAGTTGGTGTCTTTGGCTGGTGAATATGGTCTTGAACCTCGTGAGCATTATAATGACAGCCTCGTTACCTGGGATGAAGATTATGGATGGATGATTTTTTTAGGGGAAAATAAGCATCAATCACAAGTAGGATTTGTAGTTGGAAATTACTCAAGAACAGATCAAGACTATGGAGGAATGTTATATGGGTTGTCTATTATTAATGGGGATTATTCAAATATAGAAGAGTTGAAGAATGTCTTTAAAATAAAATCAACCGATTCTGATGAGCAACCTTTGTTCCGTTATGAGAAAGATTATCATCATGTTCCTGAAAGTAAAGGAAATTTAAAGAAAGAATTTCCTTTTGGATATTCTTTTTTGTATGATGAAAATAGAGAAGGGAATAAAAAAAAATGGTATGATTGGGATGACATTCAGACTTTGGAAGATATGCGCAATGGTAAACTGCTTAAATTCATGAGAAGCCGCTTTGAAATACTAAAAAAGAATGGTGTCATAGAAAAGCTATAGAGTGACCTAATATTATTTCATTATAAAATGGAGTTGTGCCCACAGTTGGCATAGCTCCTTTTTATTTTTGCACCATATTTTGATTAAAAGGTATAAGCATTAATAATATGGAAAAAATCGCACTTGAATCTTTGCGACTGATAGCAGCAGATTATGTTAGTCAGCAAGTAATCGATGAGCTTTGCTCTGAAGGAATATATTCAATAAAGAACAGCCCCAATGTATATGTTAATGTTGTGCTGGTGTCTACCGATAAAGGAGCCGATAACGTTAATGAAATCTTAGAAACACATGCACGTGCAAGAAGAAATGTCGTAATAAAAACGAATTCTGGACTCTGTATCAAAGAAGAATCTGACATTGTCTCTATATTGTCTTTTCAGGCAGATAGCAATCCATACCTCGAATTGAAGAAGTTTCTGCAACTGTATAATATATGTATAGAGAAGCATAGTATGGTATGCTTTGATTTGTCTGACTTCTTAATACTTATAAGAGGAAGGAACGTAATATCTACCCACTCGTATGTGTATAAAAAAGACATAACAGATGCTCTTGCACATCTAAAGTCTATATGTATAAAAGAAAATGGCAGATATCTTTTGGCAATTACCATAGCCGACTATGACAATAATGAGATGGAGAAGATGATGCTTCCTGTAAGTGACTATATGGAAACCTTCCCGGATAAGAGCATATTTCATTTTACGATCACGGAAGCTATACCGAAAACATTAACTTTATTCACGTCAATACCTTTGTAGCAGTATGAAAAAAAACACACCGGAGCAATATCTTTGCAGTCGAAACGTTATCTATATAAATGTAATATACGAATATGGCACTGAACCAAACCAATAAGCTCGTGTGGATTGTGGAGACCATTTATCGGGCACATAAGATTTCCTTTGAGGAACTGAACCGCCGTTGGATGGACAATGTTGACTTGAGCAGAGGTGAGGAGATGTTGAAGCGTACTTTCCACAAGTGGAAGTGGAATATCTTCGACACCTTCGGATTGTCGATAGACTGCGAAAAGACCGCTCCATATAGGTATTACATCGCCAATGAGGATGACATGAAGAGTGGAAGTATTGGAAATTGGCTGCTCAGTACGCTATCGGTAAGTAATTTTCTCCTTGAAAGCAAATCAATCAAGAACAGGATTATCCTTGAAGACGTGCCCAGTGGCAGGGAATATTTGGAGCAAATCATCGATGCGATGAAGAAGAACCGCTTCATTCATATCAACTATTTCAACTACTGGAAAGGTGACACACACGACCATTATGTGATGCCGTTATGCGTAAAGCTATTCCGTCAACGCTGGTATTTGTTGGGGCGTAATTGGCCTGCAGGTTATGATCTCGTCTTTTGTCTCGACCGCATTCAAAACTTCCGTCTTTCGAGCCACACGTTTGAATATCCAGAAGAGTTCAATCCACAGGAATACTTCAATGGTTGTATAGGTGTAATTCCTGGCGATGGCACCGACATTGAGAAGGTAAAAATCAAGGTCAGTGCCAGTCAGGCTAACTACTTGCGCGACCTTCCTCTGCATGAGTCGCAACAAGAGACTGAGCAAACAAATGAATGCAGTATCTTTGAACTGCATGTGCGCCCTACATTCGACTTCCAACAGGAACTGCTGTGGAATGGTGAAGACCTTGAAGTACTCGAACCGCTTTGGCTACGTAAGGAGATTGCAGGAAAAATTAAGAGGATGTGGAACAAGTATAATGAGGATAAGTAATGCATGACTTTGCAGATGGACTGTCCCGACTATCTGTTCTACTATACTTGTGTAGCGTCGAGTCTGACCATAAGCCAGTCGTACACTTGATGTAATCGCAACCTGCTGCGGTTATTATTTACCAAACCATCATCACGCCCTGGCCGACACAGAAGCCTGAGCCGCTAGAGCACTGGAGATATTATAAACTTTATATAAATATGTGCACTATAAAATATAATCAAAAGGAACTGCCGTTAGTTCCGTTCTCTGAACTTAAAGGTAAGACCTATGTTATTCCCTATCAGCAACGAGGATACAAGTGGACTTCATCAAATGTTGAAGAACTCTTGTGTGACCTAAGAGAGTTTATTGAGGATGCTAATCCCCAAAAATGCATCTATTGTCTCCAACCGTTGGCTATTGTTTCTGTGGGAGAAAACAGATATACAGTATTAGATGGACAACAGAGACTTACTACGTTGTATCTTTTGTATAAGTACTTATATGGAGAGTCTCCATATGAGTTTGATTATGAAAGGGACATAGATGATGATATCACTATGTCAAGGACAACGTTTTTAGCAACTGTTGAGTCTATTAGCGAAGAACAAGCTTCTGCAAAAATAGATTTCTTCTATATTCATAATGCCTACAAGCACATAGGTAAGGTCTTTATGGATTGGGCTAAGCAATCGGCTAATAGTATTGAAGTAACTGCTGTCAAAGCTGAACTTGCTAAACATATCAATATGTTCAAGACATTACTTGAAGGAAACGGGGGGAAGTCTCTTCATGTGATATGGTACGAGGTAGTTGGTGACAAAGAAAAGCAACATGAGATTTTCTCTAACCTCAATAGCGGCAAGATACATCTTACCAATACAGAGCTTATAAAGGCTTTACTTCTCAATAGTGTTTCTGGATTACCCAGCAAGGAACAGAATGAAGCTGCAGCAATATTTGAACAAATTGAACGATACATGCAGAATGACAACTTTTGGTACATGTTTAATGCTTCTGAGTTGCGTAATGGTCAAACTCGGATGGACTTTCTGTTCAACCTCGTGGCTAATTGTAAGCAGAGCGACTATGAGATAGATGCAAGATGGTCGTTCCGTAACTACTTCTCTAAACAAGAAAAGGGATCCTTGTCTGATAAATGGAAGCAAGTAAGGCATACCTTCCTTCGCCTAAAGGATATGTATGATGATATATATTGTTATCACTACATAGGTTTTCTTACCTACAATTCCAACGATAATACGCTGAACAGTACAAAGGAATTTCTTGCCCTGAGTAGAAAATCTACTCATTCTGAGTTTGTAGAAAAGTTGAAACAGGAAATAAAGTCTATTCTAAGGAAGAGACATGACAAGATCACGGACTATACTTACGATAAATCTAAAAAGAAAGATTTACGATTATTGTTTGTGATGCATAACGTGGAGACAATACTCCAGAAATATGCTTCTTTGAATGGCAACGATAAGCTACAATTGCAAAACGGTTTCGAACGTTTTCCCTTTGAACTCCTCCACAAGCAGAATTGGGATATTGAACATATAGCATCCAATACCGATGCTGATTTCAAAAATTCAGAAGACAGAGAGTCTTGGCTGGAAAGTATCAAGGCTGATTTGGGCGAAAAATACCCTACCGATCAGGTGGGTGATCTTGAGTTACGTTATAACAAGACCAAGAAGAAAGATGACTTCAATGTCTTGTATAAGAAGATTATGTGCATAGTTGATGATGACATTGCAGATGTGATAAAAGAGGATGGTAAAGATGGTAAAGACAAAATGCAGGTAGGAAATATTACCTTATTGGATAGTCACACAAATAGAAGTTATCACAACGCTTTGTTTCCCAGAAAACGCAGATATGTTATTGTTGCAAATGGACTTATGGATATAGAGGATAATTACGAAAAGAACATTTCCAAACTTTATATTCCACCATGCACATTGGCTGTATTTACCAAGGCATACAACAAGGGAGCGGATTTGACCTTGAATGCCTGGACACAAAGCGATGCCGATGCATATGTCGCTGACATGGAACAGAAATTGAGTTTTTACTACAAAAATGATTGAATACAATGAATTTTATAGAATCTTTCAACAATAAGACCATTCTCATACCTCTTCTGCAGCGTGACTATGTTCAGGGCAGTGAAAAATCTGCAGTTATCAGTCCATTCCTTGATGCATTGTTAGAGAAGGATTGTGACCTGAACTATATCTATGGTTACGAAAAAGATGGATGTTTTGTCCCTGTTGATGGGCAGCAGAGATTGACAACACTTTGGTTGCTCTATCTCTATCTTCATGCTTACAAAAAGCGGACAGGACAATATAGGGTACATATGAAATTCGCATCAAGGGAGTATGCTAATGATTTCTGCGAACGTATTGCAGAACATCTGGAGGAGCTATTGCCCAAATCTTCTGCCTACAAGACGCTGGATGAAGCAATCAAGGATCAAAACTGGTTTATCCGGTCTTGGAGCAAGAATGCTACAGTCTGCAATATGCTCAGCACATTGAAACTTATTCACCGAAAGGTAAATGAGCACAATATTGATGTTATATGGATGCGACTCGTCGAGACAGAATCTCCAAGCATTACTTTCGCTTTCCTGCAAATGGATGAGAGTTATGGACTTGATGATGACGTTTATATAAAGATGAATGGACGTGGCCGTAAACTGTCTGCCTTTGAAAATCTGAAATCATGGATGGATAGTAAGGTTTCCAATCGTCCGTATGCCCAGGAATGGAGAACAGAAATGGACAACACTTGGACAGATATGTTCTGGCAGAATCGCAACTTGGAGCAAGAACATCCAGAGGAAATTGATGACGAGCAATTGTTCTTCTTCTATAATTTGCTTATTTTGTATCATATAAAAACTGGTGAATTGCTCCAAACTGTCACCAAAATGAAAGAAGATAATCCTTATCTGTTTGAGGAAATGCAAGATTTCTTTGAGATAGAAGCAAATGCTGGAGACCAAGCCATTACAGATAAGATTATAGACAGGCTACAGAAAGCTGGCAATATTCCTTTGTTATGGATAGACAGGCTGTGCCTCATGCCGGATGCCTTCTTTGATTTTGCAATCAATAGCATTCGTAAAATAGTAGAATTCTCAAAGACATTCAATTCTTCAGACTTATATATTGGAGAAGAGAAGGCTAGCAACACTACCAAGACTTATAATATAAGTATGTGTGAAGGGTCTATTGGCAGAACCTTACCTCTTTTCTATGCGCTATTGTCTTATAAACAGGGAGAAACAACTCTCTATGACTGGATGCGCGTTATGAGAAATCTCATACTGAATACTTCTGTTAACAGAGAAGACCTACCATCTTTGATGTTAGCAATGGATGACTTTGGTACTCATTGCAGCAAAGAGAATATCTATTTACTTCTGGGGAAATCAGAGTCTATGGATATACTGAAAGGATTTAATTCCCGACAGATCAGTGAAGAAATATTGAAAGCAAGTCAATTGAATTATTACAATTCAATGACAATGTTGGAAAACGGCCGCTTCTTCAGTGGTCGTATAGGAGCACTTTTCAATATGCTTACTCTCAATCCGTCTGATATTCAAAGCTATTTGGACAAAGACAATGTAGAGGCATATACAAGAGTTTTGCTTGCGATATTTGATGGTAAGGAAGGTGGTTGCACTGTGCAGTTTGATGACAAAAATCACTTGCTGCGTAGAGCACTGATGACATTCAGACCGTATAAATTCGGTATGAAAATGAATGGCTATTGGTGTTTTTGTCAAGGACTTGATGAGTGGAGGGACTACGTAAATACTACAGAAGAAAGCCGTAATGCACTTTATGGTCTTTTGAAGGAAGTATTGGTTCCTGCCCAAAAGTCAGGTCAAGATTTAAAACAAACCATTTCTGACCATGTGGAAGCTATTTCATGCAAATATGAACGACTTCTCTTATCGCCTGATGAAAATTCATACCGTTATCATTTCATTCACCATCCAGGTGTTTGGGATTATATGAGAACTAAGCGATGCATGTGGACAGATAATAATAATTATGACATAGAACTCAAGACGAGCAACGGAAACAATAGTGACCGTATGGAGTTGAGAACGTATGCTCTGTTTCTTGACTATAGTCATAACGATAACTTCAAGTGTGATTGTACTAATTGGATGGTGGGTATATGGCCCAAGGGCAGATCGTGTATGTACTTTGAACGTGATTGCACTTTTGAACAGAAGAAATATAAAGTCGCCATTGATGTCTATTTCTTTGACCAACAAGAATATCGCAAATGCGAAGATAACTATGCCTTTGACCTATTCATCAGGTCCCAGCATCCTGATGCTTTATCAGATGAAGAATGGTTGGCTTTTGTAGAAGAAGACTACCAGGCTAATATGGGATTGTTCGGTAAGCTTCTTCCTGAACTTATGAATATTCTCGAACGCAAATCAGATGGACGACTTTGTAGTAAGTCGATCTATTCCAGAAACGCGATCAAAGAGATTCTGAAACATACAATGCAGGGTATAAACCATTCCTTAGAAAACAATGAAAATGAAGGATGAAATAGGCATAATAACAGTCAAGACTTTTGTAGAAGAACGATTGGAAGGCAATATTGACAGTATCATAGATTACGATTTGGGGAGGTTGCGTTCAGACAAACAATATGGTTGTCCTGGTCGCAAGTTTGACCCTGATGATACAAATCTGATGCGTGCCATCTATTGCGTTGTCTTTGGTGACGTATGGACTAATCTTTCTTGGGAAAACTCAGGTGATGGAAAATTACGTGGCGACACTATAAACTCCAGTGCAACTTTCTTTTCATATCCTTGGAAAGACGAGTTTACCCAAAAATGGAACCCTCCTGTTGAACTGACTGAAAAGATAAAGACCTTTCAGCATACATTCCATACCATTGGCAACATGATGGTTCTACCTGACAAACGAATTGATGGATGGAGCATCAACCAGTATCGTGGATGCCATGCCGAGTGGCATGATTATGAAGACCGGTTCCTTGCGGCCTTATATAAGGTGCTGACAGACAAGTCCGACCATGAGGAGGATTTGCAAGATTTTGTTCGACTCAACGAGGAAGACTTCGCTTTCTTTTATGGTGAAGATGGATGGCGACGCTTCATAGATGGAAATATCCTTAATGACTATGTGGATGCAAACCATCTGCCAATTATTAGGTCGAAAGGATATACATGGTGGCGAAGCGGATATGTCAACAAGCAAAGATTCTTTACTGAAGCCAATAGATATATTGATGAGTCAACTCGCATCATTCACAATAGAGGAAAGCATATGTTGGACATACTTAAAGAACGGATAGGTTAATGATTACTGTAATTTCTTATGACCTGTGCCAATATTTTGCATAGTCTATCTATAATTTTGCAGCAAATATAAAAACAATCCGCAATGACATACAAAGACCTTCTCCACCTTGTTACTTTTAAAGAGGTTGAACCACACATAGTGAACATGTATCCCAAAGCAAAAGACAGTCTCGGCTGGTTCAAGTTGCATTACGATATGCTCAGATTGATGAATCCAAAGCGTCATGATGATTCCAATGGTGATGTGTGTCGTATTACTATGAAAGATTGGGATGATGGCACAGGGTCCCATCTTGACGCTTTTCCTATGGAAGGAGATTTTTGGGAGCATTCTCTCACTAAAGAGATTGTCCTTGATGCTGACGTACATGTCACTGATGCAGAAATCGTCGCTTGTTGTTTGTGGCATACGTCCTTCTATGGCTTTACCAAAGGACAAAAGAAAGAGTTTGCCAACATTGATTTCAAGTCGAAAGTTAAGGAATTAAAGACGATCATACTTAATAATGGTGGGTATGTTCCGCCAAAAAGAGAACTTCTTCCTTCTAAGAAGCAAGAAATGATAGGGAAAGTCAAGAAGAATGTTGGGTATGGCGATAAACATATTAACAAAACAAAGCGCAAACGTCTTTTTCGTCAGGATTTCATGGAGACTTATTATGACCGAATGGAGGCTATTAGCAGTTTTATCGTGCAAGTATTGCCAGCATTATCTGTTGGTGCTAACAGTCTCACAATTGGTCAACTTTGCAAACTGTTCTTTTCAAGTAAATTTGCTACCACCGTCATTCAATCATACGCTGACGAAAAGTCTGATGCCGCCAGCTATATGTCAGATCTTATTTGCAAGTACGACATGCTGCCTCATGGGAAAAACGCTATCATCTACTTGGTAACTGGGCATAGTTGGGATATTCCATCTGTGCTAAATCCTAAAGAAAATGAACTCTTGAAGGTTATTGTTGGCAAAGTTATTACCGCTACGGAAAGAAAAGGAATTGTGGATTTAATTCTTGATAATAATCCGGTTTTAGGTCGTCAGATTGAAATTACGGTAGTAGCTACAGACATATCCATCCATAGATAAGATCTTCAATAGAGATAGATAAATATTATTTAGTTTGATATTTAATCGTTTTCATACAATTCCCCCAAATCGCTTATACAACATTTCATAGTCTGCCTCAGCGACTGTGGTTCCATCACTTCTATCATCGTCCCATAGCTTTGCAACTCCATTATGAAGTCGTAAGTGGGACGAAGCGTAAGTTCGAAGTCGGCATATTCGGTGCAAGAACAAAGCTCTTTTTGTGAGAGATGCAATGGAAGAGAACGCATGTAGTGTTGGTGTGCACCAAAGGCACGAACAACAATTCGTTGCAAGGGTATATCCTCGTCTATTACTACACCGAAGAAGCTGGAGAAATAGTTCTTGGCATTGAAGTCGCAAGGGAACTTAAAATGATGTTTCCCATATACAGCATGCGGCAATCTCTGCTAAGGAGATGTCTGCTCTATTTGGCACTACCACTTTGGGGCCTATAATGGCTTCTGTTTTTGCTATACGTGACTTATCAAAGTCTTCAATGATAATTTCTCTACCAAGAGAATCTTCCCAAGGGTTGCCATCCAAACATGCAGAAACTGTAATTCTTGATTCATCTGTGTCAGAACCAGTCTGAGGAACCATCTCTACATATATGTCATAGCCAGTCTCGCTTTCGGGTGACGGAACAAGATGGCGCAAATAGTCATAGTGCATCTTGAACCATGCCAAAGACCTTCTCTCTGCATAACTTTTCGACAAGAATGGCGAAATCTCGTCAAACGATACCTTGTGTAACAATTCGTACAATGTCATATCTCATGTCTTTATCGTTGTTTGCCGGCAAAGATATTGACGTGCTGACTCAATTATCAATACAGGTTAATTGTTTCTTATAAAAAACTCACAAAAACAGAAGTTTTTTCAACCTGTGCTGTTAATTGGCACACCTTCATAATACTTTTGCAGCAGACATTAAGAATACAGTTATGAAAAAGTCTACAAAATATGAAAGCACTGTAAAGGATGCGAAGACATTGGAATCCGTCATTCCGAAACAGCTTACAGAATACACGACAAGGGCATTAAGTAAACTAAACGAAGCGCTTGGGGGCGGTGTCGGCGGATATGTAGCAAACAGACTGCACATGAGCCATGAGGAACTGAGGGAAGCATTGGCCGCCGAGCAAATCGATGGTGTTGCATTGGCCATTTATAATATAGAGAAACGTGGACAGTCGGTAGTCATAGGCGACCAAACGGGTATAGGCAAAGGCCGACAAGCAGCTGCCATGATTCGCTATGGACTGTTGTCTGGCTATCTGCCGATATTCTTCACCGACCGATATACCCTGTTCAGTGATATGTACCGCGACTGTAAAGCACTTGGCATTAAGGAGGCACGACCACTGGTGGTGAATGCTGGTGTGTCGGTTGTCGACTTTGACCATGTGGTTGAGCAGAAAGCGACATGTACGTCCGACGAGATATGGTCTCCCGCAGACGAAGAAGATAACGAAAAGTATGAGGCAGAGCGCATGGCGCTCTACCAGAAACAGTATGAGGTGGTATACAAAGCTCCCAAGAAATCTGTCCTTCAAGAAATATTCATAAAAGGTGAACTGCCGCAGGATGCCTTCGACTATCTCATGATTACCTACTCCCAACTGAAAGATGCCAAACGAGACATGACACGTCTCAACTTCCTCATGGCGTTGTGCGAGCAGCATCGTGTACTGTTCATCTTCGACGAAGCCCACAAAAGCAGCGGAGTGAACGCTGGCAAAGCATCGGTTATCACACAAGGCATAAACATGATTCTTGAAGAAACGCCACAGACCCAATGCGTGTTTCTTTCTGCCACTTTTGCCAAGCGCCCGGAATGTCTGCTCACTTTCATGAGACGCACGACCCTGAGTGCCTTGGCTACAGAAAACACGCTCAAGGATGCCTTGCATTGTGGTGGAGTGCCCATGCAAGAATACGTTTCATCTTGTTTGGCTGCCGAAGGACAAATGATCAGGCGCGAGCACTCTGGCGAGGGTTTGCCTACTCCTGTCTATACATATCTTGATGAAGACCTCGACGTACATGGTGAGCAGTTTGACAAGGTGATGTTCTTCTTCCGTGAAATAGTAAAACTCTCTGCAATGGTTCGCACAATGGTTAATCATGCCCTTATGTACAACGTGCTTCTACCCTTCAAATGCTATCCCACAAGAGCACAACTTTTCTATATCAACAAAGTGTTGTTGCTTTCCTTGAAAGCGAAAAAGGTGGCACAAGCCGCCATTGAGAATGTAAAGCAAGGAAGAAGTTTGGTGATTGGTATGAGCGACACGCTTGAGTGTATCGTACAGGACGTGGAAGTGAATGAAGACGGATCCGTTCGTGGCGACATATCTGCGTTGTTGTTGCGCTTGTTGGAAAAGACGGTTTGTGGAAGCGCCCCTACCGACAGTGCCAATCGACCTGTTTTTGAAATGGTAGAAGAATTGGAAGAAATGTCATTGAAGGCAGAAGCCAAAGAGATAAGCGACTACTACACATGTATCAAGCAAGACATAACAGAAGAGGTGTTTCATCTCCCCGTGTCGCCTATCGACGTAATACGGCAGCTGATAACTGCCGAGAAGTTTGTTGCGCCCAATGGTGAATACCTAAACATCCGTTTTGAGGAATGTACGGGGCGGGCACACCAACTGGATTATCTCTCACCTGAGGGCGATGACGACTTCATCAACGCTGTTATCAGGTCAAGAAAGAAGCGTCACTCTAACCTTATCTTCAACCCATTGGCTGAATTAATTCAGTGCACGCTTAATTCTAATGTCAGTTTGTGCTAAATTGAGCACGGTGCTTGCCCAACTGGGGAACGCTGCTTTCTCATCATGGGCACGCTGCTTGCCCCTGTTGGGCAGAATTGCTGTCAGACGTCTGCCCAATAATTGACTGTTGTAATACTATTTCCTAACCTTGATTTTTTCCCCCACAGCGTGGGGAACATAACCCCCTAATGTGGGGTTTCATTCCCCACGTTAGGGGGGGATATAAGCCGGTGGGTCAACTTTACGAAAAATTGGTGGGTTTAAATTTGCTTATTACAAATACCCATATTCCTGTTTTCTGGATTCTGCCAATGCATGCAATTCCTGTAGTCTGAATTCCTCACATCTGACAATTCGTAAGCGTATCCGCGATGCTCGTGTATACGGTCAAAAAATGTCGCCCAAGTTTTTATTCCCTTTCATCAGCAAACCATCCAGACAATTGGCTGACAATCGCCAGACAGTCAACTGTCTGTTTGTCAGAATGTTATGACGAAAAACCAGATGATCTGACAGTTTTTCAGAAATTCTCGCTTTTACTAAGAATCAGAGGTATGGGCATCCATTTCGTCAGCTTTTTTATCATGGCCTTTCCTTTCCTCTCATTTTCTTTCCGACTCCTTTTCTCTTATCGCTTGTCATCTTCTTTTCTTGAAGAACTCCTGCATCAGCGTCCGGCATTCCTCTTCGAGTACTCCTCCGATGGCTGTCGCTTTGGGATGAAGTACGTCGGGTGCGAATTTGTGATAACCACGCTTTTCATCGGGTGCTCCGTATACGATGCGTGGTATCTGTGCCCATCCGATGGCTCCGGCACACATGGGACACGGTTCCACGGTGACGTAGAGCGTGCAGTCGGTGAGATATTTGCCTCCCAAGGCATTTGCGGCAGCCGTTATCGCCTGCATTTCGGCATGTGCGGTAACGTCGGTCAGGGTTTCCGTCAGGTTGTGGGCACGGGAGATGATGCGGCCGCGACACACCACGATGGCTCCCACGGGAATCTCTCCCTCGTCGAAAGCAGCCTGTGCTTCAACGAGAGCCTTGCGCATGAATTGCTCGTCTTGGTTTTCAGTGTTCATTGTGGATAAAGATTGTTTCCTTTGTCAGAACTTGACACTTCTCGTGCCGTCTTCGTTCTCTTTGATGTCCACATGGACAGCATCCTCCGGCAACAGATCTTCTATCAGCTCCGGCCATTCTATAAGGCATATTCCGCCTCCATAGAAATAATCTTCATAGCCCATATCGTAGACCTCTTCCAACTTTTTGATGCGATAGAAGTCGAAGTGATAGATAGGGTAGTCCACTGTGTCAGACTGATATTCGTTCACGATGGCGAAGGTTGGCGACGTAACGGTGTCTACCACGCCGAGACAATCGCAGATTGCCTTGATGAATGTAGTCTTGCCGGCACCCATCTTGCCGTAGAAGGCGAACACCTTGGCGTCGCCCATGTTGTTTACAAACTCTTTGGCAGCTTCGTTGATGCTGTCGAGACCGTTTATTGTTATTTCTTTGTTCATTGTCGTTCGTTTTGTCAAGGAAAATACGGAGTCCTCTGTCGGATTATCCTTGTCTTTCCCTTGGTTTCTATTCCTTTAATAGTAAGGTTGCTCTTCCTGTTTTCAGTTTCTCTTTTTCTTTTTCATCGTGACGAGCGGTATGAGCATCTCTTCCATGGATATTCCTCCATGCTGGAAGGTGTCTTTGTAGTACGACACATAATAGTTGTAGTTGTTTGGATATGCAAAGAACGTGTCGTTTGTGGCAAATACATACGATGTGCTCAGGTTCGGCGATGGCAACTGTGCCTTCTGTGGGTCTTTTATGGCGAATACCTCCTTGGCGTTGTAGTTCAGGTTCTTGCCCAGTTTGTAGCGCAGGTTGGTGTTCGTGTTTCTGTCTCCCACTATCTTGATTGGTCTTGATGCCCTCACGCTGCCGTGGTCTGTTGTCAGCACCACGGTGTAGTCGCTTTCTGACAGTCGGCGGAAGAGGTCGGAGAGCACGGTGTGTCTGAACCAGCTCAGCGTGATGCTTCGGTATGCCGACTCGTTGTTTGCCAGTTCGCGCACCATCTTTGATTCCGTGCGGGCATGGCTGAGCATGTCGATGAAGTTTATTACAAGTACGTTGAGGTCATTGTCGCCAAGCTGACTGAACTGCTGCAACAGTTTGTCGGCGCCCACCGAGTCGTTCACCTTGTGGTAAGAGAATTTCGTTCCCGTCCGGCGGTATCTTTCGAGTTGCGTCTGTATGAGTGGCGCTTCGTTGAGGTTTTTCCCCTCCTCTTCGTCCTCATCGACCCACAGTTCCGGAAACATCCTCGCTATCTGGTTTGGCATCAGCCCGCTGAAGATGGCGTTTCGTGCATACTGTGTCGCTGTCGGCAGAATGCTCATATATAGATTCTCGTCGATATCGAACATGTCGCCCACCTCGTTTGCGAGCACCCTCCATTGGTCGTAGCGGAAGTTGTCAATCACAATCAGGAACACCTTCTCTCCCTTGTCGAGCAGCGGAAATATCTTCCGGCTGAATATGTTGTTGCTCATCAGTGGCCTTGATGGCAGCTGTGCGTTGTTGGGGTCCACCCAGTCAAGGTAGTTGTTGCGTATGAACTTGGCGAATCCGTTGTTGGCTTCGCTCTTCTGCATCATGAGCATCTCTGTCATGTTGCTTTCGGTGCTGCTCAGTTCCAGTTCCCAATGCACGAGCAGTTTGTACACGTCGATCCATTCCTCCACAGTCCGGCAGTTGTCAATCTTCGTTGATATGTTCATGAAGTTTTGCTGATATCCGGTCTGTGTCACTTCCGTCACTATTTCCTTCTGGTGTATGTTCTTTTTGAGGGTGAGCAGGATTTGGCTTGGGTTGACTGGCTTTATCAGATAGTCGGCAATCTTCGATCCTATTGCCTGGTCCATGATGTTTTCCTCTTCGCTCTTTGTCACCATCACTACAGGTGTGGCAGGCAGAATCTCCTTTATCTTCTGCAGCGTTTCCAGTCCGCTTATTCCCGGCATCATCTCGTCGAGCAATACGAGGTCGAAGTTGTGTCGTGAGCATTCGTCGATGGCGTCGGTGCCGTTGCTCACGGTGATGACCTCATATCCCTTCTTTTCCAGGAATATGATGTGGGCGTGCAAGAGTTCTATCTCGTCGTCCACCCATAATAGTAGTCCGTTGCTCATTGTCGGTTCGTGATTTATTATTCAATATACTTGATCCATGATGACATGCAGTAGGGGGTTAGAATCCGTCCAGCTCGTAGTAGTCGTCTTCGAGGTTGAATTCCTGTTGCTTCTTCTGCTTTTTGTCGTCCTGCTGGATATTGTAGTTGTTGTCGTCAGCGTCGTCGGTGAAGTGGATGCCGTTGTCTTGCTGTTGAGGCTTTTTCTCTTCTTCCTTCTTGGGCGCAGGCTTCTCTGTCGTTGTCGCTTTCTCCGTCTTGGCTGAGGTGCCTGTCTTTTCCGTTTTCTCAGTCATTGCAGGACTATCTGTCTTGGCAGGTTCCTTTGTCGGCTTTGGCACTTCCTTTTCCGCCTGCTGTTCCAACTCTATGTTTGGCAGGTCGTCGTTTGCGGTTTGCTGCTTTCTGTCGTTGGCAGACTGTCGTTCAGGAGTCATGTCGAATGTTTCCTGCTGGTTTGTCGTTGAGTCGTCAGCGTCAGGCAGAGAGAATGTGTTGTCGTCAACAGGTGTTTCAACCTTCTTGTCAGTCGGTGCTGCCACGTTGTTGTCCACCGGTATTGTCAGACCGTTGTCGGCAGGCGCGACTGTTGGACTGTCGATAGGTATTATGGTGCCATCGTTCTCCTCGTTCTGCTTCTCGTCGTTTGTCGGTATTCCCAACTGCAGGAACGTGTCGTCGTCGATCACTCCGCCATTGTATAATTTGTTCTCCTCCTGCTTCTCGCTTTCCGGTTCCTTTTCGTATTCTATCGTTTCCGGCTCAGAGAGCAGTCGCATGGTACTGATGCGCAGCGGTACGAAGTGCTTCTCGTAGAACTTGTCATAGTCGTTATAACTGTATTGCGTTCCGAGCAGCTCCTTGTTGGAGTCGCTGATTATTATCGCTCTTGCCTTGCGTGTGAGTCGCAGGATGTTATTGTTGGAGTATAGCTGTCGTGCGTATTGCAGCGCCTCGTCGTAGCTCTTGAATCCGCTTATCACCATTCTTTCCAATCCTTCCACTTCTTCTCTTGCTATCTCGAAGTTTCTGACGAGGAAGTTGCTGAAATTGTATTTCGCCAATTCGAAGAGCAGCTGGTTCTCGTTTATGGAGTCAGTCTGATAGGCGATGATGAACGAGAAGTCCACATTGCGCTCCGCCGTGAATTTGCGCGTCTTTATAGAGTCACTGTCGCTCATCACTTCGGCACGTCTCTCCCACACATCGCTGATGTCGAATTTTCCGCCATGCAGTTTTCTTCCGGCGTTCACTCCGTTTACAATCATTCCTGCCAGTGTGCTCACTTCGCTCTTCGGGTATTTGTCCACCACGGTCTTCATGTCGTCTACGCAACCTTTGGCGTCACCGCTGTTCAGCTTTGCCATACCGTCGAAGAAAATGAACTTGTCGCGGTTTGCACCCAATGGGAATCGTGTTGCCGATATCTGCACGTTGTTTTTCACCTCCATGAACTTGTCAGCCTTGAAGGCATCGTATGTGGCGGCATACAGAGAGTCTTCCAGATGCACGCCATAGCGGGAGTTCTCCACGAAATGCGGGTCGGAGAGGAGTGTCGTCCATTCGCTGTCGGGGAATCCGCTTTTCAGCTTTTCGAGATATGATGCAGCCGTCTGTGGCTGGTGCATTCTGCTGTAGAGCAGGAACAAATGATAGTATGCATTGTCCATGTGCTCGTAAGTAGGGTAGTCGTCGGCAAGACGTCGCAGCTCCTTTTCGCTGAGCACGAGGTTGTCGAGCTTGTCCTTGAATATCACTCCTGCATTGTATAGTCCGTCCATTATAAGGAGGTTGCTCGCCTCCACCTGTTCTTCGGTGAACGGAATCTGTGCGAGATAATATTCCCGTTTGTGCGGATCGTTCTGTGCGCTGTCAGCCACATTTGCCAGTGAGTCCTCCATTTGTGCCACGTTTGCGAGTGAGTCTCTCATCTCGTCGGTCATCTCTTCCACTCCCTGTGTCTGTGCGACGACTGTCTTGTTCACTCGCTGCCAGTCGTCCACGTTCTCACGCTTTCCCCATAGTTTCTGGAAGGTAGCCTTGCCTTGACTCACTGCCATAGGGTTGTAGAAATACCAGATGGCGTCTTTCTTCTGTTGGGTGTTGTTTGTGATGTTGTTTCTCTGGTCAGCGTTTGCGCTGCCTCCGTTCTGTGCCTGAACGCGTTGTGCCTCGGCTTCGGCCTGTGCGTCACGCTCTTCCTTTTCCTTCTTCTTCAGCGCTTCTATCACACGGTCGATGGCGGCGTTGCGGTCTTTCTCCGACATCTTGGCGAGAGCCTGCAGAGAGTCCTGCAGGTGTACGGCGTCGGTATGTGGAACGAGTTCGTCGAGAATCTTCGAGCGGTCAGACAGTTGCTTGTAGTCCTTGCGGTCTTTGTCGAGCAGTCCGATGGCTTCCCCGTAGCAGCGTCGTGCGTTGCTGAAGTCCTCCTTCGCCCAGTATATGTCGCCGAGTGTCAGGAGCAGCACGCCTTTCTCTATTCCGTTGCGCGTAGATTTGGCGTTTCCCTTCTCATATGCGGCAATTGCCTGCACGGTGTCCTTCTGGTTCATGTATATGTTGCCGATGGCATAATACACCTGGTCGAGATATTCCTTGTTGTTGTCGTTTCTCGCCATTCGTTTCAGTCTGCCCACCATTTGCTTCCATTTTCCCGTTGCCATCACTTCCGTCATGGCTATGCGGGCATTGAATTCCAGTTCGTATGGCGGTTGCTGCCTTATCACGCTTCTGTATGCCTTGTATGCCGCCTGCCTGTTGCCTACAGCGGTCTGCAGCTGCCCCATCAGATACCATTCGCGGGCGCGCTGCTTGCGGCGTCCCTCGTGTTTGATCACCTTTCTCAGATAAGGTATTGCCTCCTGGTATCTGCCTGTTCGGATATAGTAGTCGGCGTAGGTGTAGTCCCAGTCTTTCTGCGCCCTCCAGTTCAGCGAATCTCGCTTTATTTTGGTTATCACATCCTCTGCGTCGTATAGCCAGTCCTGTTCCACGTAGCATCTTGCCAGCCAAGCCCTTGCCTTGCCGTAGATAGCGGGTTGCGTGGCATACAGACGGCTCATGTATGCGAAAGTGGAAGCCGCTTCGTCGAACGACCCCTTCATGAATTGTGAGCGTCCCATCAGCAGCCATGCTTTCCAGAGGAACGGGTTGTATTCGCGTCTGTTCAGCCATTCGATGTCTTTTGCGTTTTTCTTGCGCGATTTGTTCCATTCCGGTCGTTTCTTGATGCTGTGCAGCTTTATCGCCTTCTGGCATTTTTCTATTGCGCGGTCGAAGTTTCCCTTTCCCAGTTCGCGGCTTGCTTTGTTGCCCACGGTGTATAGGGGCAACATCTCAGTGAAGTTGTCCTTGTTGCCGTTCTCTTTTTCGAGAGAAGCGTCTATATATGCTAGCGAACCGTTGTAGTAGGTGTTGTATCTTGCGTTGAATGAATGCCACCATCTGCTTGCCGACGTGTTCTTCTGTGTGGAGCAGCCGATTACGGTCATGACGGCAAGAAACGCCACGACTATTGATAATGTATGTTTGTCTATAATATTTTTCACTCTATAATAACTCAAAAAACCGCTTTTTATTGTATGTGCGGATGTTTTGTATTATCTTGTGTAATAAAGATTGTCGGCAGATTGTTTTGCTCCGGTCCTGCTATTCTTCCGAGATCAGGAAACCGGCGTCTGCCAGGTCTTTCCAGAAATGCGGATATGATTTCGTCACCACTTGCGGATTGTTGATTCCCAGTCCTGGTATCTGTGATGCCGCAGGAGCGAAAGCCAATGCCATACGATGGTCCTCATAGGTTTCGATTACGGGATTTTCTTCCGGTTCGCAGCGCTCTCCGTCCCATATCAGTTCCGTTCCGTCGCCGTCGCTTATCACATATCCCAGCTTGCGCATTTCCGTTTTCAGCGCCACGATTCGGTCGGTCTCCTTGATGTGCAGTGTGGCGAGTCCTGTGAAATGGAACGGCACTCCCATCAGAGCGCAGGTCACCACGAACGTCTGTGCCAGGTCTGGCTGGTTGATGAAGTTGTAGTCGAGGCGTGCCGACACAAGTCCGGTCTTGCGTAGTGTCACAGTTGTCGGCACGTTGCGTGTCCTGCTGCTGAACGAAGTCTTGATGCCCAGCATGCTGAAGAGATATTTCACCACAGAATCGCCCTGCAGCGAACCGTCCATCAGTCCGTTGAGTTTTATCTCCGCCTCGTTGTCTTTTGAGAGGGCGAGAATCTCATACCAGTATGACGCCGCACTCCAGTCGCTCTCGATGTAATAATCCTGTGGGGTGTATGGTTGAGGTTTCACTTCTATAGTGTCGTTGTCGGTCCATTCAGCATCAGCTCCGAAGTTGCGCATTGTGCAGAGTGTCAGGTCGATGTATGGTCTGGAGATGATGTCTCCGGTGAGATGCAGTGTCAGTCCCTTCTCCATACCCGGTGCTATCATGAGCAGTGCTGAGATGAACTGCGAGCTTACGTTGCCATGCACTTCCAGCGAACCTCCCTGCAGTTGTCTTCCCTTGATGCGCAATGGCGGAAATCCCTCATTCTCTTCGTATGCCACGTCGGCGCCGAGTCTTAGCAGTGCGTCGGCCAGGATGTTGATTGGGCGGTGTCTCATGCGTTCCGTTCCCGTTATAGTGTGCTCTCCAGGTGTCACGGCAAGATAAGCTGTCAGAAATCTCATTGCCGTGCCGCCCGCCTTGATGTCGATGGTTTCGGGCATGTCTCTCAGTGCGTTGATCATTACCTCTGTATCGTCGCAGTCTGAGAGATGTTCAGGCATTGTCTTCCTTCCCGAGAGGGCATATATGATGAGCGCTCTGTTGCTGATGCTCTTCGATGCCGGCAGATTTATTTCCGTTTTGAGCTGTTGTGGTGCCGTTATTCTATATGTCATGTCTTATATCCTTTTTAATTGGTTTCGCTATGTGGCGTTTTTCTTGCCGTTTCGTGTCAATAAGCCGCATTGTCGCCTTCGATGATGTTTCTCACCGTGCGATACATTATATATAAGTCGAGACCTATCGACCAATGCTCTATATACCAGATGTCGCCTTCCACTCTGCCCTCCATCTGTGACAGCTGTTTCGTTTCGCCTCTGAATCCGGTCACTTGGCTCCATCCCGTTATTCCCGGTTTCACGAAATGGCGTATCATGTATTTGTCGATGAGCTTTGAGTATTCCTCAGTGTGCTTGAGCATATGTGGGCGCGGTCCCACCACGCTCATGTCCCCCTTCAGCACATTCCAGAACTGCGGCATCTCGTCGATATTCGTCTTTCTCATTATGTCGCCCCATCTCGTCTTTCTCGGATCGTCTTTCGTAGCCTGCAGTTTGTCGGCATCAGCGTTCACCTTCATGCTGCGGAATTTGTAGCAGTAGAACTCCTTGCCGTTCAGTCCGTTTCTTTTCTGCTTGAAGAAAATCGGTCCCGGCATTGTCAGTTTCGTTATTATTGCCACGATAATGAAAATGATAGGGAACAGCGTCACCAGGAACACTCCCGACACCACGATGTCGAAGGCACGTTTCAGTGCACGGTTTTCGGGATGGGAGAGAGGTTCCCTGTAGAGACTCAGGTATGGCACGTTGCCGAGCATGTTGAAATAAACCCTGTGGTGCAGGTAGTTCGTCACGTTCGGTACGTTGTAGAAGTGTATGAAATTCTTTTCGCAGAAGTGAATGATAGGCAGGATCTCGTCGGCACGGCTTGATGGCAGACAGCAGAACAGCTCATGTATTGAATGGTTGCCTTTGAGATAGTCTATCACTTCGCTCGTCTTGCCCAGGAATTTGCATTCTTGGGGAAAGTTCCGGTTAGGCTGGTCATCGAAATATCCCACTACTTTGTATCCCAAAGATGATATTGCGAGCATCTCTTTGTATAGCGAGATGTTGTTCTCCTTACTGCCGACGAACACCACCCGGTTGATTGATTTGCCTCGTCTTCTGTAGCTTATCACCGCCCATCTCACGAAAATGCGGTATGCCGACACCATGAATATCAGCGAGAAGAGGAAGAGCGGTAGGATTTTGTAGCTCATGTGGTTGAAATGACCGAGTCTGAGCAGCGGCACAGACAGGACCACGAAGAGCAGCACGTTTCTTGTCACGAGCGTCACTATCTGAAATCTCTTCACGTTGCGTATGTATAGTATTACTCCGCCGTTGAGTATGCAGGCGCAGTAGATCACTCCGATGAGTATCGACGTGTGTAGCTGCGTGTCGTCCAACGGCGTGCCTTTCACGGTGTTGAAGAGCCAGTATGTCAGCATGGCGATGATGAAGTCGCCAAGGATGGTGGCAGCTACTACGAGACCGTTGCTGTGCATATTGTTCAGCTTCTGTCTCATCCATGTTCCGCCCATATTTACTTGTACCCATTCCATATGCGTAGTTCAAAACTTGTTTTTTTATTAGAGATCTTTGCTCTTTTTATCTTAAGTCGGTATAGTCTGATAGAAAGGATGTTTCTTTTTCTCATGGCATCTCTTTCTCGTCTTTGTCAGGGGCAATGCAGGTTTTGACATGCATTGTCCCCGGATTGTCGGCGAGTCGGGGGTGTCTCTTCCCAGTCGTCATTTAGTCTTCTTTTCTTCCTTTTTTCAGAGTTTTTGAGCCTTTGCTGTTGTTGCAGACTCGTAAGCATGTGTCAGCTGATGCCGTCCTTATACCACTTGAACAGTTTCTCCACTCCGTCTTCTATCTCCACCTTGTGGGTCCATCCCAGACTGTGCAGCTTGCTCACATCGATGAGTTTGCGTGGTGTGCCGTCCGGCTTGCTTGCGTCGAATTCCACTGTTCCTTCGAATCCTACTGCTTTTACCACAAGTTCAGACAATTCCTTGATTGTCAGTTCTTTGCCTGTGCCCACGTTGATATGGCAGTTCCTTATTTCGCCGAGCTGCGGTATCGCACCTCCTCGTCCCTCGCTGTTGTTGCGGTCTACTGTTCCGTCAACCTTTGCTCCATAGAACACCGAGCTGTATTTCTCTATGCCTATGATGTCTTTGAAGTCCACGTTGAGCAGCACGTGTACACTGGCGTCGGCCATGTCTTGGCTCCACAGAAATTCGCGCAGCGGCTTGCCGGTACCCCAGAGCACCACTTTGTTGTCGTATATCCCGTAGTATTCCAGAGCCTTGAGTATGCGGTCCTTCGGGTTTTTTCCGTCCACGTTCCCTTCACCTATAGTCTGGCGTAGCTTGTCGTCTGGGTTGATCGGTCGTTTGTCCATATCCTTCTCAATCATGTCCCATGCTCCGTCGTGGATAAGCTTTGCCAGATATATCTTGCGCATCATCGCAGGCATCACGTGGCTGTTCTCCAGATGGAAGTTGTCGTTCGGTCCATATAGGTTCGTCGGCATCACGGCGATATAGTTCGTGCCATACTGCAGGTTGTAGCTCTCACACATTTTCAGTCCGGCAATCTTTGCTATTGCATATTCCTCGTTGGTGTATTCCAGTGGTGAGGTGAGCAGTGCGTCCTCCTTCATCGGTTGTGGCGCATCCTTCGGATAGATGCAAGTTGAACCGAGGAAGAGCAGTTTCTTCACCCCGTGCGAATATGCGTTGCTTATCACGTTGCACTGCATCTTCATGTTCTGCATGATGAAGTCGGCGCGGTATAGCGAGTTCGCCATTATTCCGCCCACGAAGGCTGCTGCGAGCACCACAGCGTCCGGCTTCTCCTCGTCGAAGAATTTCTCCACTGCGTATTGGTCTGTGAGGTCCAGCTCTTTGTGTGAACGTCCCACCAGGTTTTCGTATCCCCTTGCCTTAAGATTGTTCCATATCGCCGACCCCACGAGTCCGTGGTGACCGGCGATGTAGATTTTGCTGCTTTTGTCTAATGACATGTTTTATTAGTGTTTTGTATTCCTATATCGGTGTTATTATTTCACGATACCCTTCTCAAGATATTCGGCGAGGTTTGTCTTCACCTTCTCTCCGGCGCGTTCCACTGCCACCTTTGCCATGTCGGCGTCAACCATTATTTTGACGAGCTTCTCAAACGATGTCTTGCCCGGGTCCCATCCCAACTTAGCCTTTGCCTTGGTTGGGTCTCCCCAGAGATTCACCACGTCGGTAGGGCGATAGAAATCCTTTGACACCTCGATGATTACCTTGCCCGTCTTCTTGTCGATACCCTTCTCGTTTTCGCCTTCGCCCTTGAATTCCAGTTCTATGCCGACATGCTTGAATGCCAGATAGCAGAAGTCACGCACAGAGTGCTGCACTCCGGTAGCGATGACGAAGTCCTCCGGTTTGTCATGCTGCAGGATGAGCCACATACACTCCACGTAGTCCTTGGCGTATCCCCAGTCGCGCAGCGAAGAAAGGTTGCCCAGGTAAAGCTTTTCCTGTTTTCCCTGTGCGATGCGTGCTGCCGCGAGTGTTATCTTGCGTGTCACGAACGTCTCGCCTCTGCGCTCGCTCTCATGGTTGAAAAGGATTCCCGAGCAGCAGAACATATTGTAAGCCTCGCGGTATTCCTTCACAATCCAATATCCGTAGAGCTTTGCCACGGCGTATGGGCTATATGGATGGAACGGAGTGTTTTCGTTCTGTGGCACTTCCTCCACCTTTCCGTATAGCTCCGATGTCGATGCCTGATATATTCGGCATGTGTCGGCAAGTCCGCACTGGCGCACAGCCTCGAGCACTCTGAGCACTCCGGTTGCGTCAACGTCGGCTGTGAACTCCGGTGAGTCGAAGCTCACCTGCACGTGGCTCTGTGCCGCGAGGTTGTATATCTCTGTGGGTCGCACCTTGCTCACCACCTGTATGAGGCTCATGGAATCTCCCATGTCGGCATAATGCAGATGGAAGTGTGGCTGTCCCTCAAGATGGGCGATGCGCTCACGGAAGTCAACCGATGAACGGCGTATCGTACCGTGTACTTCATATCCTTTACCGAGCAGGAATTCTGCCAAAAACGAGCCGTCCTGGCCCGTGATGCCTGTAATAAGAGCTATATTCTTCATAAATAACTGTTTGTTCTGTTGTGTCCTTTTTTATGTTGAAAATCCGCTATTATAGCGTTATAATAGCGCATTCAGCTCGCAAAGTTACAAATCTAAATTAAGATGTGCAACTTATTTTGTGGTTTAAATGCCATTATTATATAATATGTTGAAATTCTTGCCTGATTTCTCTTTTCTTGGGATGATTCCTGTTTTTTTTATCTGATAATTGTCTTTGATGCGTGTGTGAAATTAGAGCGTAGCTTCGTACCTTTTCTTTCAAACAAGTGAAAGGCGTCTTCTGAAAAGTCAAAATCCGAGCAAGTCCCAATGGCCGATTCGGGCTTTATACACTTGTCCCGGATTGGGTAAGGAAGGGACAAAGTGAAATCAAACCGCTTTTGTTTTGCATTGCTCTTGAATTTGCATTACCTTTGTCCGCAAAAAACAAGAAGAAATGAAAAAGATAATTTGCTTTGCCTTGGCGCTGGCGCTGTTTTCGGCATGTGCCGACAATGGCAAGGAAGAGGCCCGGCGCATTCTCACAGAAGCCCAGGGACAATATGACAAAGGGAACTACAAAGAGTCGTTGCGGCTTGTTGACTCCCTCCGCCGCTCTCATCCCGAAGCAGTGGAAGAGAGGCGTCAGGCGCTGACACTCTATCAGGACGCATCCGAAAAACTCGCACAGTCGGAAATAGCCCGTCTCGATATGCAACTGCAGACTGCACAGTGCCGCCTGGACAGTATGGCTGCAGTGGTGGATTCGCATTCCGGAAGCAACGGCGATGCAGCCCTCGACAAGCTCGCCAGACTGCGCCAGCAGAGAGACTCCCTTCAGGTGGCGTTCGATACCCAGTGTGCTATGGTCAGACTGATAAGAGAGAAGCGCAAGGGATAGTCTGTATGCGGAAAGGGAAAAGGGGAGAAAATGCTGTGGCAATGACAAGTGGAGATTGCTTATAGTCGCTCAAATCGCCGATTTGGGTTAAAAAACTTTCCAAATCACTTGATTGTCAATATTAATGTGTAACTTTGCCCCAATATTGACTCCTGATAAGTTATTTAAAAATAAAATAAGACCCATAAACAGAGCATCATACAATGGCTAAGGAAAATCCAGAAACGGAAAAGCAGTTCAAGGAAACACTCGAAGGCTGTCGCACGCTCTTTGCGAAGAAGCTACACGACTACAATGCGTCATGGCGAATGCTCCGACCATCGTCGCTCACCGACCAGCTCCTCATCAAGGCGCGCCGCATACGCAGCATCGAGGTGAAGGGCAAGGCTATGGTTGAAGACGACATACGCTCGGAATTCGTGGCGCTGATAAACTATGGCATCGTAGGACTGATACAGCTCGAGAAAGGATTTGCCGACAGCGTGGACATCACCAACGATGAGGCCCTGGCGCTATACGACAAATATGCCTCTGAGGCCCTGCAGCTCATGCTCCGCAAGAACCACGACTACGACGAGGCGTGGCGTATGATGCGCGTGAGCAGCTATACCGATTTCATCCTGACAAAGATAGAACGAGTGAAAGAGATAGAGAACCTTGGCGGAGGAACCCTCGTTTCTGAAGGAATCGACGCCAACTATATGGACATCATAAACTACTCCGTGTTCGGAGTGATAAAACTGACATACGGGGAGTGACAAAGAGGCTGATGAACAAGGAGACGATAAAAGATATCGGAGTCAACGTGTGCCGCTTCGTGGTGGCACTGACATTCGTGTTCTCAGGCTACGTGAAGGCGGTAGACCCCATCGGAACGCAATATAAGCTGAACGACTATCTTGCCGCCGTGAATCTCGAAGGGACCGTTCCCGACTATCTCACGCTCAGCGCCTCGGTGCTGCTGGCTGCCGTGGAACTGTCGCTTGGAATCCTCCTGCTCTTTGCCATCCGCCGCAGGCTCGTGTCCAAGCTGATACTCGCCTTCATGACGGTGATGACCGCCATAACGGTATGGATAGCTATAGCCGATCCCGTGAAAGACTGCGGATGTTTCGGCGATGCATTGAAACTCACCAACGGTGAGACGCTCCTCAAGAACATCGTGCTGCTCGCCGCCTCCATCGTCGTGTGTAAATGGCCGTGCGCCATGGTGAGGTTCATAGGCAAGGCAAACCAGTGGATAGCCATCAACTATACCATACTGTATAGCATAGCCACAAGTACATATTGCCTGTATGCA
Source organism: Prevotella sp. LMAG:51 (assembly GCF_008680225.1). Lineage (NCBI taxonomy): Bacteria > Pseudomonadati > Bacteroidota > Bacteroidia > Bacteroidales > Prevotellaceae > Prevotella > Prevotella sp. LMAG:51. The sequence goes on along the minus strand of NZ_NALQ01000016.1, from coordinate 55,545 downwards.
CTGCCGGTATTCGACTTCCGTCCATACCACATCGGTGCCGACATACGCAAGGGGATGGAAATACCGCCCGGAGCAGAGCAGCCACAGTTTGAGACCACCTTCATACTGAAGAAAAACGGACAGACCAAGGAGTTCACCCTCGAAAACTATCCCGACTCCACATGGACTTTCGTAGACAGCAAGACCGTGCAGACGAGCGAGGGGTACGTACCGCCGATACATGACTTCAGCATGGAAGACATGACGACGGGCGACGACATGACAGACGACGTGATATCCTCCAAGGGATACACCTTCCTGCTCGTGTCGCCACATCTGGAGAATGCCAACGACTCATACTTCGGCAACATGAACCAACTCTACGACTATGCCCAGGCGCATAAATACCGCTTCTACTGCCTCACGGCAAGCAACGCCAAGGCGATAGACCGCTGGCGGGACATGACGGGAGCCGAATACCCGTTCCTCTTCACCGACGAGACCACGCTGAAGACAATCGTCAGAAGCAATCCCGGACTGCTGTTGCTGAAAGACGGAGTGGTGATAGGCAAATGGAGCCACAACCAACTGCCGCAGCTCGACGACGAGTCGGCGCCGCTCGACAAACTGCCCGAGGGCAAGCTCTCAGTCACATCGCTGGGCAAGAAAATATGCCTGTCGCTGCTGTGGTTCTTCCTTCCGCTGTTCATCCTGTCGCTTGCCGACAGGACATGGGCATGGACGCGCCGCTTCAGAAAACAGAAGTCGGCGGCAGGACAGACAGGCGGAAGTGATTCTACTGACAAAGACAACAACACCCCCGTCGCAGACGAGGGATAACATCATTTTAATTATTAGCAAAAGTAAAAGGAAATGAGAAAGAAAATTGTAGCAGGAAACTGGAAGATGAACATGAACCTGCAAGACGGAGTTGCTCTGGCAAAGGAGCTTAACGACACACTGACAGCACAGAAGCCAAACTGCGGAGTGATAATCTGCACTCCATTCATCCATCTGGCAAGCATCGCACAGTTCCTCGATCAGAGTGTAATCGGTCTTGGAGCCGAAAACTGCGCCGACAAGGAGAAGGGCGCATACACCGGCGAGGTGTCAGCAGAGATGGTGAAGAGCACCGGTGCACAGTATGTCATCATCGGTCACTCAGAGCGCAGAGGCTATTACAATGATACTCCAGAGGTACTGAAGGAGAAAGTGCTCCTGGCGCTGAAAAACGGTCTGAAGGTAATCTTCTGCATCGGCGAGAGTCTTGAGGAGCGTGAGGCAAACAAGCAGAACGAGGTTGTGAAGGCAGAACTCGAAGGAAGCGTGTTCAACCTCTCAGCAGAAGAATTCAAGAACATCATCGTTGCCTACGAGCCAATCTGGGCTATCGGTACAGGCAAGACCGCCACTGCCGACCAGGCAGAGGAGATCCACGCATACATCCGCAGCGTGATTGCCGACAAGTATGGCAAGGAAGTAGCCGACGACACTACCATCCTCTATGGTGGAAGCTGCAAGGCAAGCAACGCTCCAGAGCTGTTTGCAAAGCCAGACATCGACGGTGGACTCATCGGTGGAGCTTCTCTGAAGGCTGCCGACTTCAAGGGTATCATCGACGCACGATAATAATTGAATACGAGAGTATCCCCTGTCGCAGAATGCCTGCAAACGGCATTGGCGGCAGAGGACTCTCCTTTTTATATTAAAGCAAAAAGACAAACATGAAACAGTTCATCGCTATATTAGTATTCACGGTATGCCTCGCCACCAGCGCCAAGGCACAGACATTCCTCAACGACCTGCAGAAATCCAAGCCGGGAGAGGGAAAGATTACCGTGACGCAAAGTGCCGATATAGACAACTTGGTGAACAACGCCAAACTGAAATACGCACAGGAACAGGCCTCTAAGCAGAAGGCAGGTCAGAACGTCGTGCCTCAGGACGACAAAGACAAGAAAAACAAGACCCATGTTCCTGCCGACAAGAAAGACCACCATACGGCTGCCACGGAAAAGAAAGAAAACCACACCGCGGCTCCCAACAAGAATACTGCAGGAGAGCATCACCGTGGAGACTCCACGGAGCACAAGAACCCTTCTGCCGAAGCAAACAACACACACAGAAGCCAGGACCGCCAGCCTGTTGACAGCCAGCAGCCTGTAGACACCAGCAAGAAGATGATGCGCAACAGCCGCAAGGTGACCGGCTATCGCATCCAGGCATATTCAGGAGGAAATTCCAGAGCCGACCGCGAGAAGGCAAATCGCATAGGCAACGACATAAAGATGAAATACCCCGACCAGCCAGTCTACGTGCATTTCTATTCTCCGCGATGGATATGCCGGGTGGGCAACTTCCGGTCATACGGAGAGGCGGAACAGATTCTCAGAGGCATCAAGGCGATGGGCTACAAACAGGCTTGCATCGTGAAGGGAAAGATTACAGTGGCATACTGATCTGTCCCGTCGGCTGAGAAAAGTCAGTTCCCGCCTTTACTCCCCACAACGAAGGGTATTACACATCATTAATAAGTAAACTAAAATAAAACAATATAATGAATCCCGAAACAGAATTCCGCCCCGGGCTCGACCAGCTGGCGGAGAACTACAAGAGCATTCTTAACCTGCTCGGTGAAGACACGGAGCGTGAGGGACTGCTCAAGACGCCGATGCGCGTAGCCAAGGCGATGCAAGTGCTGACACGCGGATATACGCAGGACGCACACAAAGTGCTTACCGACGCACTCTTCAAGGAAGAATACAACCAGATGGTAATCGTGAAGGACATCGACTTCTTCTCGCTCTGCGAGCACCACATGCTGCCGTTCTATGGAAAGGTGCACGTGGCGTATATCCCCAACGGATACATCACCGGACTGAGCAAGATAGCGCGCGTGGTAGACATCTTCAGCCATCGTCTGCAGGTGCAGGAGAGAATGACGCAGCAGATAAAAGACTGCATTAACGAGACTTTGCATCCACAGGGCGTAATCGTGGTGGTTGAGGCTAAACACATGTGCATGCAGATGAGAGGCGTGGAGAAGCAGAACTCCATCACCACAACCAGCGACTTCTGCGGTGCCTTCGAACAGGCAAAGACCCGTCAGGAGTTCATGAACCTCATCCATAAGTGATGCCCTGCAGCCGGTGCCGGCAGTGAGGCTCGGTGGAATATCCTCCATACCAGACAGAAAAAATATACCGTTGCCATGCAATGAAATGACATCATCGGAGTTTTACAGGTAAAAAATGAAATAAAAATTATTTGTAATATGAAGAAACTAAGAAAACTACTGCCATTGATGCTTATGTCATTGATGGTCTCTATGACAATGGTGTCATGTCTCGACAGCAACGACGATGAACAGCTCTCAGACAAGGAGAAGCAGAACTGGCTCATGAACGCAGCCGGAACATACAGAGGAAAGATGTACTGGTTTGACAAGAACATCGACAAGACGAAATACCCCAAGCAGGTTGACTCGCTCGTTGTCACCACAAAGATGTCGCTCGACAACACCATCACCATCTACGACTTCCCTGTGAAGCTCTTCTTCAAGTCATTGCCTGTAACGAAGAACTATACCGAGCAGCAGCTCGCAGAACTCTCTGCCGACGAACTCGCCAAGCTGAAGCGCAACGACGAAATCGTGAAGTCTGCTGAGGAAGTGGGAACGATGGATCTGAAGATGAACTTCAGCATCTTCACCGCCAAGAACAACTTCTTGTATTACTATGTGGCTCCAAACCCCGTAAGAATGACGCTCAACTTCGGTGGTGCATCACACGACATTGCCATCGCCTTCATCAGCATGACAAGAGGTATCTACAGTTCCAACAAGAACTATATCCAGATCTACGAGGCTGCCATCTACGACGGTAAGGACGTGAACGGCAAGGACAAGCTCCTCGACGGAAAGGCTCTCTACGACAACAACTCTACCGGAACAGAACTCCAGGATCTCATCTTCGAGTTCAACGGAGAGAAATAAAAGCATATTGCAGACATGAGATATACTGCCGCAGCAGGTTGACTACATGGATAGTCACTTGCTGCGGCAGTTTTTTTGTTTCCCCAATCCATTCTCTAAAAAACAAAATCCGCTCTTCTAAAAATCAAAATCCAAGCAAGCCCTAATTGCCGATTTGAGTTAAAATGCCACCTGTCTGTATTTTGTCATTGGCTAAATTTCATAATCTTATACAAAATCATTAACTTTGCAGCCGCTTTTATTTATATACAGTATATGAGACTATTGAGTGACGCCGAACTGGCACAAATACTTGACAAAGAAATATTCCATAAAATTTCAGATGCAGCCGACTCCCTCGGACTGGAGTGCTATGTAGTGGGGGGCTACGTGCGCGACCTCTTTCTTGAGCGCCCGTCAAACGACATTGACGTCGTGGTGGTGGGCAGTGGAATAAAGGTGGCCGACGCACTGAGGCGGTCGCTCGGCAGGAAGGCTCATATCTCCGTGTTCCGCAATTTCGGAACGGCACAGGTGAAATACAAGGGAACGGAAGTTGAGTTCGTAGGCGCCCGCCGTGAGAGCTACACCCGTGGGTCACGAAAGCCGATCGTTGAAGACGGTACGCTCGAAGACGACCAGAACCGTCGCGACTTCACCATCAATGCACTTGCCGTATGCCTGAACAAAGACCGCTTCGGCGAGCTCGTGGATCCCTTCGACGGAGTATACGACATGGAAGACGGCATCATACGCACACCCCTCGATCCCGACATCACATTCTCCGACGACCCGCTGCGCATGCTGCGCTGCATACGTTTCGCCACACAGCTCAACTTCTTTATAGAAGAAGAGACCTTCGACGCGCTGCAGCGCAATGCCGACAGGATAAAGATCATTAGCGGAGAGAGAGTGGAAGAGGAGCTGAACAAGATAATGATGACCAAGACACCGAGCAAGGGGTTCGTCGACCTGCAGCGTTGCGGACTGCTGCCGCTGATAATGCCGGAGCTTAGCGCTCTCGATATCATAGAGACCAAAAACGGCAGGGCACACAAGAATAACTTCTATCACACACTTGAGGTGCTCGACAACGTTAGCCGCCGGAGCGACAATCTGTGGCTGCGCTGGGCAGCCCTCATGCACGACATCGGAAAAGCGCGCAGCAAGCGCTGGGACCCCATTGCCGGATGGACATTCCACAACCACAACTTCATCGGTGCCAAGATGGTGCCGGAGATATTCCGCAGGATGAAGCTTCCGATGGATGCCAAGATGAAATACGTGCAGAAACTCGTCGACCTGCACATGCGCCCCATCGCCATCGCCGATGATGTGGTGACCGACAGCGCCGTGCGCCGACTCATCAATGATGCCGGCGACGATATCGATGACTTGATGATTCTCTGCGAGGCAGACATCACGAGCAAAAACCAGGTGCGCAAGCAGCAGTTCCTCGAGAATTTCCGTATGGTGCGCGAGAAACTCACTGACCTTAAGGAAAAGGACTTCAAACGCTTGCTGCAACCGGTAATCGACGGCAACGAGATAATGGAGATGTTCCATCTCAAACCATCGAGAGAGGTGGGCACGCTGAAGCAGACGCTGAAGAATGCCGTACTCGACAACAAAGTGGCTAACGAGCGAGAACCGCTGATGCAGCTGCTGATGGAAAAGGCGAAGGCTATGGGACTGTGCTGAGTCCTTTCTGATACATTGAGTGGAATCAGATTATAAACTCTCGACACATTTTTTTCAAAATCGGTCATTAGAACAAGCGGTGCATGTAAAATGCCATTAAACGTTCTAATGACCGATTTTTGTTGTATGCTCGGCACGAGCATTGTCTAACGGGTGCAAGTCCCGAGTAAGCCTTAATAGCGGGAATTACATAGCCAAAGGCAAGGGTGTTCATCGTGAGGTGAAATCTGAAAGAAGCCGGTGGCAAACATCTGACCTAACGTACAGAAACTTCATACAAGGCATATGACCGTGGGTAAGGTTGCAACACAGACCAAAGCCCCATAGCTATTCGGAACGGTCGGTGTAAATGAAGTGGGTATAAGATGGAAAGACAATGCCCTTATCCGAGGAGGTCTCACGGACGCTTCAAATAGTTTTTTTTACGAAAGAAGCGGAGTAAAGCTTACCGTGAGAAGTCAGCAGACGCCATAGTAGTGCAATAGTCGATAACGTTGCACGAAGGGCTGAACCTAACAATTAAACGATAGTAATTGAAACATACCTCATGAAGGAAAGAATGCAGAAAACATTATCCCAAGTTAATGGCTGCCCCCAAAGAGATAGGTCGGAAACCGAATGGTATGGGGGAGTGCAGACCTTCATGTGGATGTGTGAAGACAACATCGTGGAAGTACCATTCGACAAGGAGCACCTTTTCGAGCAAATCCTCAGTCCTTCCAATCTCAACCGAGCCTACAAGGCTGTTATGAGAAACAAAGGCTGTGGTGGTATCGACAAGATGTCATGCGAGCAGTTGCTCCCATGGCTCATGACCAACAAGGATGTGCTCATCCGTTCCTTGATGGACGGCTCTTACCGTCCGAACCCAGTGAAAAGGGTAGAAATACCCAAAGACAACGGCAAGATGCGCCTGTTGGGAATACCTACAGTAGTAGACCGTGTGGTGCAACAAGCCATCAACCAAGTACTGACTCCTATCTATGAGAACCAATTCTCCAAGACAAGCTACGGCTTCCGACCGAGAAGGGGATGCCATGATGCACTGCGTGGAGCGCAAAGGATAATCAACGAGGGCTACACCTATGTAGTAGACCTTGACCTTGAACGCTTCTTCGACACCGTGAGCCATAGCAAGCTCATAGAAATCCTCAGCCGTACGATAAAAGACGGCAGAGTTGTCAGTCTTATACACAAATATCTCCGAAGTGGTGTAATGAACAAAGGCTTGTTTGAAGCGAGTGAGGAAGGAACTCCCCAAGGAGGACCGCTAAGTCCGTTGTTGAGCAACATCATGCTCAATGAATTGGATAAAGAACTTGAACGCAGAGGGCTTCCCTTTGTACGCTATGCAGATGACTCGATGATATTTTGTAAGTCCAAGAGGGCAGCAATGCGAGTGAAGGAGTCTATAACCCGATTTATAGAGAATACTCTATATCTCAAAGTCAACAAGGAAAAGACCGTAGTGTCGTATGTGCGCGGAGTGAAATACCTCGGCTACTCCTTTTATGTGATGAAGGGCAAATGCCAACTCACAGTGCACCCAAAGTCCAAAGCCAAGATGAAATCAAGGTTGAAAGAATTGACAAGTCGCAGCAACGGATGGGGATACGCCAAGAGAAAGCAAAAGCTGAAAGAATACATAAGAGGGTGGGTCGGCTATTATCATCTTGCTAATATGAAACGTCTCTTACTTGATACTGATGAATGGTTAAGACGTCGAATACGCATGTGTATATGGAAAGCTTGGAAGAAAGTCAAGACAAAAGTGGCAAACCTCATCAGATGTGGCATTAGTAAATACCAAGCATACGAATGGGGTAATACTCGCAAGGGCTATTGGCGAATAGCTGACAGCCCTGTTCTAAAAAGGGCGATAGATAACAATAAACTACGCTCCGCAGGGTATGCTACTTTAATGGAGGCATATCTCGAATGGTATCCAAAATAGGAACCGCCGTATGCGGAACCGCACGTACGGTGGTGTGAGAGGTCGGAAAACGAAAGTAGGAAGAAAACTGCTTCGTTTTCCTCCTACTCGATTAAGTGAAGCATGAGCTTTTGTCTTTTCAAAAATCAACAGGAAACGTAAGCGTATCCGTGCCGCCAGTGTATACAGATGCTTATATGCGCTGTACAATTCCTGAAGCCATGAATGTCAATAAATAAGAATATCGGGCAGCGGTTGAGCGTGAAATCTGCCCAAGTGGGGCACGCTGCTTGCCCCACTTGAGAACGGTGCTTACCCAACATGGGCAAGCATGTTGCCCATTTATTGAAATATTTGTTTGGATTTCAACCCACAAACGGCATGATGGCTTGATGCAGTTTTCTGCTGCCAGTGTTCCAAAGTTCTTGTGGCGTGACCATTGTGACTGATGGCTTTTCCGTTTTCCTTAAAATTTAGTTAAAACAAAACAATAATCATTGACATGCCATCATAGTATGAAGAATAATGGCTAATTTTGCATCTGAAAACTGAAACCTGTATTCGGGTTTTCTACAAATGATCCGCTGGAAATTTGCTTTAGCATGTGAATGCCATCAGCAGCCGGGGCGGATAAATCAAAAAAGAAATATTAGGTAGTTTTACATATATAATATACAAATCATTACATATATAATTTTACATACATAGAAAACATTAATATTATAAATAGGTATGAAGAAAAAGAGTAATTTATTTATTCTGTTGCTTGCCGCAGTGCTCGTGTCATGCGGCGGAGGCAAGAAAAGTGGAAAACCGGATTTCGGCGACGACGAATATGCGGTAAGGACAGTAGGTGTGCAGTCAGCAGAGCTGCAGACCACCTATCCTGCTACGATAAAGGGAGTGCAGGACGTGGAGATTCGTCCTAAGGTGTCTGGATTCATCACCAAGTTGTGTGTGCATGAAGGTCAGGCAGTGAAGAAAGGCCAGCTCCTCTTCGTCATCGACAACGAGACCTACCAGGCAGCCGTGCGCCAGGCAAGGGCAGCCGTGAACACAGCAAAGGCTCAGCTCAATACAGCCAAGCTGACATACTCAAACAATGAGAAGCTCTTCAAGAACAACGTTATCGGTACTTACGAGCTTCAGTCATCAAAGAACAATCTCGAGGCAGCCTATGCTGCCGTGGCACAGGCCGAAGCAGCTTATGTATCAGCCAAGCAGAACCTCGACTTCTGCTATATCACCAGTCCTGCCAACGGTGTCGTAGGCGATCTGCCATACCGTGTGGGCGCATTGGTGAGCGCTTCAAGCCAGCAGCCACTCACCACTGTGTCGAGCATCGGCACTATGCAGGTGTATTTCTCAGTAACAGAGAAAGACCTTCTGGACATGACAAAGGGCGTTGGCGGTATCAATGCTGCAATCAAGGATTATCCAGCCGTGAAGCTGCAGCTCGCTGACGGAACTGTATACAACCACGACGGACATGTGGCTACAGTGAGCGGCGTGATCGACCCTACTACAGGTACCGTTTCTATGCGTGCCGACTTCCCTAACCCTGAGCATCTGCTCAAGAGCGGCGCTTCTGGCAGCATCGTGGTGCCACATGTGTCTTCTTCGGCTATCATCATCCCGCAGGATGCCGTATCTCAGGTTCAGGACAAGTTCTTCGTATACGTAGTTGGCGAGGGCAACAAGGTGAAATACACCCCTGTGACCGTGAATCCTAACAACGACGGCAAGAACTACATCATCGAGAGTGGCCTGAAGGCAGGCGACCGTATCGTGATGAACGGTATCTCAGGTCTTACCGACGGACAGAAGATCACTCCTCTCACAGAGGCACAATATCAGGAGAAACTGAAGAAGACCGAGGCTATGGGCGCTGACCAGGGCGACCTGAGCAAGCTGAAGAAGGCTTTCGGAAAATAAACAAGTAGAGAAGAGACGAAATGGCAAGGAGTCCTCGCATGACCCGTCAAAAAGGGTAGTGGATGATTTAGGCAGCCATGATTGCTGACAGGCAGTTGATGTAATGCTTCTTGCAGATAAGCCGGCCTGTCGGATCTCCGGCTGACTTGTCAGCTTGTCTACTTGCCAACTCGTCAACCTAAATAAAATTACAACAATGAGATTAGATACATTTATCAAACGCCCGGTGCTCTCCACCGTGATCTCTATCCTGATAGTGATTCTCGGTGTCATCGGACTCATTTCGCTGCCAATCGAGCAGTACCCGAACATGGCGCCTCCTACCATCATGGTGCGTGCCTCATATACGGGTGCCAACTCGCAGACAGTGCTTAATTCCGTGCTTGCTCCTTTGGAGGAGTCAATCAACGGTGTGGAGGGAATGACATACATGACCTCTTCTGCAACAAACGACGGTTCGGCTTCCATCACAGTGTTCTTCAAGCAGGGTATGAATGCCGACATGTGTCAGGTGAACGTTCAGAACCGTGTGTCACAGGCGTCAGCTCTTCTGCCAGCCGAGGTTACCAAGGCCGGTGTGACGGTGATGAAGCGCCAGTCGTCAACGGTGATTCTTTTCGGTCTTACTGCCGACGACGACCGCTACGACGACAAGTTTCTCACCAACTATGCAAACATCAACGTCATTCCTGCCATCAAGCGTGTGAACGGTGTGGGTGAGTGTCAGTGTTTCTCCCAGAAAGACTACACCATGCGTCTCTGGATAGACCCGGTGAAGATGAAAAGCTACGGACTGATTCCTGCCGACCTCACAGGAGTGCTGGCTCAGCAGAACATCGAGGCAGCTCCTGGTTCTGTGGGCGAATCGTCTGACAACCAGTATCAGTACACCTTCCGTTACAAAGGTCGTCTGAAGACTCCAGAGGAGTTCGGCGACATGATCATAAAGTCTACACAAGACGGACAGACCATCCGTGTGAAGGACGTGGCACGCGTGGAGATGGGAGCCCTCTCATACAGCGTGGAGTCAAAGAACAACGGCAAGCCGTCTGTAACCATGATGGTGACACAGACTGCCGGTTCTAACGCTACAGAAATTGCTACAAACATCAAGAAGCTGCTGAAAGAGCAGGAAGCAACAATGCCTCCTGGCATCCACTTCGATATCATGCAGGACGTTACCGAGTTCCTCTTCGCTTCTATCGAAGACCTCATCAAGACCCTCTTCGAGGCATTCGTGCTCGTGTTCATCGTGGTGTATATCTTCTTGCAGGACACCCGTTCGACGCTCATCCCGCTTATTGCCGTGCCAGTGTCGTTGATCGGTACCTTCTTCTTCCTGTATGTGTTCGGCTTCTCGCTGAACCTCTTGACGCTCGCCGCCCTCGTGCTTGCCATCGCCATCGTGGTCGATGACGCCATCGTGGTGGTCGAGGCTGTCCATGCCAAGCTCGACCTTGGATACAAGTCGGCGACGACAGCTTCTATCGATGCCATGAACGAGATTTCGGGCGCCATCATCTCCATCACCCTCGTTATGGCATCAGTGTTCGTGCCGGTGTCTTTCATGGGTGGTACGTCAGGAACCTTCTATCGTGAGTTTGGTATAACGATGGCCATCTCCATCATCATTTCAGCCCTCAACGCCTTGACTCTTTCTCCAGCGCTTTGTGCAATGTTGCTGAAGCCTAAGAACGAGGACGGTTCAGAGCGCAAGATGTCGATGGTAGACCGTTTCCATGCTTCGTTCAACGCTGCCTATGGAAAGGTGCAGGCTAAGTACACCAAGGGCGTGCGTCGCTTGGTTGAGCGTCCGGTTATCGCAATAGGTTCTGTCATTGTCGGTATCGCAGTAATGGCAGTACTCATGTCAACCACAAAGACAGGTCTTGTGCCTGACGAAGATACAGGTACTGTATTCTGTACCGTTTCCACTCCTCCAGGAACTTCAATGAAGAAGACCAACGAGGTGATGGACGAGGTGGACCGTATGCTCGCCACCAACCCTGCCATCGCCAGCCGTATGCGTATCACGGGATACAACTTCATCGCCGGCCAGGGATCCAACCAGGGTACGTTCATCATCAAGCTGAAGTCATTCGAGGAGCGTCAGAAACTTGAGGGACCGCTGAAGTATATCGGTGTGCACAACCTCGGTTCCGGTATGGTGCTCGGTATGATATACAAGCAGACGGCAGCCATCAAGGGAGCGCAGATTCTTGCCTTCCAGCCGCCTATGGTGCAGGGATTCTCTGCTACCAACGGTATGACATTCTCTATGCAGGACCGCACCGGTGGCGATGTGAACAAGTTCTATGACATCACCCAGAAGTTCATCGGTGAGCTCAACAAGCGTCCTGAAATCAGCAATGCCATGACATCATACAACACTAAATATCCACAGTATAAGATTGATGTCGATGTTGCCAAGTGTAAGCAGAGCGGTATCGACCCAAGCACGGTGCTCACCACCATGCAGGGATACTACGGAGGTATGTATGCAAGCAACTTCAACTCATACGGTAAGCTCTACCGTGTGTATATCCAGTCAGAGCCGAAAGACCGTGCCGACCTGAAGAGTCTTGCAAACATCTACGTGCGCACTCAGACTGGTCAGATGGCTCCTATCCAGGAGTATGTAAACCTGGAGCGTGTATATGGTCCACAGGAGATCGACCGTTTCAACCTGTTTACCTCTATCAACGTGAACGCTTCTGCTGCCGACGGATATTCTACCGGTGATGCCATCAAGGCTATGGACGAGGTGGCAAAGACCACATTGCCAGCCGGTTACACATACGAGTTCTCAGGTCTGACACGTACAGAGCAGGAATCAAGCAACTCCACTGCGATAATCTTCGCGTTGTGTCTCACCTTCGTATACCTGATTCTCTCGGCACAGTATGAATCGTATGTACTGCCGCTTTCGGTAATCCTCTCTATTCCGTTTGGTCTTGCCGGAGCGTTCCTCTTCACCAACATGTTTGGTAAGAACAACGACATCTACATGCAGATCGCGCTCATCATGCTTATGGGACTTCTCGCCAAGAACGCCATCCTTATCGTGCAGTTCGCCCTTGAACGCCGTCGCACGGGTATGGCCATCTCATGGTCGGCAGTGCTCGGAGCTTCTGCCCGTCTGCGTCCTATCCTGATGACTTCGCTCGCCATGATCATCGGTCTGTTGCCATTGCTCATGCCATGGGGCGTAGGCTACAACGGAAACATGACACTCGGAGCGGCAGCCGTAGGTGGTATGCTCATCGGTATGCTCTGCCAGATTATGGTCGTTCCAGCGTTGTTCTACATCTTCCAGACATTGCAGGAGAAGATCAAGCCTATCGAGTTTGAGGGCGACAATGCTTCTGTTGACTCCGAGGTGAAACAGTATACCAACCCATATGTGGCTGGTGCGCTGCAGGCACAGATCGACAAGAACTCAAAGAAATAAAATAATATATCCAGTCCCATCGGAGAAACTCACCTCCTTTGGGTCTGGGATTATAAAAATACATTATCTATATGAAGATCAAGAGTATTATAGCTTTCGCCTCTGCCGGTCTGTTGCTTGGCAGCTGCGGAATATACAATAAATACGAGCGTCCCGACGTGAATGTGAAGGGCCTGGTGCGCGACTCCGCTTCCATCGCCGACACTCTCGCCGTAAGCGACACTACGAGCTTCGGCAACCTGCCTTGGCGCAGCGTCTTCACCGATCCTCAGCTGCAGTCGCTCATCGAGCAGGGACTGACTCACAACACCAACATGCTTAACGCTGCTCTCAACGTGAAGATGGTGGAGGAGCAGCTCATGGTGGCAAAGCTCGCTTTTGTGCCATCGTTCACGTTCTCGCCACAGGGAGTGATCTCTTCGTGGGACGGCAACAAGGCAACGAAGACATATTCACTGCCAGTGCAGGCAAGCTGGAGCATCGACCTCTTCGGCAATCTGCTAAACGTGAAGCGCAGCGCACAGATGTCGCTGCTCGCCACCAAGGATTATCAGCTCGTGGTGCAGACTGGTCTGATTTCAAACATCGCCAACATGTACTATACTCTCATGATGCTCGACAAGCAGTTGGAACTTGTAGACAACATGACAAACCTCACCAAGGAGACATGGGAAATCATGAAGCTCCAGAAGGAATTGGGACGTGTGAAGGAGACTGGCGTGCAGAGCGCCGAGTCTAACTACTATTCGGTGCAGGCACAGGCAGCCGACCTGAAGCGCCAGATTCGTGAAGTTGAGAATTCCCTCTCCCTTCTGCTCGGTCAGCCGGCACAGACAATCAGCCGCGGAAAGCTCGACGAGCAGTCGTTGCCTTCGGAATTCTCTACCGGCATCGGCATACAGCTCCTGAGCAACCGTCCCGACGTGCATTACGCCGAGATGTCGCTCGCACAGTGCTTCTACGACACCAACCAGGCTCGTTCGCGCTTCTATCCAAGCATCACAATCAGCGGTTCTGGTGCATATACCAACAATGGTGGTGGAGGTATCGTGAACCCTGGCAAGATGTTGTGGAATGCCATAGGTAGCCTCGTGCAGCCTATCTTTGCCCACGGTCAGCTCGTGGCAGGACTCAAGGTGGCCAAGGCAAAGCAGGAACAGGCATATAACACATGGCAGAATGCCGTGCTCTCTGCCGGCAGTGAGGTGAGCAATGCCCTGGTGCTCTACAACTCTTCTGACGAGAAGTCGAAGCTGGAGCAGAAGCAGGTGGAAAGTCTCACCAAGAACGTGGAATACACCAAGCTTCTCTTCAACGAGGGCAGCAGCACCTATCTTGAGGTAATCACCGCACAGCAGAGCCTGCTCAATGCGCAGCTCTCCAAGGTGGCAGATGATTTCTACAAGATGCAGGCTGTTGTGAACCTCTACTACGCTCTCGGCGGAGGAAGAAACTAAAGTTACACACCATTTAAACTTGTATATCATGATAAGTGAAAAAGCATATATAGCCCCGGGCGCAAAGTTGGGCAAGAATGTCACTGTCTATCCTTTCGCCTATATCGAGGACGACGTTGTCATCGGCGACGACTGCGTGATTTATCCTTACGTGAGCATCATGAAGGGCACACGGATGGGAAAGGGCAACAAGGTTTATCAGAACACCGTGCTCGGTGCTGAGCCACAGGACTTCAATTTCAGTGGTGACGACACACCGCTGATTATCGGCGACGAGAACATCTTCCGTGAGAATGTTGTCATCAACCGTGCCACATTCAAGACCGGCGAGACACGTATCGGCAACCGTAACTTCTTCATGGAGGGTGTCCACGTGTCTCACGACACAAAGGTTGACGACTACTGCACATTCGGATATGGTACTAAGGTTGCCGGCGACTGCGAAATCCACAGTGCTGTAATCTTCTCTTCCGGTGTTATCGTAAACGCCAATGTGCGTGTGGGTGGAGCCTCGATGGTCACCGGCGGTGTGCGCATCAGCAAAGACGTACCTCCGTTTATCGTAGCCACTGACAACCCAGTGCGCTACGGAGGAGTAAACGAGACCCTTCTCCACAATTCGGGCATTGAACCAAAGGTGGTAGGCCATATCGCCAATGCCTATCGCCTCGTGTTCCACGGACAGACGAGCGTGTTTGATGCCATAAACCAGATCAAGGAACAGGTGCCGCCAGGCAAGGAGATTGAATCTATAGTTGCGTTCCTTGAAGCATCTAAGATTGGAATTATAAGTAAAATGTAAATCATACCTGATATTTTTTCATAGCATGGTTTTTGTAGGGAATTGGCCGCGAGGTTAGTTCCCTATTTTCGTAGTATTGAGGTATGCCGGGCTTCTCTTGTCCGGATAGCTGTCGGTCATAAAATGCTTCCACAAAGCGCTCTGTATATGCAGACGGCGTTGAGTCGCTGCCGGCAGTTGAGACAATGGCAAAGGGCAACAGACCGACATATTCGCTGCCGTTCTCAGAAGACTTCACCGGCGGACTGACACCAGAAAACCGGATTATCGAGAAACTCGACGGCAAGATGCAGGACCAGTATCTGTGGCGCTTCGACAATTGGTATGAGATTCCTGTCACAAGCGGCAACTTCGAAGGAGACTTCGCTTCAATATCATCAGCAGTGGCAGGATACACACTGGTATGGGCAGTTCTCGACACACCACCACTCGTTCGCGGAGAACTGAAAGACGGTGAGAAGACATTCCTGGAGTTTGACATCGACTACAATGCCACGACAAAGAAGAGCACTGAGGCTGGAGTATACTATTCATACAACGCAGTGGAATGGGCGCCAATCGAAACGCTGAAGGGATATACCGCCGAAGACCTTGCTGACGGTGAGACAACGAAACCTGAACATAAGGTATATGACATCACCAAATGCTTCACTGATGACACCACGCCGGTATATATCGCATGGCAGTATAAGGGCAAGCTCGCACAGCACATGGCAATCGACAACGTGAGAGTTTACAACGGAGAGTCGGCTTCTATCGCAGCTGCCAATGCAGACATGAAATTCCGTGTTGAGGGCAACGCCGTCGTAGTGGGCGGTATGGCAGGCAACGTCAGTGTATGCACACCAAGCGGAATGTGTCTCGCCGAGGCAAGACTCAATGCCGGTGACACAGCAACGCTGCCACTCGCCAAGGGTGTGAACATCATCTCCATCCGCACGGCAGACGGTGTGAAGACAATGAAGATCAACAAATAAATGACGATGAATGATAAATGACAATAAGGAATTAAAGGTAAGTTTTAAACATGCGAAAAGAAAAATCGGCAATTTGACTTTTTGAGATTTCGCCGATCATAAGCAATAAAAATGTGCATAGTCTCAGCCGTGATGGCAGGGACTATGTTTTTTTTATGCTCTGACCCATGCCCGTTTTGATTGTCATGTGTTCCGACAGATTCAGAACTGTATACTCTTATCTTTTAACGTCATTTATCTTTTGCCGTCATTCATGTCCGCTCTTTATGCATTAATGTTACTTTTTACAATAATAAAGATGCTTATTCAAATATTTTGCCTAACTTTGCCCCGAACAATTTATATCTACTAACAAGCTAATCAAAAAAACATAAACAGGAAAATACAATGGAACAAGTATTCGGCTACATTATCAGTCTGGGTGCAAGTGTTATGATGCCTATCATCTTCACCATCATCGGACTGTGTATCGGTATGAAATTCGGCAAGGCACTCAAGTCGGGGCTCTTTGTCGGTGTGGGATTCGTAGGACTGGGAGTGGTGACGGCATTGCTGACCACCAATTTCAACGACCCGCTGAAGGGAATCTCAGACATCTATCACCTGCAGCTCAACGTTTTTGATATGGGTTGGCCAGCAGCAGCTGCCGTGGCATACAACACCGCCGTGGGAGCGCTCATCATCCCCATCTGTCTGGGAGTGAACTTCCTGATGGTCATTACCAAGACCACACGCACGGTGAACATCGACCTCTGGAACTACTGGCATTTCGCCTTTATCGGAGCCGTGGCTTATTTCGTGATGGGTGAGAGTCTGCTTTGGGGATATTTCGCTGCCATCGTTTGCTATATCATCACTCTGGTATGCGCAGACCTGACGGCAGAGAAATTCCAGAAATACTACGACCTCGAAGGAATCTCCATTCCTCAGCCGTTCTGCCAGAGCTTCATGCCCTTCGCCATCGTGTTTGACAAGTTGCTCAACCTCATCCCGGGCTTCTCTAAACTCGATATCGACGCAGAAGGACTGAAGAAGAAGTTCGGTGTGCTCGGCGAGCCCCTCGTCCTGGGAGTGATCGTGGGTATGCTCATCGGATGGGCAGCACAGCTCGACATCAAGAAGATACTCTTCCTTGGCGTCACCATGGGAGCCGTGATGGAACTCATCCCCCGTATCACCTCGCTTTTCATCGAAGGACTGAAGCCTATTTCAGAGAAGACACAAGAACTGGTGAAGACCAAGTTCAACGGCAAGAAGGTGCATATCGGCATGAGTCCGGCTCTTGTTATCGGGCATCCCACGACTCTCGTGGTGTCTATAATCCTCATTCCCGTGATTCTCGCTTTGGCAGTGTTCCTGCCCGGCAACCAGTTCCTGCCGCTGGCATCGCTCGCCGGAATGTTCTACCTCTTCCCGATGGTATTGCCGTTCACCAAGGGCAATGTGGTGAAGACGCTCATCATCGGACTCGTGGCTCTCGTCATCGGCCTGTATTTCGTTACCGACATGGCACCCGACTTCACAATGGCAGCAAAGCATGTGTTTGATGCCACTGGCGACAAGGCAGCCGAGATACCGGAAGGATTCTCCGGCGGTGCGCTTGATTTCGCCTCTTCTCTCTTCGGTTGGGTAATCTATCGTGGCATCAAGCTGCAGTATCTCGGTATGGGAGTATTGACGGTGATAACCCTTGCCCTCATGTTCATAAACAACAGACGAATCGTGAAGGAAGACAGAGAGGCAAAGAAAGACTAATTGAAGCAGGTGGGTATGCCATACAATGTGGCAGATCTGCATATAATATAAATCAAAAAACTATCAAGATAATGAAGAAACTATTGTTGTCTACAGCCCTTGCGGCTACTACTCTGTGTGCCAATGCACAGACAGACTATTCTATCCAGACGGCTTGCAATCCATTGGACGTGAAGACATACGACACCGACCGCCTGCGTAGTGCGTTCACAATGCAGAATGTGATGGAGGCAAACAAGATCCACCTCACATATTCAATGTACGACCGTCTCGTTTTCGGAGGAGCAGTGCCAGTAGGCGAAGTGCTGAAGCTCGAAGCCATCGACCCTCTGAAGGCACCATATTTCTGCTACAACCGTGAGGTGGGAATCATCAATACCAGCAAGGGTGTTGGTGTGGTGACCGTTGACGGCAAGCAGTATGAACTGCATTTCAAGGATGCTCTCTATGTGGGCCGCGGTTCAAAGGAAATCACCTTCGCAAGCAAGGACGCACAGAACCCAGCCAAGTTCTATATCAATTCCACTACTGCCCACAAGGCATATCCTACACAGATGATTGTATGCAACGATGCAGCTCGCGCCAAGAAACTGAAGTGCTTGAACTCAAACAGCTTCCATGCCGGAAAAATGGAAGAGAGCAACGACCGCGTCATCAACCAGCTGATTGTAAACAACGTGCTCTCTGAGAAGAACGGCGGCAAGGGCGGTCCATGCCAGTTGCAGATGGGACTCACCGAGTTGGCTCCAGGTTCAGTATGGAACACTATGCCAGCCCATACCCACGGCCGTCGTGTGGAGGCATACTATTATTTCAATCTGCCTGAGGGTAACTCCATCGCCCATTTCATGGGAGAGCCACAGGAGACCCGCGTAATCTGGCTGCACAATGAGCAGGCTGTGATGTCTCCGGAGTGGAGCGTACACTGCGCTTCTGCCACAAGCAACTATATGTTCGTCTGGGGCATGGGCGGAGAGAATCTTGACTATGGCGACATGGACAAGATACCTTATGTGGAAATGAAGTAATCCCTATGTGGATATGAAGTAAAACCTAAACGGCCTAATGACCGATTGGGAATAATCCCCTATCGACATTAGACCGTTTTTTTTTATAACTGCTTGCAGCCTTTTGTATTTTGCAAGGCATTTTGGCAAGTATACGGATTGACGGGTAGACGAGTAAAGAGTCTGCCCGTCAATTCGTTGTATGCTCGGCACGAGCATTGTCTAACGGGTGCAAGTCCCGAGTAAGCCTTAATAGCGGGAATTACATAGCCAAAGGCAAGGGTGTTCATCGTGAGGTGAAATCTGAAAGAAGCCGGTGGCAAACATCTGACCTAACGTACAGAAACTTCATACAAGGCATATGACCGTGGGTAAGGTTGCAACACAGACCAAAGCCCCATAGCTATTCGGAACGGTCGGTGTAAATGAAGTGGGTATAAGATGGAAAGACAATGCCCTTATCCGAGGAGGTCTCACGGACGCTTCAAATAGTTTTTTTTACGAAAGAAGCGGAGTAAAGCTTACCGTGAGAAGTCAGCAGACGCCATAGTAGTGCAATAGTCGATAACGTTGCACGAAGGGCTGAACCTAACAATTAAACGATAGTAATTGAAACATACCTCATGAAGGAAAGAATGCAGAAAACATTATCCCAAGTTAATGGCTGCCCCCAAAGAGATAGGTCGGAAACCGAATGGTATGGGGGAGTGCAGACCTTCATGTGGATGTGTGAAGACAACATCGTGGAAGTACCATTCGACAAGGAGCACCTTTTCGAGCAAATCCTCAGTCCTTCCAATCTCAACCGAGCCTACAAGGCTGTTATGAGAAACAAAGGCTGTGGTGGTATCGACAAGATGTCATGCGAGCAGTTGCTCCCATGGCTCATGACCAACAAGGATGTGCTCATCCGTTCCTTGATGGACGGCTCTTACCGTCCGAACCCAGTGAAAAGGGTAGAAATACCCAAAGACAACGGCAAGATGCGCCTGTTGGGAATACCTACAGTAGTAGACCGTGTGGTGCAACAAGCCATCAACCAAGTACTGACTCCTATCTATGAGAACCAATTCTCCAAGACAAGCTACGGCTTCCGACCGAGAAGGGGATGCCATGATGCACTGCGTGGAGCGCAAAGGATAATCAACGAGGGCTACACCTATGTAGTAGACCTTGACCTTGAACGCTTCTTCGACACCGTGAGCCATAGCAAGCTCATAGAAATCCTCAGCCGTACGATAAAAGACGGCAGAGTTGTCAGTCTTATACACAAATATCTCCGAAGTGGTGTAATGAACAAAGGCTTGTTTGAAGCGAGTGAGGAAGGAACTCCCCAAGGAGGACCGCTAAGTCCGTTGTTGAGCAACATCATGCTCAATGAATTGGATAAAGAACTTGAACGCAGAGGGCTTCCCTTTGTACGCTATGCAGATGACTCGATGATATTTTGTAAGTCCAAGAGGGCAGCAATGCGAGTGAAGGAGTCTATAACCCGATTTATAGAGAATACTCTATATCTCAAAGTCAACAAGGAAAAGACCGTAGTGTCGTATGTGCGCGGAGTGAAATACCTCGGCTACTCCTTTTATGTGATGAAGGGCAAATGCCAACTCACAGTGCACCCAAAGTCCAAAGCCAAGATGAAATCAAGGTTGAAAGAATTGACAAGTCGCAGCAACGGATGGGGATACGCCAAGAGAAAGCAAAAGCTGAAAGAATACATAAGAGGGTGGGTCGGCTATTATCATCTTGCTAATATGAAACGTCTCTTACTTGATACTGATGAATGGTTAAGACGTCGAATACGCATGTGTATATGGAAAGCTTGGAAGAAAGTCAAGACAAAAGTGGCAAACCTCATCAGATGTGGCATTAGTAAATACCAAGCATACGAATGGGGTAATACTCGCAAGGGCTATTGGCGAATAGCTGACAGCCCTGTTCTAAAAAGGGCGATAGATAACAATAAACTACGCTCCGCAGGGTATGCTACTTTAATGGAGGCATATCTCGAATGGTATCCAAAATAGGAACCGCCGTATGCGGAACCGCACGTACGGTGGTGTGAGAGGTCGGAAAACGAAAGTAGGAAGAAAACTGCTTCGTTTTCCTCCTACTCGATTTTACTATCTGGTTGTAGTAAGGATATGGTATTTCGATGCCCTCCTTGTCAAAGCGCTCCTTGATGCTCTTTAAGAGGTCGTATTTCATCACCGTGGCGTTTACAGCCGTTGCCGCCCATGCCCATGCACGCAGCGTTATGGCAGAGTCGCCGAGATTCACCACGCGTATCACCACCACAGGCACGTCCGCCTTCTTCTCTTCCTCCGTGCGGTGGTCTAAAAGCAGCGGGTGCTTCATTATCTCCTGCCGCATCACGTCGATTGCCCCGTCCAGGTTGGTGTCGTAAGACACGCCGATGTCGATGAACGAACAGGTGGAACTGTCGCCATACGAGGAGTTTATTATCGTGGCAGAGTTTATCTTGCTGTTAGGAATCAGAATCATGCGGTTCTCCACGTTGCGTATTATGGTGTGGCGCAGCGTTATCTCGATTACCGTCCCCACCACGTCGTCGTCAACCCGTATTAAATCCCCCACCTTGAACGGGCGGGTGAAGATGATGAACAGTCCGCCTACGATGTTCGACAGTGCCTCTTGTGATGCAAGACCCACCGCCATGGCGAGGATTCCTGCACTGGCGAGTATGGAGTTGCTTATCTTCTCCATTCCCGGTATGAGCGAGAGAAATGAGGCGCATCCGATGATGTATATCGCCGTGACCACTATCTGCCTGAGAAACATCACCTTCGTCACGTCCATTCCCTTCTCCGCCTGTTTGCGCATCGTATGGCGGAACAGGTATTTGGCTATCGCCGAGAGCACTCTTACGATGATGTATATCACAACGAGCTTTATGCCGAAGATTATGGCGTCTTCGAGTCGGATGTTCATATGAGACTTGTCGAGCAGCTCCTTCACGGAGTGTTCGGGAACCTTCTCGATTTCCTTGATGGTCGAGGTGGCGGCGAGGAATAGACTGTTCATAATTGTGTTTGGGTTTTAATTGGGATTTAATATGATGCCGTGCATGGGATTCCCATGGCTGTCACGCGGTCGCGTATGCCGTCAAGCTCCTCGTGGGTAGCTTTCAGCAGGCCCTTTGCCGGAGTTTCGCGGTCGATGGTGTATACCATCACCTCCATCGGCTTGATGCGCTCCACAGCCTTGAGCCACGGTTCGATGTATTCCTCCTTCACGTTGCTCATGTCCACGCCGTCTGCTTGCCCTTTCATGAACATCGTCTGGATTATGACATGGCCTTTGAAGGCGGAGAGACTCTCGATGATGTCCTCCACGTTGTAGTTCGGCTGCTGCGGACGGTCCACCTTCTTGATGTATTCTATGCTCACGGTGTCGAGTTTCAGTATGTTGTTGTCAACGCGCATCAGTGCCTCGTGCACCTGCTTGTGGTGGAGCATGGTGCTGTTGCTCAATACCGATACCTTTGCCTGCGGACAGTATTTGTCGCGCAGTCTTATAGTGTCGTCAATGATTTCGGCGAAATGCAGATGCGCCGTAGGTTCACCGTTGCCGGCAAATGTCAGCACATCGGGCTTCGGTCCGTTTTCTGCCATCTCCTTCAGCTTGGCTTCCAGGGCGGCAGCCACTTCCTCGCGAGTGGGGCGTGGAAGGGTGGGGCGGTGGTCGGCGTTGAAGCCGCATTCGCAGTAGATGCAGTCGAATGTGCACACCTTTCCGTCGGCTGGCATAAGGTTGATACCTAAAGAAACACCGAGTCGGCGACTGTGTATCGGTCCGAAAATCGGTGATGGATATATTACTGTACTCATGGCAAGATGTTTTTTTTGTTTTTTTGTATGTTTCTATTTGTCATGCAAATATACACACTATTTCTAACACCAAGAAGAAAACAATTGTTTTAGTGACGGTGAAAAAATAGATTGGTATGATTTGAGCCTCATATCTTTAGATGAAGTTGACACCTTATTGGGATGTTACATTTCTCACTCAAATCGTACCGCGTTATTATTTTACCTCCTCGAAATGCACACTGTCTATAAACAAGCTATTTGCGTGAGCGTGCTGCAAATGTGCTGCAAAACTCGTGCTAACGAGAGAAAAGAAAACTTGCTTTCTTTTCCGAGTGCAGCCGAGTTTGACCTTGGTCAAATATGGAAATAAACAACGATAAGCAAACACGCACTCAACTGCTGTAAAGGTAGTATTTTTACTTGTAAATGCCTTAAAGAAATGAACATTTTCTTTAGAACCAAAATAAGTCAATCACAAAAATGCCGAATGACTCACCACAAAAACGCCGAATGAATTACCACAAAAACACCGAATGGATTACCACAAAAATACCGAATAGTTTTGTGGTTTAAACAAAAGTCGAATGCAGAAGCTTTGGAAACACAACTTAAGACCTTTGGTTTCATATTTGAGCAGATGTGTGCACGAGACCTTCGGGCTTATACTCCAGGGTTTGGCAATCATCTGTCATATTATCGCGACCGCTACGGACTGGAAGCCGACCTTGTGCTTCATCTTGACGATGGACGCTATGCTCTGATAGAGTGCAAACTTGGCAGCCGTGAGATAGAAGAAGGAGCCAAACATCTTTTGAAAATCAAACGACTCATTCAAGTGCATAATGAGACAGAAAAGCAGGTGCCGTTGCGCGAACCCGACTTGATGATTGTCATGACAGGTGGCAGCATGGCTTACACACGCCCAGACGGAGTAAAAGTCATACCGCTTTCTTGTTTGAAAGATTGAAAAAACAGAATAGAATATGGGAACAGCATTACTGGCACTCTGCTTCTGCGCATTGTCGCTCGTCCTTGCCTTGTTTGTAGGCATATCGCCCATAAGCGACAAGGCAAAGATTAGGTTTATGTATGTTGGTGCTGCGCTGTCGTTGATGGCTGTGCCAAGTGCTGCCAGGCCGACCTCATGGCATATGCCAGTTCCGCATTCTTCAAGATTGGCAAGAAGCGTAAGGATATCGCCCAGTTCCTCTGTACGGTTTTCGAAGCTTACTTCCCTGGTGGTGAAGGATTCGTGTATAAGAAGATGCCAGGGACGAAAAGTTAGCTTGATAAGATCAGAGAATAATAGATAAGTTAGCACGAGACCACCATAAAACAAATGCACTTACATCCTTCATAATCTTATTCTTGAAATCTTACTGATTGCTCGTAATGTACTGATAATCAATACTAATTGGAATGGTAAAATGACGAAAGAAACAAATTAGGAACAACAAAATCAAGAAACCCCAAAATGAAAGCATGAGAAAACATAAATTAACACTGAAAACAATGATAAATTTCCGATTTTGACATTTTAAGAACATGGCAAATAGAACAAATATTTATGAACGCATATATGTATCTTGCCATGTTGGGAAATCAATTGCTTAGTCCCATTTTTGCAGATTATATTTCTATATTGTCTAAATTACGACGGAATACAGCAGATATTCAAGGGATTTGGATGGATTATCACGATAAAATATTATTTTTGTAGCGTAAAAACGATAAAAACATGAAGTTAAATCGCATAAGAGCAGTCTTAGAGGACAAAGGGATAAGCCAAACATGGCTTGCAAAGAAGTTAGGAAGGAGTTTCAGTACGGTCAATGCTTACGTATGCAACCGTTCTCAACCCAACCTTACAACGCTTCTTGAAATTGCACAGTTCTTGTCTGTGGATATGAAAGAACTTATCACGGACAAAAAGGAACGCAATGATTGAAGAGATTATGAGAGACAAAATAATATCATAGCATCATTTTGTGGATAAACTAAAATATAGTATTTGCAAAATAAATTGAACTTTTCTCATAAGAAAAGAAATATACTATAAGAGTTCATATCTCTCTACATGTTAAATTATTAATTGCTGATAACTATGAGACTGAAGCCAAAACTCCTCAATGCAATAATATTAGGATTGACAATGTTCCTTTCAATGCAAACCACTTGTGCTGCTTGCAACCCATCAATGGCCATTCAGCAAAAGAAAGTGGCAACTGTTGGCAAAAAGAGGGTTGCCATTAGCAAAAAGAGAGTTGTCAAGAGCAAGAAGAGAACCTATCGCAAGGCTTCGGCACGTAAATATTCGCATAGGGAACTGAACGCCATTATGCGGATACTTGAGCGGAAGTTCCTGTCGGAAGACAAGACCCCGGCCTTGCGAAATGTTGTTGGATTTGGAATGGGATCCAACTCCATTGATGTTGCGCTCCGTTGGAACACGAAGGAGAAGCAGCTGGAGTTTCGTAGGCAGATTTACAACTCGCCCGCCATCAGGTTTGAGGGCAAGTTGGACCCTATCATCGACAACAGGGAAGGCGTGAGCACCTACCAAGGCATCTCCCTCAAGGCGGAGAAGCCTTCCTATCCATTGGGCACCACGGAAATCAGATTCACGATTACCAACCATAGTGGCGAGGAATTTGTGTATGGCGATGCCTATAGCATCACAGCCCAAGGAGCGGATGGCAATTGGTTTGTTGTGCCCACCGATTGCTTGTTCACGGCCATCGGTCATGTTTTAAACGATGGTCAAAGCGGCACCATTACTGCCCATCTTTTTCCCGATATTCTTCCCAACAAACCAGGCGTTTACCGCTTTTTTTATGAGGATAGCATAGATGGTGAGAAGGTGCCTTTCATGGCAACCTTTGAGTTGAAGTAAATAAAAAGAATTGTTGCTTATGAAAATACTCTTCAGTTTATTGGCATTTTGTTTATTCTTGATAATCTGCTGATTTCTTGTAAAGTACTGATTATCAATACTAACTAAAGCCGAAAATTTGCAAAAGAAACAAATTAGAAACAAGAATTACTTTTATCCGAAAATGAAAACATCTGCTTAACAAATCTTAACATGGAAATGGACGGAAATTTTCCGATGTTGTCATTTGATTACTGTTTCGATTGCTATTAAAAGTGAGAAAATGAGCCCTATTGTTAATTGTTGGACAGCTGACATTTTATGCCTGACTATATGGAATGCTCTAAATGGCAAGTTATCCTCGCAATTAGGAGCACTTTTTAATACTTTTTGATAAACACAGACTGATTTAGCCCTACAAAAATGTTAATCATTTGTTAAATTACGAACAATCCTTGGTAGATCAAAACATTGTTTGTATTTTTACGAACAAATTCAAGATACATCTAAGCATGGAAGAAAAGAAATATTGCATCAAGACGGAAACTTTGGCAGGTTTTGCTAAGGCCCTCGGACATCCGGCACGCATAGCCATCATGAAGTTCCTTGCGAAACAGGACACTTGTTATTTTGGTGATATTCACGAGGAGTTACCTATAGCAAAGGCTACAGTAAGTCAGCATCTTACAGCTTTGAAAGAAGCAGGACTCATACAAGGTGAGATAGAACCCCCTAAGGTGAAGTATTGCATCAATCGCGAGAACTTGCAGTATGCACACCAACTCTTCTCGGAGTTCTTCAATATGGAACTCAGCGAGAAGAATGATGGTTGTTGCCGATAACCACCCACTTGCAACAGACACTCTTTGACCTAAATATACCCTCGCGGTTCGCTTCGAGGGTATATTTAGAATTAAAATGTTCGTTGTTCTGCGAATTATAAACAATAATTAATTATATAAGTTATGAAACAGATTAAAGTACTTGTAAGCTCATGTGCTTGCAATCAGAAGTATGTGTCTCTAGTAGAGGCGGTAGTAAAGAACAACCAGATTGACGCAACCATCGAAAAGGTGGATGACATCATGAAGGTAATGCAGTACAACGTGATGTCGCTTCCTGCTCTCGTGGTCGATGGCGAGGTTGTTGCCCGTGGGCAGAAGAACGAAGCAGAACTGCTGGCAATCTTGAAGTAACAACCATTAGACAAAGATCATATGAGACCATTATCAATCATCATTCTGGCTGCATTATTTTCAGCCGTTAGTGTAAGCTCTTGCAATGCTAACCACAAATCTGCCGAAGTAAAGACAGAAAATGCAGTTAAGGTTCAGCAACCTGTAGAGATCCTGTATTTCCACGGCAAACAGCGTTGCATTACGTGCATCGCCATCGAGAACGAGACGAAAGCACTCGTTGAGGGCGAACTCTCCTCGCTCGTCAAAAAAGGCAAGGTAACTTTTCGCATCATCGACATCACCACACCCGATGGCAAAAAGCTCGCTAAGAAATACAAGGTGACGTTCTCTTCACTCTTCGTCGTTACGCCGAATGGTGCAGAAGACCTCACCCGCTTCGCCTTTGCCAATGCCCGAAGCAATGCTAAGGAGTTCTGTTCTCAACTAAAAAACAAGGTCATGAAGGCCGTAAAATAACTGGCTATGGACTTTCTCAACCATCTCCTTGACAGCAGCCAGGTGCCAGTATTTACTGCTTTTCTCCTCGGTTTGCTCACTGCACTGAGTCCTTGTCCGTTAGCCACCAACGTCACGGCAGTCGGTTACATTACTCGTGGCTGTATGGCGTGCGATGATGACCAGCAAAGGGCTCGTCGTGGAATCTTGTGGAGTGGCGTGCTCTATACCCTTGGTCGAACTTTTGCCTACACCCTTCTCGGAGTCATCCTCATTTATATAATAAGAATAGGCAAAGACACTTTCGGACTTCAGCAGGTGGTGAGCGAATGGGGCGAACTCATCCTTGGTCCATCACTTATCCTTATCGGCTTCTTCATGCTCTTTGGTGATAAGCTCCACCTGCCCAAGTTCGGCTTCAACGGTAACATCAATGGTATGATGAAAGGCGCATGGGACAGTTTCGTCCTCGGCATCCTCTTTGCCTTGGCATTCTGTCCCACCAGCGGATTGTTCTACTTCGGTATGCTCATCCCTATGTCCGCCGAAACCACCGCAGGTTATCTCCTTCCGCTCGTTTTCGCCATCGCAACGGCACTTCCCGTCCTTCTTGTGGCATGGATTCTTGCCTACAGTATGCAGTCGCTCGGCAAGGTGATGGGACGAATAACCGCTTTTCAGCGATGGCTCAACCGCATCGTGGCACTGCTGTTTATCATCGTGGGAATGTATTACATCGTAACAATCAACGTATGAAACGAATTTTAGTTCTATGTACAGGCAATCGTTGCCGCAGTCAGATGGTTCAGGGCATTCTCCAAAGCCTTGACCCTGATTTAGAAGTTCATTCTGCTGGCATTCGTCCGGCATCAAAAGTTCATCCTCTAGCTGTCAAGGTGATGGCAGAGATAGGCGTTGACATCGCCGAACATTATCCGAAGCACATTGACTCTTATCTGGGTGATCCATGGGATTATGTGATTACTGTCTGTGGGGGAGCGAACGAATCGTGTCCGGTGTTCATAGGCAAAGTGGGAAAACGTCTGCACATTGGCTTTGACGATCCAGATGCTTTCAAGGGTACGGAGGAAGAGGTGCTGACTGAGTTCCGACGTGTGCGCGATGAGATTAAACAAAAAATGCACAATTTCTATTTGACAGAAATAAAGGATATCAAGATAGAATGTTGTACATCAGAAAACTATAATGATTAAACTATTATGATTCAACAATTTGCTGATTGGCTTGTCTATAACCTCATAGGTGTAGATGCCACAACACACCTTGGCGAAGCACTCAACTTCTTCGTCTATGACACGCTGAAGATTGTACTGCTGCTATTCCTCATCAGTGTCGTGATGGGGGTAGTAAACGCCTATTTTCCTGTTGAGCGAGTTCGCAATTTCCTTACCTCACGACGGCTCTATGGTTTACAATACCTGCTGGCGAGCCTCTTCGGAGCCATCACGCCCTTCTGCTCCTGCTCCAGCATACCGCTCTTCATCGGGTTTGTCAAGGGAGGCATTCCGTTGGGCGTAACCTTCGCATTCCTCATTACATCTCCTTTAGTCAACGAGGTTGCCGTGGCGATGCTTGCCGGCACATTCGGTTGGCAAGTGACCGCCATTTATGTCATAAGCGGCATTCTCTTAGGCACCATAGGAGGCTACATCTTAGGAAAAATGCGACTTGAGAAGAATCTTAGCGATTGGGTGCGACAGATTCAGCAACAGACAGGAACCAGTCAAGACACACCGAACGAGCATTTCTCCCTGCCACAGCGTCTGCCACAGATTCTGAGAGAAGCATTCGGCATCGTTCGCGGAGTCATCCTTTACGTCATCATAGGCATCGCCATCGGAGCTACTATGCATGGCTATGTGCCCGAAGGATTCTTCGAGACCTACCTCAGTGGAGAGCACTGGTATGCCGTGCCTCTTGCCGTCTTTCTTGCAGTACCGATGTACGCCAACGCTGCCGGTATTGTCCCCGTTGTCGAAGTCTTTGTGGCAAAAGGCGTGAGCCTCGGCACCGCACTTGCCTTCATGATGTCGGTAGTAGGTCTATCTTTGCCAGAGGCTACCATGTTAAAGAAAGTAATGAACACGCGTCTCATCGGGATTTTCTTCAGCACAGTTGCCTTCGCCATCATCCTCCTTGGTTGGCTGTTCAACTGTTGTTTATAGGTAACGAACGTCCTGAAATTCAACTAGCATCGGTAATGTATAATGCTACTACTGATGATGAAGAACACTTGGCTGATCATCACTATAAAATTGATAATTCATCTTATCAAGATTGACAATCTAATAAGCAGCCCCATTGATTTTCAGCAGAAATGCCGATTGTCAGTGGGCTTGTTCTTTCCAAAATGAATTCCACAAGCCATGTTGGGAACACTAGATTACTTCGTCCAGTGGTAGTGGCTGTCGAGTATCAAGAAGATAGCCAAGCCGAAAATGACCAAGCCAAGAACGAAGAAGAACCAGAAGAACCACTGGGCATAGTAACCAAGGTAACAACCATCATATTCCTTGTAGCGTTCACGAACTTTCTTCCGTTCATCAGCAAACATGGAATTGACCTCACGGATATGGATCTGCATCTGTGCGGTCATTCATTGGCGTTCTTTGGCAAACAGTTCTTGAATCTTCTGCCAGTCAGCATCATTGACATTTACAGACACCTTAAATTTTGTGGGACTTTTGTATATGATGTTTGCATAAGCTTCATCATTGCTGCATATCGCTTTTCCGTCAGTTGGATATTGCGATTAAGAGTCTCTGCATTTTTATTGCAGTTAGCTGTGACGTGTTATACATATTGGCAAGTTCTGTAAAGGAACCAACAATCTTGTCCACATATTTCTCGTCATCATAAAGGCGAGACCGCAAAGCCACATCTATGGCTTGATATAAAAGCTCAGCCCGTTGGCGGAATTAATTCAATCGATATGAGTAAAAGTTGTTCATAACGCTGATTTTAAGTAAAAACAAGAATTTCAAAAAAAACTGTCAGATTGTCTGGTTTTTCGTTGTAATGTTCTGACAACCAGATAGATGACCGTCTTTCGATTGTCAGGCAATTGTCTGGATGGTTTGCTGATGAAAGTAATTGTCAGATGGAAGTAATTGACAGATGTGAGGAATTCAGACGACAGGAATCGTATGCGTTGGCAGAATCTTGTAATACTGGTATTACAACATTAACTTATTGGGCAGATGTCTGACAGCAAATCTGCCCAACAGGGGCAAGCACGTTGCCCATGATGGGCAAGCACGTTACCCCAGTTGGGCAAGCACCGTGCCCAATTTTAGCCCGAATCGGTCATTAGGCCGTTCAATGTGATATTATACAAGAAAAATTTCTTGTTTCTCTCTAAAATGGTTATCTTTGCAGCGAATTCAGGTTATATAGCCAAATTGTGAAATGAGCAAGAAAAGAAGAAAGTCCGGCAGACGCATTGGTCTGCAGGCGATAACGCTATGTATAAGTACCGCAATGGTACTGATTTTATTGGGAATGGTGGTAACCTCCGTGCTTACGGCGCAGAATCTCTCCTCTTATGTGAAGGAGAACCTCACTGTGACGATGGTGCTGAGCGAGGAAGTCACCGATCCACAGGCAAGGCAGATGACCGTTGCCCTGCAGAAGCTGCCCTATGTACACCGTGTGACCTACGTCAGCAAGGAACAGGTGCTGAAGGAGCAGACTGCCGCCATGGGCACAGACCCGAGCGAGTTTATCGGTGAGAACCCCTTTGTCGGTTCCATGGAGCTGCAGCTCAAGGCGGATTATGCCAACAAGGACTCGCTGAAATGGATTACCAAGAATCTTAAGGCTGACAGCAAAGTGACCGACATCACTTATCCGCAAGACCTCATGGACAGTGTGAACGACAATCTGCAGCGCATCAACCTGGTGCTGCTGGTGCTTGCCGTACTGCTCACCTTTGTGTCGTTCTCGCTGATAAACAACACCGTGCGCCTCGCCATGTATGCCCGCCGTTTCCTGATCAACACGATGAAACTCGTGGGAGCGTCATGGGGATTCATACGCTGGCCGTTCGTCAGAAGCGCCATGTGGCAGGGACTGCTCGCCGCGGTGCTCGCCGATGCGGTGCTTGCCGGTGGAGTGTATGCCCTGTATATGTATGAGCCCGACGTGCTCGTGGTGCTCACATGGCAGGTGATGGCGATTACGGGAGTGTCGGTGCTGCTCTTCGGACTGCTCATCACGCTCTTCTGCTCATGGCTCTCGGTGAACAAGTTCCTGAGGATGAAAGCCGGAGACCTCTACAAAATTTAAGGCCCCTTGGCTGGCTCCAGCCTTAAGCGCCACTTCCCGGCCCTTGTCGGGATTAAATAAGACATACATTAAAAACGTTACATAATAATGGACAAGAGAAATTTTGCATTTGACCGCGTGAACTTCATGCTTATCGGCATCAGCATGCTGATAGTGATAGTCGGCTTCATATTGATGAGCGGCGGCGGTTCGACCGAAGAAAAGTTCGACCCCGAGATATTCAACACCATGCACACTACCGTAGCGCCTATAGTATGCTTCATCGGTTTCGTGTCGATGATATACGGAGTGATGAGAAAACCTAAAGACGATTAAGGCATAACATAAGGAATAGAAATGAATTGGTTTGAAGCATTGATCCTCGGTCTCGTGCAGGGACTGACGGAATACCTGCCTGTGAGCAGCAGCGGCCATCTGGCTATCAGCGCCACACTCTTCGGAGTGAACGGTGAAGACAATCTCGCATTCACTGTAATGGTGCATGTGGCAACGGTGCTCAGCACCCTCGTGATACTTTGGAAGGAGATTGACTGGATCGTGAAGGGCGTGTTCAAGTTCAAGATGAACGAAGAGACGAAATATTTCCTCAATATCCTCATCTCAATGATACCGGTCGGCATCGTGGGCGTGTTCTTCAAAGACACCGTGGAGGAGATATTCGGTTCCGGACTCCTCATCGTGGGCTGCATGTTGCTCGTAACAGCATTGCTGCTGATATTCTCATACTACGCCAAACCACGCCAGAAAGAGAAAATCAGCCTTAAAGATGCCTTCATCATCGGTCTCGCACAGGCAGTGGCAGTGATGCCGGGACTCTCACGCTCCGGCAGTACCATAGCTACAGGACTGCTGCTCGGCAACAAGAAAGAGAAGCTGGCACAGTTCTCCTTCCTCATGGTCATTCCTCCAATCCTCGGTGAGGCATTGCTCGACCTGCTCAAGGGACTCAAAGGCGAGCAGGCCTTCGGCGGAGTAGACACACTGCCACTCGTGGTGGGCTTCTGCGCTGCATTCATATCCGGATGCTTCGCCTGCAAGTGGATGATAAACATCGTGAAGAAAGGCAAGCTCGTATATTTCGGAATATATTGCGCCATCGCCGGTGCGGTGACCATAATCTGCTCATTTGCATAACAGAAAAGAACAGACATACAGATGAACTTCAACAAGGGAGAGATAATCTGCATCGACAAGCCATACCGCATGTCGAGCTTCGGGGCACTTGCCCACATCCGTTTCCTGATTTCAAAGAGGATGGGAGTGAAGAGGGTGAAGACCGGACATGCCGGCACACTCGATCCGCTTGCCACCGGAGTACTCATCCTATGCACTGGCAAGGCTACCAAGCGCATCGATGAACTGCAGGCGCACACCAAGGAATATACCGCCACGCTGCAGCTCGGTGCCACGACGCCAAGTTTCGACATGGAGCACACCGTGGACCATACCTATCCCACGGCGCACATCACACGTGAGCTGATAGAGGAGACGCTGCCAAAGTTCGTGGGAGAGATACAGCAGGTGCCGCCGGCATATTCGGCATGCAAGATAAACGGAGACCGCGCCTACAAGCTCATGCGCGAAGGCCAAGACGTGCCGCTCAAGGCCAAGACCCTGCGAGTGGACGAGATAGAGATGACCCACTTCGACGAAGAGGCAATGCAGCTGTCTGTCAGAGTGGTATGCGGCAAGGGGACATATATCCGCGCCCTGGCACGCGACATCGGAGAAGCTCTCGGCAGCGGAGCCTATCTCACAGCCCTGCGGCGCACAAGGGTGGGCGACGTGAGAGTGGAAGACTGCATCACGCTCGATGACTTTCCGCAGTGGCTCGCTGAGCAGGACATAGAGGAGAACACAGAAGAAAATTGAAAATATATAAAGGTAAAGCAAGAATATGAAACTATCGCAATTCAAATTTAAACTTCCAGAGGAGCTTATCGCACTTGAACCGTCATACCATCGCGACGAGTGCAGGCTGATGGTGGTACACCGCAAGTCGGGCACCATCGACATGTTTCAGAAAGACGATAAGGGACATGAGCTGAAGGATGCAGACGGCAACCCCGTGTACATGGACTTCCGCAACGTGCTCGACTATTTTGATGAGCACGACGCATTCATATTCAACGACACGAAAGTCTTCCCGGCACGTCTCTACGGCACGAAGGAGAAGACAGAGGCAAAGATTGAAGTGTTCTTGCTGCGTGAGCTAAACGAGGAGATGCGCCTGTGGGACGTGCTCGTGGAGCCGGCAAGAAAGATAAGAATAGGCAACAAGCTCTTCTTCGACGAGAGCAGTTCGATGGTGGCAGAGGTGATCGACAATACCACAAGCCGTGGACGCACACTGCGATTCCTCTACGATGCACCACACGATGAGTTCAAACGCGACCTCTTCGCGCTCGGTGAGGCTCCGCTGCCACACTATATCGTGGACAGGAGAAAAGTCACCGACGAAGACCTGGACAGATTCCAGTGTATATTCGCAAAGAACGAGGGAGCTGTCACAGCACCGGCAAGCGGACTGCATTTCAGCCGTGAGCTGATGAAGAGGATGGAAATCAAGGGCGTGAACTTCGCATTCATCACCCTGCACTGCGCACTCGGCAACTTCCATAGCATAGAGGTTGAAGACCTCACCAAACACAAGATGGACTCCGAGCAGATGCACATCGGAGCCGAGGCATGCAGCGTGGTGAACGAGGCAAAGCGCAATGGCAGACATGTATGCGCCGTGGGTACAAGTGTGCTCAAGGCTACAGAGACCGCCATCGGCACAGACAAGATGCTGAAGGAATATGAGGGATGGACAAACAAGTTCATCTTCCCTCCATACGAATGCGGACTCGCCGACACTATGATTGCCAACTTCTATCAGCCGATGTCGCCGCTGCTCATGGCAACATGCGCTTTCGGAGGATACGAACTGATAATGGAGGCATACAAGAAGGCGGTGGAAAACGGCTACAAGTTCGGATGCTACGGTGACGCCATGCTGATTTTGAACGACTGACGCTGATGATAGCATATCTTTCTTTGGGAACAAACCTCGGCGACAAACGCAAGAACATCGCCGAGGCAATAAAAAATATCGGAGAGCTGGTTGGCGACGTAGTGCGCCAGTCAGCTCTTTATGAAACTGAGCCTTGGGGCTTCAGGTCAGACAACCGCTTCGTCAACGCTGCCGTATGTGTGGACACACAGCTCTCACCCCGCCGGCTGCTCGAAGTGACACAGCGCATAGAGAGGGAGATGGGGCGCACGCTGAAATCCGACGGCGGTGAATACCACGACCGCATAATCGACATCGACATACTGCTCTATGGCGACCTGCATATCGATGAACCCGACCTGAAGATACCGCATCCGCTGATGCACGAGAGAGACTTCGTGATGACGCCACTCAATGAAATAATGGAGGAATAACAAGAAATGGGTATAGAAAAAGGTATATTCAAGAGAATGGAACTGCTCGTCGGCGAGCGTGTGATGCAGAAAACCGCTGAGGCACGGGTGATAATCTTCGGCGTAGGCGGAGTGGGCAGCTGGTGTGCCGAGAGTCTTGTGAGGTCTGGAGTCAGACATCTCACCATCGTCGACTCCGACAGGGTGTGCATAACCAACGTGAACCGCCAGCTCATGGCAACCACCAAGACCATCGGACGGGTGAAGGTTGAGGTGCTCAAGGAACGACTGCTGGAGATAAACCCTACGGCAGAAATCGTTGCCCTGCAGAAAATCTACGACGAGACCACTGCCGACTCTTTCAATATCGGCAGCTACGACTATATCATCGACGCCATCGACAGTCTGAAAGACAAGGCATTGCTGATTCTGGAGGCTTGCAAGACCGATTCGGTGCTTCTCTCCTCTATGGGAGCAGCACTGAAGATGGATGCGAGCAAGATTGCCGTTGCCGAATTCTGGAAGGTGAAAGGCTGTCCGTTGGCACGTGCGTTGAGAAACAAGTTCCGCAAGATGAAGGTGCGTCCGGCACATAAGTTCAAATGTGTATACAGCGATGAGCTCCTGCATAATCTCGGCACCAGCTTCACCTGCGGTACAGACCAGTGTGTATGCTCCAACAAAGAGGAGGTGTCCGGCGACCCTGGGCTTGCCGACCATAACTGGAACAATTCCAAAGCGCAGATAAACGGTACTGCGGCACATATCACGGCGATTTTCGGTTTTACCCTCGCCAGCCTCGTAGTAAACGACCTCTATCAGAAGGGACTTGCCGAGGCAAAAGACGCGGAATGATAGGGCTTGGTATCTTCGCCTTTGCGTGAACATTAGCGTGTCAGATTCTAATTTCCCCCCAGGGGGATAAAAACGAAAAAGCCACCCGTTTGGGTGGCTTCTGTATTTTGTATAACATTACTGACATTCACTTTCTTTTCTTTCTTTTTTGACCGTTACCCACGTGCCTGTTGCTGTATTTACAGCAAACAGGTGTGACTAACTAAAATCAAACAACTAATCTTACCTAAATCTATAATAACCTAACTAATAATCGTTTTCAATGCCCTTGGGCATCATTCAATCCTTGAAAAACAATCTTTTATCTTTACCTTAATCCTTTTTCCCACCGCTTTTCATAGCGGGGGAATCATACCTATCTTCTTCGTTATCCTTGCCGTCGAGCGGCTTTAAACAATCCTTTACCACTAATTACCTATTTCACAATCTTTCATTACCTAATATTTCTATGGTCTTTCTGTTATCCTTATCTTTATTATCATCAATGACCAACTTTGTTATCCTCAATCTTCATTACCTGAAAAACTATCGTTTCCTTGTTTCTAATACCTTTCTGGTCATCTCTGCGTCTTTGTTATCCTTCCTTCAATCTTTGTCTTTTACCTTTCTAATAACCTATCTTCAATCTTTTTACCTCTTACCTCTAATAACCTATCTGTTTGTTATTTCTTCTATTGGCGTTGTGGAGGTCTTCTTGTGTGCCTCCTTGTTTGTTTTGACGTTGCAAAGATAGTATTGTTTGCGCACACAACAAACAAAAACATGCTAAATAACATACTTTTCCATAATATCTTGATGTAAATCAAAGTATTTTTGTTGTCGCACACAAATGCAAACGATTTCTTCTTTTTTCCTGTTGTGTTCATTGGGTTAAAAGACAAACAAAATCCACTCTTCTAAAAAAACAATATCCAAGCAAGCCCTAATGTCCGATGTGGTTTAAACCAAAAATAGGAAGACAGCATGTAGTCATGCCGGCTCCCTATTTTATGTTTTTGTTATCCTTTGTCCTTTTTACCTGTCTATGTCGATGCAAAAGTATGAAATAAAGGTGGATGTTGTATCGCTTTCCGCCTTAAATCATACGTAAACGATTACATGCCAGACAGAGGCTTACTTGTCTACGCTCACCTTGTGGTTCATCCATTTCCCTCTGTAGATCCGAATGAGGAAGATGATTCCTCGGAACGTCAGTTCTATCGCCATTGCCGACCACACGCCAGCCAGTCCGTATTTCGGTGCCAGATAAGCAGCGAGCGAGAGGCGTATGAGCCACATGCTGCCGAAGTTCATCACCGACGGAATCTTCGTGTCGCCGGCTCCTATGCAGATGCAGTTGCCCACGATAGCTGCGGCGAACATCGGTTCTGCAAAAGCCTCTATGCGCAGTGCTCCGATGCCGAGCACTCTGATTTCCGTCACCGGTGTCATGATGCCTATCATTTCTGGTGCAAAGCAATACATTATAGCTCCCATCACCGCCATTATCATCATTCCCAGAGCCAGCGTCATATATGCGAACCGCTTCGTCAGGTCGTGTCGCTGCGCTCCCATGCTCTGTCCTATCAGCGTAGTGGCAGCCTCGCCGATACCATATCCCGGCATGTAGCACAGGCTCTCTGCCGTGATGGCGAAGGTGTTGGCGGCGATGGCAAAGTTGCCAAGCGGCGCCACGATCATGGTGCTCACTATCTGTGCGCCGCTCATCAGCATATACTGTATCGCCATCGGAAAACTTATTCTTATGGCATTCTTGATATATCCGCGGCATGGTCTCCATATCCATCTCTCCCCTTTGAGCGATATTATCGGAGCCTTCCTCACGGCAATCCATATCAGAATCAGTCCGGTGACGAGAAACGCCAATGCCGTTCCCACGGCGGCACCCGTCAGTCCGAGTCCCAGTCCGGGCATGTGTATCGTCGTTCCCAGTATCGTGATGTCTCTCGTCGGGAATATGGCGATGAAATTGAACATCACGTCGAGCAGACACATCAATACGCTCATCATGCTCGGTATCTTCATGTTGCCCGAGCTTTTCAGCATTGCCGACGCCATCATGCCCACCATATATATAGGTAGGGCGGTGCTGTAGACCAGGAAATAGCTTGTCGACAGCGGAGCGATGTCGCTTCCGCCTCCGAGCCAATAGGGCAGAGGCTTTGCTATTGCCGCTCCTAATGCCATGAACAGCAGCGACATGACGGTCATCGCCATCAGTCCCAGACGGAACACCTGCCGCGTCTTCTTCTCATCGTTGGCACCTATGAAATGTGCCGCCTGCACCGAGAATCCCATTATCGCCGCCGATGCCAGTCCGCCGAACAGCCATGTAGTGGTCTCTATCAGTCCTATTGCCGCCGAAGCCTTCGCTCCGAGCGAACCCACCATTGAAGCGTCGATGAAGAACATGAGTATCGACGACATCTGAGACAGTATCGACGGGATACTGAGCTGCACGATGAGGCGCAGCTTGTCGCCGTCGGTCATCTCCTGTCCGTTGCGGATCATCGCCAGCAACTTGTTCTCTTTAGCGTTCTTTTGTGACATATTGATATCGTAGTTGACAAGTTCCTATTTGTCTTCCCGTTCGTTTCCTTCCTCGTTCTTTTCTCTTTCCATGTCGCGTTTCGACTTGCTCTTTATCACGAGCCACACACCCAGACATACGAGCAATATGGCGATGCCCTTCTGCAGCGTCATCACACCCATGCCGGTCAGTATGCTGACCGTCACCGACACGGCAGGCTGCACATAGTTGTACACTCCCACCACCGTAGGGCGCAGCGTGCTCTGTCCTATCATCATGAGGATGTATCCGAGATACGTTCCGAAAACCACCACGAATGCCGATTCCCACAATGTCTTCGCCGGCACGCTGCCGAAGTCTATGCTTGCCACGTGTGGCATGGTGAACGGCAGGATGATGAGTGCAGCCCATGTGAACATCCATTTGTTCACCGTTATCACCGAGTATTTCCTCACCAGCTTGCTGAAGAGCGCCAGATAGAGGGCAAACGACAGCTGTGCCGCCATGCAGAGCAGGTCGCCACGCAGGTCGCCCACCTTGTCGCTCGTAGCCGCGGCGCTCGACATCACCAGTGCCACGGCTCCCGTGCATCCGAACAACACTCCCAGAGCCTTCTTTCCGGTGATAGGCTCCTTCAGTATTATCGCCGAGAGAATCATGGCGAAGATAGGCATCGAGGTGGTCACCACGCTGGAGTTGATGGGCGACGTGATGCTCAGTCCCACAGTATAGCAGCATTGGTTGGTCACGAGGCCGAAGATTCCGGCTGCTATGAACATCAGCTTGTCTTTTGTCGGCACGTGCTCACGTGTAGTGAACAGTGATGTTATCCAGAACAGGACTGCTCCTCCTGCCACACGGAACGACACCATGTCGAGTCCCGTCACGCCATGCGTCATGGCATCCTTGCCGAGCGGTGCCATCAGTCCCCAGAAAGCACAAGCAAGGAAGATGCTCAGGTGGGCAATCAAGACACGGCTATTGTTGCGTAAATTGTTCATTTTTTCCTTAATATCGTTAAATTGCGGCTGCAAAGGTACTTAATTATGATAGAAAACCTTATATTTGTAATTGATAAATCATTAAAATAGTTTGCTATGCAGAAATACGCGGATTACATACGTCAGATAGAGATAGACTCCCTGTGGAGCGGCAGAAAGCACGTGATATGGAATCTCGACAGAAGGGTGAACATATTGAGTGGAGTCAACGGCGTGGGCAAGAGCACCATTATAAACAAGGTGGTGAAAGGACTCTCTGCAGGCGGAGAGTTTCCGAGCCATCTCCTCAAAGGCGTGCATCTCAAGGTGAGTCCCGAGGATGCCAAATGGATACGCTTC
Source organism: Prevotella sp. LMAG:51 (assembly GCF_008680225.1). Lineage (NCBI taxonomy): Bacteria > Pseudomonadati > Bacteroidota > Bacteroidia > Bacteroidales > Prevotellaceae > Prevotella > Prevotella sp. LMAG:51. The sequence goes on along the minus strand of NZ_NALQ01000016.1, from coordinate 15,792 downwards.
GACATCATCCGTTCCTTCGACAATCCTATGGTCAACCAGGAACTGCTCAGCAAGGTGGGCATCAGCCTCGTCACCGAGCTCGACTGGCAGTTGTACGTGCTGCAGCGCAAATATCTCGACTATCAGGTGAACATCGGCAACCGCATCATCGCCGCCCTGCAGAGCGGAGAACCGGATGCCGCCGAGCGCGCCCAGAAACTGTCGGAGCCAAAGAAGAAATTCCAGGACCTCGTAGACGACCTCTTCGCCGACACCGGCAAGACCATCGTGCGCACGGCAAACGAGATATGCCTCACGCAGATAGGCGAGACCCTGCAACCATACCAGCTGTCGAGCGGCGAGAAGCAGATGCTCGTCATCCTGCTCACGGTGCTGATAGAAGACCAGAAGCCATACGTGCTCTTCATGGACGAACCCGAGGTGAGCCTGCATGTGGACTGGCAGCAGCGCCTCATTGACATCATTCTGGAACTGAATCCCAACGTCCAGATTATCCTCTCAACCCACGCCCCGGCGGTGATAATGAACGGTTGGATGGACAACGTGACAGAAGTCAGCGACATCACCATGGACTGACCATCAGGAGGAAAGCTCTATGAACAAGCGACTTACCCATAACCTCACTTCCGCCTATATCGAGGCGGCAAACCGGCTCAACTCCAAGCGCTCCCGCAAGCGCATCGTGGCTTACGTGGAGAGCTACGACGACGTGTTCTTCTGGCGCACCGTGCTCAGCCGCTACGAAAACTCCACACGCTACTTCGAAGTGATGCTCCCCTCGCACACCACCCTGGAGCGGGGCAAGAAGTCGGTGCTCATGAATGAGCTCGGCGACCGCCTCGGCGAGTGTATGATAGCCTGTGTGGATGCCGACTACGACTATCTCATGAACGGAGCCACGCCAACCTCGCGTGCGGTGATATCCAATCCCTACGTGCTCCATACCTATGCCTATGCCATAGAGAGCTACCAGTGTTTTGCACCGTCGCTACACAACGTCTGCGTGATGGTAACCCTGAACGACCATTCCATCTTCGACTTCGAAGACTACATGCGGCAGCTCAGCGAGGCGATATTCCCACTCTTCGTATGGTCGATATGGCATTATCGCAGAAGCATATACGGACAGTTCACCATCACCGACCTCAACCGCATCGTGGAACTCGGCGGCTTCTCCATCCACAACCCGCAGTATTCCATCGACAACATGCGCCGTAAGGTGCACAACAAGGTGAGACAGCTACAGCAGCGCCATCCTGAAGCCAAGGAGTCGTATCTCGCCCTGAAGAGCGAACTCATCAGGATGGGCGTCACGCCGCAGACCACATATATGTATATACAGGGTCATCACCTCTTCAACAAAATTGTGCTGCCGATCCTGGGGCGCGTGTGCAACATCCTCGTGCAGGAGCGCGAAGGGGAGATACGCCGGCAGGCGGTACACGACACCCAGCGGCGCAACGAACTCTCGTGCTACACCAACAGCATTCAAGACATCACGCAGATGCTGAAGAAGAACATGGGATATATGGACTCCGAACCCTTCAGACGCATTCTTGCCGACGTGGAACGCATCTTGGGAGGTGCACACAATGAAGAGAATGTGCAAAAACAAGCACTCTAAACATTCAAAAACACAATAAAAAGTCATTTTTCTGCACATAATCCCTTGTTTATGTGCAGAAAATTATACCTTTGCACCGTTTTTTCAGCAAACTAAGCGGCATTTGTCGTATGCTTAAACACCGATAAGGCGCATAGGAGACGAGTCGTTCCGTCTGGAAAAGCGGTGGCTCGGCAAGCCGGAATCGGATTAATTTCAAACAAATCATAACAATAGAAAATTATGTCTTTTAATTTATTGAAAGGAAAGCGCGGTATTATCTTCGGCGCATTGAACGACGCGTCTATCGCGTGGAAAGTAGCAGAGCGTGCCGTAGAAGAAGGCGCTCAGATCGTGTTGACAAACACGGCAGTGGCTTGCCGCATGGGTACCATCGACGAGCTCGCCAAGAAGACCAACGCTACCGTCATCCCTGCTGATGCGACATCGGTGGAGGATCTCACAAACCTCTTTGAGAAAGCCCAGGAGGCAATGGGAGGCAAGATTGACTTCGTGCTGCACTCTTGTGCCATGAGCGTTAACATGCGCAAGAAACGTACATACGACGATCTCGACTACACTTTCCTGAACAAGACTCTCGACATCTCGGCTATATCATTCCACAAGATGCTGCAGGCTGCCAAGAAGCTCGACGCCCTGAGCGAAGGTGCTTCCGTGCTCGCCCTCACATACGTGGCTTCACACCGCACATTCTTCGGCTACAACGACATGGCAGACGCCAAGTCGCTGCTCGAATCCATCGCCCGCAGCTTTGGATATATCTATGGCCGCGAGAAGCACGTGCGCATCAACACCATCTCACAGTCGCCTACCTTCACCACTGCCGGCAGCGGCATCAAGGGTTTCGACGGACTCTACGACTTCTCCGACCGCATGTCGCCACTCGGTAACGCCAGCGCTGACGAGTGTGCTGACTACTGCGTAGTGATGTTCTCCGACCTCACCAGGAAAGTCACCATGCAGACCCTCTTCCACGACGGAGGATTCTCAAGCATGGGTATGTCGCTACGCGGCATGACGCAGTACAACAAGTCGTTCATCGACGACAACCGCGACGAGAACGGCAAGATCATCTACGGATAATCCGCTGCAATCAGCATAACCTCATAATCCCCAAACGGTCATTAGGCGGTCTAATGACCGATTTTGGATAAATACGACACACCCCATTCTCTCTGGCATTCCAGTTGAGGATGGGGTGTGTTTCATTATGTTTGTTGGTATATACCAGTTGTTTTCAAAGGCTGAAATACAGACTTTTGATTACTAAAATACAAGTTTCATTCCATGGAAACTTTGGGCACAGTCTTGGGCACCACCCGTGCCCACTTGGGGCAAGGTGCTTGCCCATGTTGAGAACGCTGCTTGCCCCACTCGGGCAAGCGTGCTGCCCATTTCCTGAAGTTTTGTTATCTTTTCCAATGATTGTGGCTTGGTGATTTGTATCTTTGCTCTTTGATAATGGCAATATACTGCTTTTTATCCAATAATTGTGCTGTAGTGGATAAAAAAGCCGGTTTTTATCCACTACGATGCTATTTAGTGGCGAAAAAAATAATAACTAGTTATGATTTGATGAGAAATGGAAAAATTTCGTGCTGGCAAACCATCCAGACAATTGAAAGCAATTGTCAGGTCTGTATTTGTCTGTATGCCAGTGTATTATGAGGTAAAACCAGACAATCTGACAGTTTTGGACGAAATTTTGTTTTTTCCTATTTTTAGACGAAATCAGTCAGCAGCCACTTCCATACAGGCACTACATCAATATACAGTTTGTCTTCGACGATGTGGTCCTTTTCGTCGTATTTGCATGATTTTATTTACCGCTAATAAATAAAAACAGGTGATTTTGTTTACTGTCAATAAATAAATTGTGGCTTTGTGCCGGGAATGTGGTATGGATATTCTTGTCAAAAAAGCAAGAATCGGAATATGCCAGATACGTTTGACATATTCCGATTCTGTTGGTTGGGTCATGAGTATGCCGTCGCTATTGCGACAGGTTGCTCATTCTTTTGCCGTCCGGTCCTTGTCTTCAAGAGAAGGACGTGGCGGGTATTAGTTGTCTGCACCGAAGAGAGGATCCTCTGGCATTACCATTATAGGCTTCTGGTCGGCGAGCTTCAGGATTTTCTCAGAAGCATATTTTCTGTCCACTACGAGACGGAACATATACTCGTTGAACCACTCGTTGGTCATAATCAGACAGCCCTTGTGTCCCCACTCAGGTCCCCAGCTGTTCTCCACCTTCCACTTTGTAGGTTTGCCCTGAGCGTCGAGGTCGACAGCCACGAGAGTCATGGCGTGTGTAGAACCGCTGTCGAATGTGGCGATGCGGTCAGCCTTGTTCATTGGGAATGTTGTAGAGAAGAGCGAACCGTAGTCGAAGTTGTTGATGTCGCTGTATCCGCGCTTGCCGTCGAGGAACTTGCCCACGTCGTAAGAGCTGTACATCTTCTTGCCGTCCTTCAGAGATGCGATGGCGAGGTTGGCAATCTCGTCCATAGGCAGGTTGAGATATTTCCAGTTGTGTCCGTCGTATGTGTGGCGGTCGAAGTCCACCTCGTAAGTCTTGTAGTATTCGCGGCGAGGGTCGTTCATTACCATGATGAATGTGCCGTTGAGAGTCTCCTTGCCGGTCAGTTCCTTGAAGAACGACTTAGGAGTGTATTTCTTGGCCTCCAGCGCCTTGCCGTTCTTGTCTTTGAAAGCGAATGTGAACTCTGTCACAGGCTCGCCGAGAGTGAGTTTCAGCATGTGGTAGATAGTGCCGAGCATGTTGGTCTTCTCTGTCTGGATAGCCTGCTTGGATTTCTTCTCAGCCACCATCTTGCGCAGCTTCAGTCCGTATTCGCGCAGTTTTGAAGATACGAGAGCAGCCATCTTGCTGGTGTTCTCAGCAGAGTAAGTCTCCGGCATCACGCTTGTCGGCACCACGCCATACTTCTCAGTGAGGTCGGCAACACCGCAGAAGGTACCGCCGTCGTTGATTGGGTTCTTGAAGAAGAACTGCACTCTTGTGTCGTCCATAGGCTTGCCGGCGCAGTCGATCACTCCCTGCAAGAAGAGGTTAGCTTTCTCCAACTGGTCGTAGAAGAAGAGGTAGTCCTGTGAAAGCTCCACCTTGAGCGAGTCGCTCTCGTGTGCGAAGTTACCGCGGATCACGTTGAATCCGCTGAACATCCAGCATCTTCCGCTCTGCTTCTGGTTCATGATGCTCTGCGCCTTGGTCTCCACGCTGAAGTGAGTGTCGAACTCTCCTGCATTGGCGAAGTTCTTTGCCAGGTCGTTGATGTTGTTGGCTGCGATGGCGTTGAAGATAGCCTTGTCTGCCGCACCCTTCGACTGTGATCCCTTGATCTGCTGGAGCATCTGCTGCGAGATGCCGCCGTCTTTCTTCTGTGCCGATACGTTCATCGACATTGCTGCGAGCATCAGGCCCGCGAGGAAAATTTTCTTGTTCATTTTTCTTTTATCTGTTTATATTGTTTTTCTCTTTCTTTCATTAGAGTGTTTTGCATGTCAGCAATGTGCAGTCGGTTAACAGGTGAAACGTTTCGCCCGTATGCTTCTTCTGTCGTTCTCAGCTTCTCCTATTGTGGCGGAACTCTCGTAGAATTGCACTTGTGGACAGTCGGGCGGCAGGTTTCTTTGCCGTGTGTTTTCCCTTTTTGCCTTATTTGTCAAAGTTGTTTCCATTCCAGCAATCCCTTGCCCAGGTCGTCGAGTTCGATGGCGAGGGCTATGGTCTTGCGTTTGTCAGCTTTGAACGGCTCGGTGTAACGGTTGTCGGTTATTTGCTTTTCGGCAGCGTTGACACCTCCGTTCTTCGTGAGTTTCAATTCCATTACATATATAAATGTACTGTTTTCAGCCACGATGTCAATCCTTCCTGTAGAAATCATTTTCTCCACTTCCACCCTCATGCCGATGGCATTCAATATAGTGCTTATGATGAGGCGGTAGCGCTCTTCCATATCCATGCTCGCAAGCTTCTTGTTGCTGTATGGCACATCGGCGACGAGCGCCTTCAGCTGTTTCATCGCCTCGGGCATGTTGCCGTTGTAGAGGTTAAGATTCAGGAAAGCCTGTGCCGACTGTATGTCGCTGCCTTTTCGCATCGCCAATGCAGGAAGAACCATCTCGTAGAGAGCCTGTCTCACCTCGTGGTTCGGTATGCCGAGCATGTATGTGCCTCCGGTGTATCCTTTTATCGTGAGGTATCCCGACTGATACATGAACAGCTCCGCTCCTCCACCGGTAACGTCGGAAGATTCTATTGTGGTGCTGATGATGGCGCATTGGTCGAGGTCTTTCAGTCTGATCTCCATGTCGTTGACAAACTTGGCGAGGGCTGTTGTGGCACCGGAAGATGCCCAGAAACTCCGGAGATCTTTTGTCGCTAAGGCGTGTACGAGACTATATGGGTTATAGACATCAATCATATTCTTGCGGCAGAAATGATATCCGTCATAATACGCCTTCAGCTGGCGCAAGGTTTCCTCCGTAGTCCATCCGTTGGCCTCAGCCATCTGGCTTGTTTCAGGCATGAAATTGTCGGTCAGCTCCTGCTGTGTGATGCCGCAAATGCCGGCATATTCAGCATCGAAACTGATGTTCGACAAGTTGTTGAGTACCGAGAACAGTGAAATCTGTGTGAATTTCGTTATGCCCGTTATGAAGACAAAGCGCTCAATCTCGTCGAGAGTCTTCAATACAGAGAACACGCTGCGGTATACCCGTGTGCAATTCTCATGTTCAGGAGTCTTCCACGAATGCTGCAGAGGCGAGTCGTATTCGTCGATGAGTATCACCACCTGTTTGCCCGTCACCTTGTTTGCCGTTTCTATAATATTACTGAAACGCACCGTGAGACTTGCCGTGTCGGGGAGTTTCGTTTCGTAGAGCTTCTCGTATTTTGAGAACACGAAGTCGAGATAAGCCTCAAGGTCTTTGGCGTTGTCGCTGCCGTTGCTCATGTCGAGGCGTATCACGGGGTGGCAGGTCCAGTCCTTTTCCATCTCCATGATTTTCAGACCCTCGAACAGTTCTTTCCTGCCTTCGAAATAGCATTGCAGAGTATCGACAAGCACCGACTTGCCGAATCGTCTGGGACGACTCAGATAGTCATACCTCGCCCCATTGTTGGCAAGATTCCATACCATTTCGGTCTTGTCAACATAGAGGTAGCCCTCTTCTCTGATTTTCTTGAACGACTGTATTCCTACAGGCAGTTTTCTCTCGTTTGTCTCCGTCATGACAGCTTTGTTTTTCATCGTTTTGCTCGCCGCTCTGCGGCACTGGCGGTAAGGCATTGCAAATATAAGACAATTATTCGACAGAGCAATGAAAAGCATTGAAAAATAGTTCATTATCATTGATTTGTCGGGAATGTGGAAGATTGAAGGCACTGTGATGGGCCTTTTGAAAAATAAATTTGCCATTGTCGGGAAAAATCAGTACTTTTGAAGAAATTTTCCTTTTTGCCAATTTGAGGCAGTCTGCCGTAGTGTGGAATCCTGCCGATGGCGGGAGATGGAACAATGAGATAATACAAACGACATGAGTTTCGCAAGTGTGGGCTGCCCGCCATGTGGTAGTGGGGTTAACGCTTGCGGTGTCATGACAAACCACAGGTATCAGAAAATACATATATGAGCGACGAGACAAGAGATGACGAGACAAGAGACGACAATGAGTTGACCCGAAACAACGACGGCGATATGCCCGGAGACGGCGAAGCCATGGCAGCCGGCAGCGAGGACCAGCCGGCTGGCGAGGGCAGCGATGGACAGACAGACAACGATGCCGACGACCAGCCTGCGGAGCATTCCGACTACAAGCCGACGAACCGCTTCGATGCCTCCGCCGTACATCACCTGAGCGGTATGTACAAGAACTGGTTTCTGGATTACGCCTCTTACGTAATCCTGGAGAGAGCCGTGCCGCATATCGAAGACGGACTCAAACCCGTGCAGCGACGTATCCTGCACTCCATGAAGCGCATGGACGACGGACGCTACAACAAGGTGGCAAACATCGTGGGACACACCATGCAGTTCCATCCCCACGGCGACGCCTCTATCGGCGACGCCCTGGTGCAGCTCGGACAGAAAGACCTGCTCGTTGACTGTCAGGGAAACTGGGGAAATATCCTCACCGGCGACCGTGCCGCCGCACCGCGATATATAGAGGCGAGACTCTCTAAGTTTGCCCTCGACGTGGTGTTCAACCAGAAGACCACCGACTGGCAGCTCTCCTACGACGGCAGAAACAAGGAACCTATCACTCTGCCTGCCAAGTTCCCGCTCCTCCTGGCACAGGGAGCGGAAGGAATCGCCGTGGGACTGTCGTCAAAGATACTGCCCCACAACTTCAACGACATCTGCGATGCCGCCGTGAGCTATCTCCATGGCGAGCCGTTCCAGCTGTATCCCGATTTCCCCACTGGCGGCAGCATCGACGTGAGCAAATACAATGACGGACAGCGAGGCGGAGTGCTCAAGGTGAGAGCAAAGATAGAGAAACTCGACAACAAGACCCTCGTCGTCCGCGAGATACCGTTCGGCAAGACCACTACAACGCTTATAGACTCAATACTGAAAGCAATCGAGAAGGGAAAGATAAAGGCGCGCAAAGTGGACGACAACACAGCCGCCGAAGTGGAGATACAGGTGCATCTCGCCCCGGGAGTGTCGTCGGACAAGACACTCGACGCCCTATACGCCTTCTCCGACTGCGAGATGAACATATCGCCAAACTGCTGCGTGATAGAGGACGACAAACCACAGTTCCTCACCGTCAGCGACGTGTTGCGCAGTTCGGTGGAGCGCACAAAGGCACTCATACGCAAGGAACTTGAGATACGCAAGGCGGAGCTGCTCGAACAGCTGCACTTCGCGTCGCTCGAAAAGATATTCATCGAGGAGCGCATATATAAGGACAAGAAATTCGAGAACGCTCCCGACATGGACGCTGCATGCGCACATATAGACGAAAGGCTCACGCCATACTATCCTCAGATGATCAGAGAGGTGACAAAGGACGACATCCTGCGCCTAATGGAAATCAAGATGCAGCGCATCCTGAAATTCAACAAAGACAAAGCCGACGAGCTGATGGCGAAGATAAAGGCGGAGATAGACAGCATCGACCGCGACCTCTCGAACATGGTGGAGGTGACGGCAGCCTGGTTTACATACCTCAAGGAAAAATACGGCAAGAACCATCCCCGTCTCACCGAAATCCGCAACTTCGACACCATCGAGGCGACTAAAGTGGTGGAGGCGAACGAGAAACTCTATATCAACCGCCAGGAAGGCTTTGTGGGCACTGGTCTGAAGAAAGACGAGTTCGTGTGCAACTGTTCAGACATCGATGACATCATAATCTTCTATAAAGACGGAAAATACAAGGTGATAAAAGTTGCCGACAAGGTGTTCGTGGGCAAGAATATCATTCATGTAGCCGTGTTCAAGAAGAACGACAAGCGCACGATATATAATGTGGTGTATCGTGATGGAAAGCAGGGCAACTACTATATCAAGCGCTTTAATGTGCCTACCGTGACACGCGATCGCGACTACGACCTGACGCAGGGCAAACCAGGGTCAAGAGTGAACTATTTCACAGCCAATCCTAACGGTGAGGCAGAGATAATCAAAGTGACGCTCGACCCGACGCCGAAACTCAAGAACATATTCATAGAGAAGGATTTCTCGAAAATCCTCGTGAAGAGCAGAACGGCAATGGGAAACATACTGACGAAATACCCTGTGCACCGCATCTCGCTGAAGAGCCACGGACACAGTACGCTGGGTGGCAGGAAGGTGTGGTTCGACGCCGACGTGAACCGTCTCAACTACGACGACCACGGCACTCTGCTCGGCGAGTTCAACGAGGGCGAGCATATCCTCGTGGTGCTCAAGAGCGGAGAATACTATATGACCAATTTCGATGCCAACAACCACTACGAGGACAACATCATGAGGATAGAGAAATTCGTTCCTCATAAGGTGTGGTGTGCCGTGGTGAGGGATGCCGACCAGGGCGGAACGCCATATATCAAGCGTTTCCTTTTCGAGATGACAAAACGCAGGCAGAGCTATATCGGCGAGAACCCGAAGAATGAACTGCTGCTGCTGACCGACACTCCGGCTCCACATCTGCTTCTCACATTTGGCGGCAACGATGCTTTCAGAGGAACGCTGGAACTGGATGTCAACGAATTCGCCCTCGTCAAGGGATACAAGGCAAGAGGCAAACGACTCACCACCTTTGAACTTGCAAAGATCGAAGAACTGGAACCTGTAGCTGCCGAACCGGAGGATTCTGAACCTGCTGATGGCGGCGATGTGCCGCCGGCAGATGCTGACGGGACAGCCGATAATAAGGCTTCGGAGAATCTCGACCCGGATGCAGGCAAGTCGAAACAGCAGATAATAGACGAGATAACAGGGCAGCTGAGTCTTTTCGATGAATGACGATGACACACGGCTTATACCCGATTCCCAATAGCGATACACAACAATGAAACATCTACGGCAGTATGTCAGGAAACCGCAGAGGATATTGCTTCTGGCAGTCCTCTCGCTTATGCTTCCGCCATTGTGCGGAAGCGGTCTGTCGTGTCATGCCCAGAGCAACGACAGCGTCGCCTGGTCAAGAGGCAAGGTGATAACGAACACGAGACTTCTGGGAGTGGGAGGCGTGAACGTCCTTGATACCTATCTCTCGCCGGAGAAATATTCGGGTACGGAGCTTCGTTACATATCACAGACTGTCCGCGGAAGCGAACATCGGAAGTGGCGCCGACTCATCGTGCATCAAGGCATGGCATCGTTTTCCCGCAACCGTGCCGACAATGCCAACGAAATGGCTGGTTCCTACGATTTCTGCTATGGTTTCCTGCGCCGATGGACGCTCTTCGGCGACAGACTGACCATCAGAGCCGGCGGTATGGCGGATGCCAATATCGGATTCCTCTATAATACCCGCAACGGCAACAATCCGGCACAGGCTCGTCTGAGCTTCGACATCTCCCCAGTGGCGATGGCTGCATACAAGTTCACTGTAGCGGGAAAACCATTCACGCTGAACTATGAGGTGAGTGTGCCGCTCTGCGGACTGATGTTCAGTCCCAACTACGGACAGTCGTATTATGAGATATTCTCAAAAGGCGACTACGACCACAACGCAGTGCCCACGACATTCATCGCCACACCCTCGCTGCGCAATACCCTCTCTCTCGACTTCAACATTGCCAAGACTACTCTGCGCCTCGGATATATGGGCGACTACAGACAGGCAAAGGTGAACAATCTGAAATATCACAGTTACTCACATCTGTTCGTCATCGGAATAACGCGGACGTTCAGACTAACAAGACTGCAGCCATGAGAAAGATAACCCATGCATTGTTGCTGCTCGCCATGCTGCTCTCCGTGGCGGTGTCATTCCCGTCGTGTGTGGATGAGGAGGAGATGAGCGACACGCCACGCGGAAACTTTGAGGCGCTATGGAAGATAGTTAATGAGAGATACTGCTTTTTCGACTATAAACGGCAGGCATACGGTCTCGATTGGGATGAGGTACACGACCGCTATTCCCGTCAGATTGACGACAGGATGAACGACGAGCAGCTCTTCGAAGTGTTGGGAAACATGCTCGGCGAACTGCGTGACGGACATGTCAACATGTATGCCAGTTTCAATTCAGCACGCTATTGGCGATGGCATGAAGACTATCCCAAGAATTTCAGCGACTCGCTGGAGCGCCGCTATCTCGCCACCGATTATCGTATAGCCGGGGCGCTGCGCTATCGCCGTCTCGACGACAACGTGGGATACATCCGCTGCTCATCTTTAGATGCAGCCATTGGCGACGGCAACCTTGACGACGTGCTGATGTATCTCGCTCCATGCAATGCCCTTGTCATTGACATCCGCAACAATGGGGGAGGGCAACTCACTATGGCGGAGCGTCTGGCTGCACGGTTCATCAACAGTGAGACACTTGTGGGATATATGCAGCATAAGACAGGAACGGGACACTCCGACTTCTCATCCATGAGAGAACAGAGACTGAAACCGTCAGGCCGTCTGCGTTGGCAGAAGAAAGTGTTTGTGCTGACAAACCGTTCTGTATACAGTGCCGCAAACGAATTCGTGAAATACATGAAATGTGCTCCACAATGCATCGTTGTCGGCGACAAGACGGGGGGCGGAGCAGGGATGCCTTTCAGCAGCGAACTGCCAAACGGGTGGGGAGTGAGGTTCAGTGCATGCCCCATGTACAACCGCGACAGGCAAAGCACGGAATTCGGCATAGAACCAGATTACAATGTGCAGATTTCCGATGCCGACATGGCTCTCGGCATCGACACGATAATAGAATTTGCCCGTATGCTGGCAAGGCAATGAAACAGGCATTGAAACCCCATTTTGATAACATTTAACGAGAATGCGGCACGTAAATGTTGGAAAAAGTGTAACTTTGCAAAATGATTTTGTCAGAATGATGACGATTGACAATAAGAATACAGGCAATTAAGAATCAGGATGCTGACAATTGACGGTCAGGATGCTGACAATTGAGAAAAGAAAATAATAAAACCTATATAAGATTATGGCACAAGAAGATGTTTTCAAGAAAATCGTCTCTCACTGCAAGGAATACGGATTCGTGTTCCCAAGCAGCGATATCTACGACGGACTGGCAGCAGTGTATGACTATGGACAGAATGGTGTGGAACTGAAGAACAACATCAAGGAATATTGGTGGAAGAGCATGGTGTTGCTCCACGACAACATCGTGGGCATTGACTCTGCAATCTTCATGCACCCTACGATATGGAAGGCCAGCGGACACGTTGACGCCTTCAACGACCCGCTAATCGACAACCGCGACTCAAAGAAGCGCTATCGTGCTGATGTGCTCATCGAAGACCAGATCGGCAAGTATGAGGAGAAGATAGAAAAGGAAATCGCCAAGGCACGCAAACGCTTCGGCGACAGCTTTGATGAGGCTAAGTTCCGCGAGACCAACCCTCGCGTGCTGGAGCATCAGAAGAAGCGTGACGACCTTCATGCACGCTACACAGAGGCAATGCAGGGACCAAACCTGGAGGCTCTGAAGCAGATTATCATTGACGAGGAAATCGTTGACCCTATCAGCGGAACAAAGAACTGGACCGACGTGCGTCAGTTCAACCTCATGTTCTCTACAGAGATGGGTTCCACTTCTGATGCGGCAAGCAAGATTTATCTGCGTCCTGAAACAGCACAGGGTATCTTCGTTAACTATCTCAATGTGCAGAAGACCGGACGTATGAAGATTCCATTCGGTATCGCACAGATCGGAAAGGCATTCCGCAACGAGATTGTGGCTCGCCAGTTCATCTTCCGTATGAGAGAGTTCGAGCAGATGGAGATGCAGTTCTTCGTGAAGCCGGGCACAGAAAAGGAGTGGTTCTCGAAATGGAAGGAGTTCCGTATGAAATGGCATCAGGCACTGGGCTTCGGAGCTGACAATTATCGTTTCCACGACCACGAGAAGCTCGCTTTCTATGCCAATGCAGCTACCGACATCGAGTTCAAGATGCCGTTTGGATTCAAGGAGGTTGAGGGTATCCACAGCCGTACCGACTATGACCTGAAGCAGCACGAGAAATTCTCCGGCCGTTCAATCAAATACTTCGACCCACAGACAAACGAGAGCTATACTCCGTATGACATCGAGACAAGTATCGGTGTCGACCGTATGTTCCTCTCTATCATGTGTCACTCATACGAGGAGGAGAAGCTGGAGAACGGCGAGACACGTGTTGTGCTCAAGTTGCCGGCAGCACTCGCTCCGGTGAAACTCGCTGTATTGCCGTTGGTGAAGAAAGACGGACTGCCAGAGAAGGCTCGCGAAATCATCAACAACCTGAAGTTCCATTTCAACTGCCAGTACGACGAGAAGGATACCATCGGCAAGCGCTACCGTCGTCAGGATGCCATCGGAACACCATACTGCGTTACTGTTGACTACGACACACTCAAGGACAACTGCGTGACGCTGCGTTTCCGCGACACCATGGAGCAGGAGCGCGTAAGCATCGACGATCTCAACAGCATCATCGAAGACAAGGTGAGCATTGCAAGTCTGCTCAAGAAATTGCAGTAATATAACGATTATAGATGAAGAACAAATATTTTTTCGCCTTAGCCATCCTGTGCGGAATGGCACTCGGACTCGTCACGGCATGTAGCGAGACAGACAACGAACTGATTGAATATCCCAACTGGGAGAAACGCAACGTTGCCTATTTCGACAGTATCTACAATGTGGCGATAGAGAACAGAGACGGTATGTGGGATACCATACGCTGCTGGTCGATGAGCGAGAACAACACTACGCTCTCTCGCACGAACTATATCGTGGTGCACAAAGAGGAGGTGGGCACCGGAAGCGGTTGTCCGCTATACTCCGACTCCGTGCTCGTGCATAACCAAGGTAAACTGCTGCCTTCTACAAGCCATCCGCAGGGATATTTCTTCGAGAAGAGCTACGAGGGAGACTTCGACAGCTACAATCCGCTGACGGCACGGGCAAAGAAATGGGCGGTAAACATATTGGTTGACGGATATGTCACAGCATTGCAGCGCATGCACATCGGAGACCGCTGGCGTGTGTATATGCCATGGACAATGGGATATGGCACAACGGATTACAATGGAATTCCGGCATACAGTGTGCTGATATGGGACATCAAGCTTCTCGGATATTATCATCCGGGAGCAGTAGTGCCCGATCAGAACGCCAAAGACCATACTTCCTCTCTGTGGACAATGGAGTAGGGACGTTCCACTCTTCTGAAACAAATCCAAACCAGTCATAAGGGCTTACTTGCAAGCAGTTATACTGTTACTACAATAAGCGGCCGGCTGACCATTTCGGGATAAAGCCCAGGCAAGCCTGATATCTGGCTGATTGTGGCAAAATAATAACAGCCTAAGACAGTTGACATGTTCTCTGTCTTAGGCTGTTTGCGTTTTCTGTATTTTCGGCGTCAGACCGTTTGTATTTCCATTATCAGCATCGTTAGGTTGTTTGCGCTTCCATTATCAGCGTCGTCAGACCGCTTGTGCTCCAGTATCTGTGTCGTCATACTGTTTGTGTCTTCAGAATCAGCGTGGCAAGCTGAACTTGCCACGCTGTGATACCGGACAAATCGTTCGTGTATTAGAAGTGATATTTCGTACCGATGCTGAATCGCAGTTCCACCTTTATCGGACTGCAGCAGACGGATGTTTCGAGATTCTTTGTATACATTGTGGCTGAAGGTTCGAAATACAGTTCCGTATGGGGCGTCACCATGACACCGGTCTGGATGGCGGCGTGGATTCCAGGAGCGAAGTGTCGATTACCTGACCTCGATTGCTTTCCTTTAGCGCTTTTGGTGGCTAAACCCCGAGCCGGTTCTCTCTTCTGAAACCTAAAGTCCAAGCCCTAACGACCGATTTGGGATAAATGGCCTAACGGCCGTTTGGATTAAAATATAATATGGTGTTGCGGTCTTGTAAACACCTCTTTTCAGCGAAAAACCAGTCTTTTTTAATGAAAGTGAAAAAAATATCAAGAAAAGTTTGGAAGTTTAAAATAAACTCCTTACCTTTGCAACCGCTTAATGAGAGCACGGGCGTTTAGCTCAGCTGGTTTAGAGCATCTGCCTTACAAGCAGAGGGTCGGCGGTTCGAATCCGTCAACGCCCACCAAACTCTTCATCAAGCCTTGGTCCGATTCCAAGATACATAACAATCGGGCGTTTAGCTCAGCTGGTTTAGAGCATCTGCCTTACAAGCAGAGGGTCGGCGGTTCGAATCCGTCAACGCCCACCAAAAGCAAGACTCGTTATCCACCCGATAGCGAGTTTTTTTTATCCCAAATCCGTTGGACCACAATTATCATTGTAATCATTAGTGTAATTATCTTTGTAATTCGCGGAATTTTGTATCTTTGCATAAGATAAGCTGCATCTCAGCATATCAATCAAATAAAAAAGAAATGGAAAAGGATAAGATGGACGATAAAGGAACTATTACATCAAAATCAACGTCAAGCGACAATGCTGACAACGCGAAGGCTATGCAGGGCACAGCCTATGCCATACTTATAATCAT
>NZ_NALQ01000015.1:0-260520 GCF_008680225.1 Prevotella sp. LMAG:51 | reverse complement strand
CACACCGAAGGACGAGATATGGCGAATACGACTACGAGAGTCTCTATGCCCTCAACATCCCGCTGCTCAACCAGCAGATGAACGACCTATTCAACGGCAAGGAGATAGAGCTGCCGAAATACAACTTCCAGACGGGACGCAGCGAGAAGAGCGGCAAGAAACTGAAGATGCACGAGAACGACGTGCTCGTGGTGGAAGGCATCCATGCACTGAACCCGGAACTGACGGCACAGATTCCCGACGAACAGATATTCCGTGTCTATGCCTCAGCATTCACCACCATATTGCTCGACAGCCACAACTATGTACCTACCACCGACAACCGTCTGCTCCGACGCATCATCCGCGACTACAAATACCGCGGCGTGAACGCCATGGAGACAATACACCGCTGGCCTTCGGTGAGGGCTGGCGAGAACAAATGGATATTCCCGTTCCAGGAGAATGCCGACGCCATGTTCAACACGGCGATGATCTTTGAGCTGGCGGTGATAAAGCAGCAGGCGGTGCCGCTGCTTGAGCAGGTGCCTGAGAACTGTGACGAATACAGTGAGGCATACAGGCTGCTGAAGTTCCTGAAATACATCAAGCCTATCACAAACCGCCAGGTACCGCCCACTTCGCTGCTCAGGGAGTTCCTCGGCGGAAGCTCTTTCAAATATTGATGAGGGGCAATCCATCCTGACCTCCGAAGAGGGAAGGGAGCGATTTGTCTTTAAACTCAAATCGGTCATAAGGCATTGCTTGGAATTTGATTTAACCCAATCTGTCATCAGGACTTACTTGGATTTTCTTAAAACACCAACTGCCTGATGACCGATTTGGATCAGAATCCAGGCAAAACCGGATGGTCTATTCCACTAAATGCCAGCCAAATATGTTAAAATAGGTTATATATCAAGGCTTTTCTGTAGTTAAATCAGGGTTTAAATCGTATGGTAATTGTAAATTTCCTAATTTTGTGGAGTTATTTCCACCATTACCGGATATTTTACGAAGAAAGACATACAATAATTTTAAACAATAATAAACATGAAAATCAGAAAAATCTTAGTGTTTGCGGCATTGGTTGTCACAGGCGCACTGGGCATCAACGCACAGGAGGCCAACCCAATGATGCAGCCCCTGCCTATCGATCCAGCAATAAGGACAGGCAAACTGGCAAACGGACTGACTTACTACGTGCGCCACAACGGTTATCCAGAGAAGCGTGTGAACTTCTACATCGCCCAGCGTGTGGGTTCTATCCAGGAGGAAGAGAACCAGCGCGGTCTGGCACACTTCCTTGAGCACATGTGCTTCAACGGAACAAAGAATTTCCCAGGCAACGGTGTTATCGACTACACCCGTTCACTCGGCGTGCAGTTCGGCGGCGACCTGAATGCCTACACATCCATCGACCAGACTGTATACAACATCAACAATGTTCCTACAGACCGTGGCATCGCAGCCCTCGACTCTT
Organism: Prevotella sp. LMAG:51; assembly: GCF_008680225.1. NCBI lineage: Bacteria > Pseudomonadati > Bacteroidota > Bacteroidia > Bacteroidales > Prevotellaceae > Prevotella > Prevotella sp. LMAG:51. The sequence continues at coordinate 259,058 of NZ_NALQ01000015.1, read as the reverse complement.
GTCTGCTCATCCTAAAGGACTGGAGCAACAACCTGACTCTCGATCCTAAAGAAATCGACCAGGAGCGCGGCGTTATCCACGAGGAGTGGCGTATGCGCACATCGGCAAGCAGCCGTATGTTCGAGCGCAACCTCGAGAAGCTCTACCCTGGCAGCAAGTACGGCAAGCGCTACCCTATCGGTCTGATGTCGGTAATCGACAACTTCAAGCCTAAGGCTCTGCGCGACTACTACGAGAAGTGGTATCACCCAACAAACCAGGCTATCATCGTGGTTGGTGACATCGACGTAGACCGCACCGAGGCTAAGATCAAGGAGATGTTCTCTGACATCAAGAACCCGGAAAACCCGGCACCTATCGTTGACGAGCAGGTTCCAGACAATGCTGAGCCAATCATCATCGTCGACAAGGACAAGGAGGAGCAGATGAACTCAGTGGAGCTGATGTTCAAGTATGACTCTACTCCGGAAGACCAGAAGGGCTATCTGCCATACCTCATCGAGGACTTCGTTACCGACATGGCTTCTGCCATGCTGAACGCACGTCTGCAGGAGGAAGCACAGAAGGCTGACGCCCCATTCGTAAGCGCTTACGGATATGCCGGCAACTATATCTTCGCCAAGACAAAGGATGCGTTCACATTCATCGCCACTCCAAAGGACGGACAGACAGAGGCTTCTCTCGCTGCCCTGACCCGCGAGGCTATGCGTGCAGCCAAGTTCGGCTTCACCGCTACTGAGTATGAGCGTGCCAAGGCAAACTACATGAGCGCCCTTGAGAAGAAGTATACCAACCGCGACAAGATCAACAACGACGTGTTCGGCCGCGCTTGCGCAAGCAACTATCTTGAGAAGGAGCCTCTGCTCTCTATCGAGCAGACTTACCAGATCATGCAGCAGCTCACTCCGATGCTGCCTGTAGATGTGGTAAACGAGGCTATGAAGCAGCTCATCAGCCTCAGCGACTCTAACGTTGTGATCTACAACACCACAACTGAGAAGGAAGGTATGGTATACTCTACAGAGGCAAGCTTGAAGAAGGCTTACGACGATGCCCGCGCAGAGAAGATCGAGGCTTACGTAGACAATGTTAAGCAGGAGCCTCTCATCGCAGAGCAGCCAAAGGCTGGCAAGATCGTTTCTGAGAAGGAGAATGCCAAGTTCGGATACAAGGAGCTGACACTGAGCAACGGTGCACGCGTATTGCTGAAGAAGACTAACCTGAAAGAGGGTGAGGTATTGTTCAACGGTTCTTCAAAGGGTGGTAAGTCTCTCTACGATGCAAAGGAGAGAGTGAACCTCGACCTGTTCAACGACGTGATAAGCTACAGCGGACTCGGAAACTTCAGCAGCACAGAGCTGCAGAAGGTACTCGCCGGCAAGAACGCCAACGTGAACCTGTCTTTATCTAACCTCCACGAGTATGTCAGCGGAAGCTGCACACCGAAGGATATGGAGACAATGTTCCAGATGAACTATCTCTACTTCACTAACATCAAGAAGGACGAGCAGGCTTTCAACTCGCTTATCAACCAGTATCGCGCTGCCCTGAAGAACAAGTCTCTCTCTGCTGAGAGCGCTCTCCAGGACTCTGTAACATACACTCTCCACGCTCACGACGCCCGTCAGATTTCTCTCGAAGAGAAAGACCTCGACAACGCCAACTACGACCGCATCCTGCAGATCGCCAAGGAGCGCACTGCCAACGCTGCTGACTTCACATTCACTATCGTAGGTAACTTCGACGAGACTCTCGTCCGTCAGTACATCGAGACTTACATCGCTTCTCTGCCTTCAGTGAAGAAGGGCAAGAAGTTCGTTCACGAGAACTTCAACAAGATCTCCAAGTATGCTACAGGCACCGTGGACAACACATTCCACCGCAAGATGGAGACTCCTAAGTCTAACATCTACATGTTCTGGTATAACAACACCGTGCCATTCACTCTCGACAACTCTATCAAGGCCGACGCAGCCGGACAGGTGCTCGACATGGTATATCTGAAGACTATCCGCGAGGAGCAGAGCGCTGCATACTCAGCTAACGCAGGCGGTTTCGCCAACCTCGGCAGCGACGTTCCATTCAACGCTATCTACGGCTACTGCCCTGTTAAGCCTGAGAAGAAGGACATCGCTATCAAGATCATGCGCGAGGAGCTGCAGAAGCTCGGTTCTACAATCGACGCTGACATGCTGAACAAGACCAAGGACCTGATGGTAAAGCGCTATGAGGATGGTCTGAAGACCAACGGCTACTGGATGAACGTTATCCAGACATGGGACGAGGAAGGTGTTGACATCAACACTGACTACGAGAAGCTCGTCAACGCCCTCACTCCAGCATCTGTTGCTAAGTATGTGAAGGACAACTTCATCGGCAAGAACAGCGTGAGCGTTATCATGCTCCCACAGGAATAATGATTTCACGCTGACAGATAATATATCTTAAAAAATCCCAGCCGCTATTTTGCGACTGGGATTTTTTTGTGGGTTTTTCTGAATACAGGTTTATCCCGTTTTGTCTGAAAATAGAGGACAAGACAAAGGCTTTCCTGCTGACTTCAGCCCCCTCTCGGGCTAAAACCCATAATGACAAAAAACCATCCTAACCTAAACCCAAAGAACAACCCATCCTAACCTTCCCAAAGGGATAACCCATCCTAACCTTCCCAAAGGGATAACCCATCCTAACCTTCCCAAAGGGATAACCCATCCTAACCTTCCCAAAGGGATAACCCATCCTAGCCTTCCCAAAGGGAAGGAACAGATTACTCCATCTAATGAACTTCAGCCCCTACCTAACCTCCCCCGAAGGGGAGGGACAGATACCTTTGACTGCATGATAGCCGTTTGTAGTTATCTGATTATCAATAGATTATCAATAGATTATCAATAGCAATAGTTACTGTCCCTCCCCTACGGGGGAGGCTAGGTGGGGGCTGATGACAATATTCTGAGTAACAAGTTCCTTCCCTTTGGAAAGGCTAGGATGGGTTATCCTACGGGGGAGGCTAGGTGGGGGCTATAGCTCATTAGACGGAGTAACTTGTTCCTTCCCTTTGGGAAGGTCAGGATGGGTTTGAGGTTAGGATGGGTTGTCCTTTGGGAAGGTCAGGATGGGTTTGAGGTCAGAATGGGTTTATCCAGGTGAGTAATTACCTACTGCTGCCGTTTCAACACGAACTGTGCCGTCTGTATCATCGAGAAGACATAGCGCTGGAGTGGCTTGAAGGCAGAGGTCATAGAAGTCTCATGCAGGGTGCCACGGGCCTCCTCCACATAGCAGAAGTTCTTCTGCATCTTAGGATTGTACACATAGACACGCTTGCCGTCGCGGGCGATAATCTGATTGTCGGCAGAATAGAACACCATAGGACGGGACGTATGCAGGAGGTCCTGTCCGAAACCGTCATACTCATACCCCATATTGAGCAGAGAGAGCAGCGTAGGCATCACATCCACCTGCTGGGCAAGTCCGTCGTAGCGCATCGTGGGCACACCGGGACCGAACATGATGAGCGGTATGTGGTTGTAGGATTCCGGAGTCTCGGTGGTAGCCTTGCCCACGAGTTTGCCGTGGTCTGCCATTATCACGAAGATAGTGTTCTTATACCATGGTTCGTGCGACGCCTTGCGCAGGAAGTCGCCCACCGCCCAGTCGGCATATTCCACAATCTGCGTCTCCGGGTCATGCGTCTTGGGTTTGAAGAACGAAGGTATCACGTATGGCGGATGGTTGCTGATGGTGAGGAGAGTGGCAAGAAACGGTTTGCCGCTCTTGGCACGGCTGTTGATGGTGCCCAGGGCATAGTCGAAGAGGAAATGGTCTGACACTCCGAAGCTGTTCACAATTTCCTTCTTAGGATAATTCTCCTGCGAGTAAATCTCATCGTAGCCGTTGGTGGTGAAAAACGCCTTCATGTTGTCATACTGTGCCTCGTGGGTCATGAAGAACATATTGTGGTAGCCATACTTCTTGAGCACTGTTGGCACTCCCTTGCGGTGTGGCGTCACCGTGCCCTTCATCAGATTGCGGAACATGAGCGCTGGAAAAGAGTATAAGGATGCTGTCATACCGTGGTTGGTATGTATTCCGGCACTATAGCAACGGGTAAAGGCGAGGGAATGGTTGTAGAGCGAATCGAGATTCGGCGTGAGGCGCTGCTGCTGTCCGAAGGTCTGCATCAGGCTCGCCGACATCGACTCCATGAGTATCACCACCACGTTGCAGCGGCGCGGTTCGCCCACGGCAGCCACCTCACGGCGCATCACGCAACTGCTGTCCACCGCTCCCGTTATGCCCAGCGACTGGCGGGCAAGACCCACTGCCTCGGCATAGGGCATTAGATGCAGGTCGCGGTTCTCCTTGCGCATGTCGTCGAGAGCACTGGTAAGGAGGTTGAAGGCGGGGTTGATGCCGAGCTGGTTGAGAAACGGGTCGTCGCAATAGTATGCTTGACTGATTTTAATGGGGTTGTAGCCCATACGGCCCCTGATGCCGAAGAGGCAGAGGAGCACCACACATACTGAGACGATGAAGCGCAGCGCCACCGGCAACACGAAGCGGTCGTCCCTGCGGCAGCGGTCTATCCGTCTGTCGAAATAGCGGCGCATATATATCATCGCCACGATATATGCGGCGAGGAAGACGAAATAGAGGAAGATGTGGAGGATATACGATTTCTTCTGAAACACCATGCCTGCTGTGGTGGCGGCATAGCCGAACCATTCGAAGATGGAGGAGTTGATGTTCTTGAAGAAATACTCAAAATACGGTGTGTTTGCCGCCGATGCCATGAACACGATGGCTGAGAACACGAAATACCAATAGCACACTCCCTTGCGCAGCTTCTTTCCGGCATATCCGAAGGCGGCGGCAAGGAGGGTCACGGCGAGAGGAAGCACCGAAATGTAGCATGCCACCACATTGTCAAACCACACGCCCTTGACGAATGCCGTGACGACACTCGCCCCATGGTCGGTTATCATCCCATGGAGACACGTCAGCTCCACCAATCTGAATACTGTCAGAACTACCAACATCAAGGCATGGACACTGACCAGCCATGCCAACGACAAGAAAAACTGCTTGCTTCTATTCATTTTCATTCTTATGATTATCCCCCTTCTCCTTGGGGTCATTTGTTATCGGTTGACACCATGATACTCGGGTATTTATGCATGTAGCCCGCAGCAGACAGCCCCAATATCGTCAATTACGCTGCAAAATTAGTTATTTCAGAACAAATTAAGCGGCATAAGTATAAAAATATGTACCTTTGCAGCGTATGTACCCATCTGCAAGCCCGGAAAAGGCAGCAGACGTTCCACCACTAAAAGATAGCATGAAGACAGTAATAGCCGAACGATACAAGAAATATTCTGATTACATCAACAGCATACCGTCGCTGTTCAGCACAAACACGGGAGAGGTGCTGAAAGACAAGCGAAACAGTGTGAGACGTCTCGAACACGACGGTCTGACATTCATTGCCAAGCGATACAAACGGGTGAATTGGATCCAAAGCATCATATACACACACTTCCGCAGGACAAAGGCGAAGAGGGCATTCCTGTTTGCCGACGAGTTCAGAAAGCGTGGAGTCAGTTCGCCGCGCGCCGTGGCTTACATGGAGGAATATGAGCACGGCAGATTCACCGTGGGATATTTCGTATACGAGGAGAGCAAGGGCAAGGAGGTGTTCCAGGAACTGGTGAACAAGGAGGACTTCGACCGCAAGCTCACCGATGCCGTGATTGACTATATCGTGCTGATGCACAGTCACGGAGTGTTGCACGGCGACCTGAACTCGGCAAATTTCCTCTATACTACCGATGCCGACGGCAATTACCACTTCGACATGATAGACACCAACCGGTCGCATTTCTGCGACGGATGGCCCAGCGACAAGCAATGTCTTGAAAACCTGAAGCGCTTCACTCACCGGCGCGACCTCTACGAATATGTGGTGCGCGGATATGCCAGGCGCAGGGGATGGGACGAAGAAGAGACTGTAAGAAAGGCTGTGGCACTGCTCGACAAGTTTGAGAACAGAAAGAAGCTGCGCCTCTGAAAGAACATAATATCTTTTGCGCAATGATGAGGAACAGACCATACTTCATATTATTGGCTATAATGGTCATGATGCTCACGCTGACAACGGCGAGGGCGCAGAACCCCGTGTTCGGCAACGACACGAAACCGGAGGACCGCGAGGTGGATATGGACAACCCTACCTTCGTGCCGATGGTGAAGGTGGGAAAGGTGCTACACGGAAAGGACAGCATACAATATGTGGAACTGAACAACGTGTACGTGTATCCGCCACAGGTGTTCAAGACTCCAAAGCAACGGCAGAGATACAACCGCCTGGTTTACAACGTGAAGAAGGTGCTGCCGATAGCCAAGGAGGTGAACCATATCATCATAGAGACATACGAATATCTGCAGACGCTGCCCAACAAGAAGGCGAAGGACCAGCACATGAAGCTCGTGGAGGCATGTATCAAGAAGGAATACACGCCGAGGATGAAGAAGCTGACGCTGACGCAGGGAAAGCTGCTCATAAAACTGGTATACAGAGAGTGCAACTCGTCGTCGTACCAGCTGGTAAAGGCATTCCTCGGTCCGATAAGGGCAGGATTCTATCAGGCTTTCGCATGGACATTCGGTGCGAGCCTCACGAAGAAATACGACCCTGAGGGCGACGACAAGGAGACGGAACGGGTGGCGAGACTCGTGGAGAGCGGACAGCTGTAACGCTGAGACAGAGAGACAACTGGGTAGAAGCCCCACCTACAATATAACACGCAAAAGACAAAAACGCAAAATGCAGCAAGCATCAAAGACAGAAAACAACTTGCCGAAGGTGTCGATAGTGACCGTTACATTCAACGCCGGACCACTGCTGGAGAAGACTCTCGGCAACCTGCAGATGCAGGACTATCCCAACAAGGAGATTGTGGTGGTGGACGGAAAGTCTACCGACGACACCATCATCACGATAAAGCGATACGCCCATTCGGGAACGATAACGACATGGGTGAGCGAACCTGACCGCGGCATCTACGACGCCATGAACAAGGGCGTGGGGATGGCAACGGGAGAATGGGTGATATTCATGAACGCCGGCGACGTGTTCGCCGCCGATGATGTGTTGCGACGCGTATTCTGCCAGCCTCTTGCCGACGCCGACGTGGTGTATGGCGACGTGGTGAAAGACGGCAACGTAAAGAAAGCTCCCGAGAGCTATTATCTCTACCATCGCATGATATTCTGCCACCAGTGCGTGTTCACACGCCGCGACAGCCTCATCAGCACTCCTTTCGACATCAAGCACAGGTTGTCTGCCGACTTCAAATCCTTCATCGAACTCTACCGGAAGGGGGCGCGCTTCAGATACGTGAACCTGCCGATAGCGATATTCGACACGGGAGGTGTGTCGAACAGCCACCGGTCGAAGGGACTGCGCGACAACATCAGCGTGGTGTGGGAGACGATTCCCATGCCGCAGCGACTGAAATTCATCATGCGCCTCGGAGTGCCCTATCTGATGTGCAGGCTGAGAGGGAAATGAAGTATTACGAGTTGACAAGTTGACGAGGAGACGAGGAGACGAGGAGATTAGTTAGACGAGTTGACGAGCGGCATATCGGAGACATGCGAAACAAACAATAAACAAAATTCTACCATTCTTATGCTTAACGACCCTACATATCTGAAAATATTTATGGCATCCATCGGAATGATCATCACCTTCGCGATCTGCTGCGGCATATACTACGGATGCAACGCCGGAATGAGCCACAGCGCACGCGGACAGCAGACAAGACGCTTCGCCCTGTCGTCGCTGATGGTATGGATTCCGCTCGCCATAATAGGCATCAGACCGAATCTGCCCGTCGCCATGGCGGCTGCCACTGGCGTGGCATGGGCTGCAACATACCCTCTGCTCTATCATCTGACAAACCGCAGGAAATCGCCTGACTATGAGAACTACGGTGAGATAGCTTGCGGTATTTATATCTTCGGACTGGCTGCCGCAGTGGGCATGATAGGCGGAGGAATGATTGTGGCTGTAGCTGAATGGGCACTGCTGATGGTGAGTCTGTCGCTGGCAGTATACTACAGGCTCTATGGCACCTGTATCGACGCCAACGGCATGAAAATACTGCAAGACTCCCACCCCAACGAGATAATAGAATTCGCACGGTCGTACTCCTGGTGGAAGGTGGCGCTGCTGCTGGTGGCTATATTGGCGCTGCTGGCTGGTGTGGTGATGATGAACATTCGGTCTGGCGTGGCTCTGGAACCATGGCGCATCGCTGTGGCTGCCCTGGCGGCTCTGGTGTTCGCATGGTATATGTTCAAACCGCGGCGCGGAATGTTCCAGAGGTCGGGGATTGTAAGGCTATGGCTGGACATAAAGGAGTATTCCGCCAACGACAAGCGCTACGTCACCGAGACGGAACGCCGCTTGAAAGACCTCAACGTGAGACCACTGGGAAAGCCCTTCGGCAAGCCTTCCACTATAATGATGGTGATTGGAGAGTCGGCATCGCGCGACTATATGAGTGCGTTCACGAAGATGGACCACGACACCACGCCTTGGATGCGCGGCATGGCGGAAGACAAGGAGCATTGTGTGCTGTTTCCCAACTCTTACAGCTGTGCCATGCACACCGTGCAGTCGCTCGAAAAGGCACTGACGGAATACAACCAATACAACGGCAGACAGTTTTATGACTCCTGCTCCGTTATCGACATCGCACACAAACTGGGATACCGCGTTCACTGGTATAGCAATCAGGGACATCTCGGAGCCAACGACACACCGATAACGCTGGTGGCAAACACGGCGGAGGTGGCGAAATGGACGAAACAGGACTTGGGAAAGGTGCAATACGATGAGTCGCTGGTGGATTTCCTCGACGAGCTGGACCCGGAGGAGAACAACTTCCTCGTGCTGCATCTCAAGGGAAGCCACTTCAACTTCCTCAACCGCTACCCTGCCGACCGCACGGTATGGGGAGAACAGGGGGTGCAGGACAATGTCTTGAACTTCGAGAATTCTCTGAGATATACCGACGACGTGCTCCGGCAGTTTTATGAATATGCCAGCAAACGCCTGAACCTGCAGGCGATGGTATATTTCAGCGACCACGCCACGATTCCCGACAGACACCGTTCGCCAAACTTCGCCGGCTTCGGCGATGTGCGCATACCGCTTTTCGTATGCTTCACCGATGAATATATGGCGTGTCATCCCGACCGCATAGAGGCTCTGAAGGCTAACAAGGACGCATTCTTCACCAACGACCTTGCCTACGAACTGATGTGCGGCATCTTCGATGTGGAATCCAACCATTTCGACGAGTCCTCGTCATTGGCAAGCAAAACATACAGATATACTCGCGACGACCTCACCACTTACGAGGGAAAGGCTCGCATTGCGGATGACAAATGATGCGGGTACACACAAATGATGTGGGTACACGGAATTAATCAGATACACAGAAATAAATTTGTGTGGATAAGATTTGGGGAGGATAATCCCAAACCGGGCGTTTGGCATTCCTGAACTCTGGTTGAGGGGTATATATAAAAAAAATAGAGGACGACTTGATCACTCAAACCGGCCTCCTGAAAACAATTCTTTTTAACGATATCAGTTGTGGTTGTAACCAGTAAAACTAATCAGTGTTACTAAGACTACTGCCATCAACATCATAGTCGTCTTAAAATCTAATAACATAATCTTTACCTTAAATTTATCAAACTACTAACCTATGAAAAATGTATTCTCCCGAACACGTTGCAAAGATACAACCTTTTGTGTCCGCACACAATAGTTTGGGCAAGTTTTTTAATGTACTTATTGATTTCTTTGACATACATCAAGGAATGTAACATAAAAAGCTTCACTTTTTACTTTATCCTTACATTTTGTAACATTTGTTTCGATATGCGAGACAAAACGACAAAGATAAAGAAAAGAGTGAAGCATTGAATACTCGGTATTACATAAAAACAGCCTGATGACCGTTTTTTGCTAAAGTTTCTCCTCTGCCAAAAGGCGCGCCACCTCCTTACAAGCATCCTCTATAAGGTCGAGAGCAATTTCAAAATCCTTTTGCGTCCCATAATATGGGTCTGGCACGGTGTGGTAATCCCTGTGGTCGGTGAGATAATCTGCAAGACAAAGGATTTTCTTCCTGTCGGCAGCATTGCGCGCCACACCATTGAGGTCGGCAATATTCTCATGATCCATAGCGAAGACATAATCGAAGCGGTCGAAATCCTGAGGCTTCACCTGTCGTGCCCTGCTGCTGAAGTCATATCCCCGGCTGGCGCCACATTTCCTCATCCTGCTATCGGGCAACTGTCCCGTATGCCAGGCTCCTATGCCGGCGGAGTCTATTTCCACGAAACCGTCGAGTCTGGGGTCGTCAGCCACAATACTCTTCATCACTCCCTCGGCAGCCGGCGACCGGCAGATATTGCCAAGACATACAAACAGAAGATATTTCTTCAGCGGGTTCTTTCTTTCTTCTCCAAACATAATATCATTTATAATAATGTGTCGCCAGCGTCACCGCTCAGCAACGGTTAATAATCAGGTGCAAAGATAATGCAAGGCGAGAGCAGAACGAAATAAATGTATTTATTTCTTATGCCGAGCCGCAGCTTATCTTATCTAAAGATAATGCAAGGCGAGAGCAGAACGAAATAAATATATTTATTTCTTATGCCGAGCCGCAGCTTATCTTATCTAAAGATAATGCAAGGCGAGAGCAGAACGAAATAAATATATTTATTTCTTATGCCGAGCCGCAGCTTATCTTATCTAAAGATAATGCAAGGCGAGAGCAGAACGAAATGAATCCATTCATTTCTTATGCCGAGCCGCAGCTTATCTTATCTAAACCCGTTGGCGGAATTAGATTAGCGCACACTTAATCCTAATGTCAGTTTGTATTAAAATGGGCACGATGCTTGCCCAACTGGGGCAACGTGCTTGCCCATCATGGGCAACGTGCTTGCCCCTGTTGGGCAGATTTGCTGTCAGACGTCTGCCCAATAAGTTAATGTTGCAACACCCATATCCCTGTTTTCAGAATTCTGCCAGCGCATGCAATTCCTGTCGTCTTAATTCCTTTCATCTGATAATTCTTTTCATCTGACAATTCTCTTTTCATCAGCAAACCATCCAGACAATAGGCTGACAGTTGCCTGGCAGCCAACGGTCTGATTGCCAGAATATTACGATAAAAAACCAGACAATCTGACAGTTTTTCAGAAATTCTCGTTTTTACTGAGAATCAGCGATATGGGAAACTTTTGATCATATCGACCAAATTAATTCCACCAAAGGGTTATCTAAAGATAATGCAAAAATCCGGGCAAATGAGAGAAATGGGAATGCATTCACATTTCCGAACGGGAGGATTTTATCTAAAACCGAAGACATAACAACAAGCTTGCTTGAAAATATACCCGACAACTTGTTTACCAAACAAAAAAATTGTTCTCGCACACAACCCTATTGACATACGTCAATAATGATTGAGGAAAATGCAAAAAATATCCGTTTGGTATTGCAACTTTACAAAAAATCCATACCTTTGCATCGTGTTTTTCATAGTATTAGATTTAAGGTTAACAAAGATTGGGACTCAGCGGAGCCCCTTTTTTTATGCCCATAAGTCTGACACCTCGAAAAACAAGGATTACCCCCAATCGGTCATTAGGACGTTTACATTATTTTTTCATGACTTCTTGCAGTCTTTCACTTTCAATGCAAGTACGACAAACTTGTCAGATAGTAAAACGGCAGTTATAAAATATAGCAAATAAGAAAGTGTGCCAAAACTCGCTGTCACGAGCCTTGACACACCCTATATCCTCTACATGCCACTATCACGGCATGCGCTACAAACTAAGATATCAATAATATCTTGCAGTGAAAGTGCTTACACCCAGAACGCGGAACTTGACACCGTCCTCCTTGTCCATATAGTCCTGGTATAGATGCATCTGATTGCCGTCGAAGCGCACTGTCACGTCAGCCCAGTCGTCATCGTCATCATCGTCGTCGTCAAGGTCAACAGGCTCCCACAGGCGCAACACACCGTTCTTAATGTCTTTCCATTCCCAGCGACCCACTTCAATATCGTGGTCAGCAAAGAAGCAGATGTATCTACCGCAAGGCGAGAATACGATGCGTTTGCAGCAGTCGTCAGTTTCGAGAACGTCATCCTCATCAAATCCCCACTTCTTAGCCTCAGGCGCAAGAGTGATTTCCTGCTGCACTCTGCCGAATGTCATCCACTGCTTGCCGTATCCGAAGCAGAAGTCGTCAGCATAGAGCCAAACCTCAGATTCGTCGAATTTCCACGAACGGCAGAGCTGGCGCATGGCAGCATCCAGCTGGTAGTTGTAGTCGACAGACACAACAATAGTGATGCTCACACCATAGCGGTTGGTGTAGGTAACGGTTGCCGTACCCTTGACAGCACCGTCCTTGATTTCAATCATCGTGTTGTTGCTCAACTTATACACTCCGTCTTTCACGCGTGTGTATGTACCATATATATACAGACCGTTGTCGATGTTGTCGGTACCGTTGTTTTCACCAACACGCGCCAGCAGCGGCGACTTGTTGCTTCTCTTCAGGATAGAGCCAGCCTTGCGTGGACCGTCGGCAGCACGCTTCTGAGCGGTGAGGGCATTAGGAGTGGTGATAAGGAAATGGCCGTCGCCAAACAGTTCGACAGACACGAACTCCTTGTCGGTCTTTCCGTCACCCCATGTCTTGACATCCAACTTTATGGCGTCCTTTGCATTCTGCTCATCCTCGCAGTTGCCTACAGTGAACTTTGTAGAAGGCTTAGATCCTTCAGGCAAAATCTTGGTCTGGTCGTTGTCATCGCTGTCGCAGGCAACGAAGCCCAAGCAAGCGAGTGCGATGAAAAATGAATAAATGAAGTTTCTTTTCATAGTTTTTTGTTTTTTCGTTATTGATAATAGGTAAGTTAATTATGTGGCATCATTTCACTCATTTTGCCGTTTTTTGTTCTCATCTGAAAGGTTAACATTTTAATTACCCTTCGGCTGCAAAGATATGTATTAAACCCAAATCGGTCATTAGGCCGTTTAATGTATAATTTTAATAACTGCTTGCAGTCTTTTGCTTTTTATAAGGCGTCTTTTGCTCGTTTTTAATTCGCAATAGCCCGCTATTACTCATTAAAAGCCAAACAAAATCCACTCTTCTAAAAAACAAAATCCATGCAAGCCCTAATGACCGATTTGGGTTAAACATTGAATCCACAATAGTTCAAAAATAGAACATTTTTTAGGAAAAACTAACGAAACCTAAATATCGCAACATATATGATGGATTTTATTAAAAATAATAGAGTGTAAAGACAATACCCATGCTTTTTTCAGATGAAAATGCAGAATAAATATATCAGTGAGAATAATGCGTGCATCCGCCTGCGGCGATGGACAAAAATTTAAACACATCAGCCCCCACCTAGCCTCCCCCGGAGGGGAGGGACAGATACCATTGGCTGCATGATTATCGTTTGTAGTTATCAGATTATCAAAGGGTTATCAATAGTAATAGTAATCGTCCCTCCCCTTCGGGGGAGGCTAGGTGGGGGCTGATGGTAATATACTGAGTAACTTGTTCCTTCCCTTTAGGAAGGCTAGGATGGGTTGTCCAACGGGGGAGAACGAGAAGGGGCTAATGACAATAACCGAAGAAACACTGCCTATGACATCAGCAAGGTATAGACTGTCTACTTTGTCTATAACTTCAGCCCCCACCTAACCTCCCCCGTAGGGGAGGGACAATTACTCTTAGCTGTCTGATAATCGCCTGTATGTCAGTACAAGGCATCTTCAGCCTGTCATTTCACAAGCGAAGAGATGGGGTTTCTCACACCCTTCATGCTGGTGAGGAATGCTTTCGCACTGCCGAACTTGAGGAACATGTCGAGACGGATAGGCACGTGGTTCTGGTCGTCGGTGACGTAGAAGCGCACTATCTCCTTCCATTTCCTGTCCTCATACTCCAGATACGAGAGCTCCACGCAGCGGTATTTCTTGCCGTTGTCTGCCTTCACCTTTGTAGTGCCGTTGAAACGCAGACGAGCCGGTGTGGTGCCCTTGCCGTCGGCAATAGGGAAGTCTACGACATGACCCTTCTTCCAGTTTGCCGAACTGAAGGAGCGTGCCCTCATGAAGATGTTCATCATGTCGAACACACAGTTACCGGGAGTGAGGTTCTTCCATAAGTGAGAACCGTCGTTGCGCTGACGATGGCAGCGCAGATGCGGTTTGCCGCCGGGATAGGAGTAGAACACCTCGTCTACGGTATACCGCTTTCCTTCACGTGCTCCCTTTCTGAAATACAGCGGTTCGAGTTCCTTTGAAGAGTAGCAGAGCAGCGTGTCGCGAAGCACGAACATATTGTCTACCTTGTTGTTGCCCCTTGTGGTGAGGCTCGACCTATAGGCACTCTTTCCCTTGTATGTGCTCTCTACGGTATACATACTGGCGGTGCCGGCCTTTACCCATACGAATTTCCAGTTATAGTAGAGGTTGTATGACAGGAACTCGCCCGCCTTGAATGCTGTGTTGCGAAACGAGCACTGCGCCGATGCCATTGTGCATGATGCCATGACCATTGCCACGACTATCATTATTCGACGAAATCTTTTCATGATGATAATGTTGTTAATAAGTTGTGTCTATCGAGATTCCACTCACTGTCTGCCGTCGTAGCTGATGCCGAGCTTCTTAGCCCTTTCAGCGTTGCGGCGCTTGATGGTCTTGTCCTGTTCCGGCTTCTGCTTGGTGATGGCATACGGTTTCTGGTGGGCAGCATCACGGGAGTCGGGAGTCCACGAGAGGGTGATGTCCCATTTCGCCTTGCATTCTATACTCTCCGGATAATAGTATGTAGCCTCAGCCTGTCTGCCGTCGGCATAAGACCCCGTGTCCCATTCGCCGTTGCCGTTGCCGTCTGTGAACATCCTCAGATAATACGTGCCGGGGTTGACATAGAAGAATTCAGCCACTCCGCCACTCACTGCCACCGCCTTCACCGGTTTGTCGTTGGCGTCGAGCAGCTGCGCCACCATTGGCAGCGTGTCGTCAGGAGCGCTGATATTGACGAGCAGCGTGCCGTATTCGTCTTCCGGCTTCACCTTGAATCCCTGTTTGTATTCCGGCGACGGCGCTCCGTAGATGTCAACGAATGCAGTGGAATCGATTTCCAGACTGTATTCCACGCCTGGCCTCCACTCCCCTATCAGCTCATACGAGCGCGCCACGTTCTTCCGCTCTCTGAAAATGAACTTGGAGCGATACCACAGCGTGTCGTGACGGGCATAGAGATGAATCATCGAGGTGTCGATACGTGCCAACGGCGTAGGCATCTCCACAGTGATGTTCCTGTCCGGGTCGAGATATGTGGCAACGTTGTATTTAGGTTCCAGCAGTTCGATAGGCATCTGCTCCTGGTATTCCTTGCCACGCTTCTTCGCCTTGTCCTGCTGCTTTTTCCATTCCTCATATTTCCGCTCACGGTCTTTCTGCCGCTTTTCATACGACACCTTGGAGAGCACATCCAGCGTGTCGGTGGTGAGGGAGAGATTGCCGAGCGTATCGGTAGCCATATACGATAGTTGCAGAGTCAGCGTGTCCTGGTTTACGAGCGCCGTGTCGCGCAGCCAATAGCTCACGGTATCGTTCAGCAGCGAGTGTTCCACTATGAAAGCATCGTCGCTGTTGAAGTTCAGTCCCTTCACCACAGGCAGGTTTGCATCACCACCGCTGAAGAAAACGGTGAAGAGACGAGGATCCTTGCGCTCCACCTTCAGGAAGAAGCGGTCGGTCTGTGTCTCTGTGAATGCCCTCAGCACGATGTCGTCGGGGATGAACCGCGTATATCCTACGGAACGGATGGAGTCGATATGCAGAGAGTCGCGCCAGATGGTGTCCTGGCGTACTGCTCCCGTGAATTTCGGTTCTATTACATCATCCGAGAATGCTATCATCTCGCTCTTCTGACTGAAGAAGTAGTTGCCATCGGCATCCTGTAGCGCCACCACCCGGTATCTGCCGGGAGCCACGCCACGCACCACGAAGCGTCCGCGACTGTCGGTGCGCGAAACGCGGAGCAGAGGCTGCGAAAGGAAGGGGTCGAGCGACTTTCCGTCGGCGGCGGCATTATAGCCTTTCAGCAGGTTACCCTCGGTGAGAGCCTCATCGCCAACGGCATAGAGACCCACGAGGATACCCTTCACCGGTTCCAGATTCTGGGCGTCGACCACGTTTCCTGCCACCTCAAGCGTGTCGATGTGGTCGCTGGTGGAGAAACTGTAGGTGTAGTTGCCCAGAGGATTGCCCTCGTTCATGTCGGAGATGGCATCAGAGAAGTCGATGGTATAGGTGGTGTTGGGCTTCAGCGAGTCTTTCAGTTCCACCACAATCTTCTTTCCGGCACCCTTTATCTCCGGCGTTTCGAGCTGTGGCGGCGACACCACCACTTTCTCCGTGGGATTGTCCACCTGGATGAACTCATCGAAGAGGATGGATATTTTCTTCGCCTTCACCCCCACTCCCTTGTCGGCCGGAGTGCAGCCGATGATGCGTGGAGGCGTCTCGTCGAACCATCCCCCGTCGGGCTGTCCCATCTTTGCACAAGACGAGAGCAGCGATGTGAGGGCCAGCAAGACCAGGCATGCCGGCAGCCATCCCTGTTTCTCAAGAGAGAAGGAATGCAGAATGGTATTTCTCAAAAAGTCGTTTGCTCTTCTGTATATCATATATATAATATGTGTCATTGTTTGTGCTCATTGCGCCGCTGCCACACAGGTCTTGTCTTCATCCCGAAGATGCCATGCCTGTGGAAGACGGAGCATGCGTCAGCCGTTCATCTTCAGCAGTTCGTCGATGTGCTTGCGGCTGTTGCTCAGGCGCGGCACCTTATGCTGTCCGCCGAGCTTTCCCTTCGACTTGAGCCAGTCGTTGAAAAGGTCTTTGCGCGCCTTCACTATCTCCAGATGCTGCAGCGTGATGTTCTTGTAGCGTTTCGCCTCGTAGTCGCTGTTTATCTCCTGCAGCTTCTTGTCGAGCAGCTCCGTGAACTTGTCGAGGTCGGCAGGCTCCTTGGAGAATTCTATCAGCCACTGATGGCGGCATTTGGCATTGTCGTCCATAAATACCGGAGCGGCGGTATATTCCAGCACCTCGGCTCCTGTCTGCTCACAGGCGTATGCGAGCCCCTTCTCCGCATTGTCTACGATGAGCTCCTCACCGAAGGCATTGATGAAATGCTTGGTGCGGCCGGTGATGACAAACTTGTACGGATTTGTGGACGTGAAGCTCACGGTGTCGCCGATGACATATCTCCACAGTCCGCACGAGGTGGAGATGAGCATCGCATAGTTCTTGTTTGTCTCCACTCCCCAGAGCGGCACGACGGTAGGGTTCTCCTTGTCGAACTCGTCCATAGGGATGAATTCATAGAACACACCATAGTCTATCATCAGGAGCATCGACTTGTCGGCAGGGTCGTCTTGCAGTCCGAAGAATCCCTCGCTGGCATTGTATGTCTCCATATAGTGCATGTTTGGCGAGGTGATGAGCTGTTCATACTGCTTGCGGTATGGAGTGAACGCCACACCGCCATGGAAGAACACCTCAAGATTCGGCCACACCTCCTCAAGATGCTTCTTGCCGGTGAGCTCCATCACTCTGGTGAGCACGGAGAGCATCCACGACGGCACACCGCTGATGTTCGTCACGTTTTTGTTTATCGTCTCCCTGGCTATGCGGTCGCGCTTTATCTCGAAGTCAGAAAGGAGAGCCGTGGCTTTCTTGGGCACACGTACGAGGTTGGCAAGCGGATTGATGTTCTCTATGAGGATAGCACTGAGGTCGCCCACAAGCGAGTCTGCCACGCCATAGTTGGGCGAGTGGCTTCCGCCAAGGATAAGGCTCTTGCCGTCGAAGAGGCGGCTGTCGGGATTGTTGCGCAGATACAGAGCCACGGCATCCTTGCCTCCGGCATAATGCACATGCTGCAGACCGTCGTGGCTAACGGGTATGAACTTGCTCTTGTCGTTGGTGGTGCCAGAGGATTTGGCATACCATTTCACGCTTCCTTTCCACAACAGGTCGCACTCGCCGTGGCGCATACGGTCGATGTAGCCCTTGAGTTCCTCGTAGGTGTTCACCGGAACATGACTGGCGTAATCAGAGTATGAGCCTACGGCTCCGAAGGAATACTTGCGTCCATACTCGGTGTGCTTGGCATTGCTCATGAGATAGTGGAGCACTTCCATCTGCAGTGCCTCTGCCTCCTTGTCGTATCGCTCTATCTCCTTCTGACGGGAGACGAACGCTCCTCGTATTATCTTTGTTAAACTCATTATAATCTGTATATAGTTGTCGTTTGAGGCATGCGGGAAGAGTTGTCGCCCTCCCGCAAAAAGGAAAGCATCATCGCATTATTCCTTTATGTCGCTTCTGATAAGCTGCAGGAGCTTCTCCACTGCCTCTTCTTCGGGTATATTCTTCTCCACACACTCCTTGCGGCGATACAGGGAAATCTTGCCCCTGCCGGCTCCCACATAACCGTAGTCGGCATCTGCCATCTCGCCGGGACCGTTCACGATGCATCCCATGATGCCGATCTTCAGTCCCTTCATGTCTTTTGTAGCCTCCTTGATGCGGGCGATGGTGGCACGAAGGTCGTAGAGAGTCCTTCCGCAACCGGGACAAGAGATATACTCCGTCTTGGTGGTGCGCAGGCGGGCTGCCTGGAGAATTCCGAATGCCGTGGCGTCGATGTCGGCATCAGAGAGAGTACCGTTGTTCATGAGCCACACACCGTCGGTGAGTCCGTCGAACATCAGAGCACCCATGTCGGCTGCCGCCTCAAGCTGGAAGTCGCCTTTCTCCTCCTGACTGTGGGAATACATCTGGCAGAACACCACTGGATTTGCCACGCCCTCAGTCATAAGTTCATGCACGAGAGCACGCTGCTCGCCAAGGCGGTTCACATTGTTGCTCACGCTGATGACGACAATCTCCGGATGCGCCTTCAGGCATGGGATATATTCGGCGCTCGGCGCTCCGTATGGCAACACAAGGAACTTGAGCGGCGCTTCCACTCCGCTCAGGAACGGGATGGCATTGTATGGGAATATCGGGAACACGTTGTGGCGCTGCTCCCCTGAAATCTGTGCGTAGACATTGAAGTCAACGATATACTTCTGACCTTCCACCTTGTTCTCCGGGAGTTTCGCTCCCATATAAAGATAGTCGGGGGTGAGGTCGGGGTTGGCATTTGCTGCCGGAGCCTCATCGCCATGGATTCTGCTGCTTATCACCACAGGCAGGTTGTCGCCGCCGATATTCTCCACGGGAACAGTGGTGCGGCGCTCAGGAGATACCCAGTTGAACTTGTCGTATACCCGGCCTGGGATAAGCGTATGGCCGGCACGCTTCGTGATATAGTCCACGAGATGGCGCGCCACAGGAATCTCAGCCTCCGGCTCCTCGCTGAGCGATACTCGTATGGTGTCGCCGATACCGTCGGCAAGCAGCGCTCCGATACCCACGGCACTCTTTATCCTTCCATCCTCGCCTTCGCCAGCCTCTGTCACTCCCAGATGCAGCGGATAGTCCATCTGCTCACGGCGCATGGTGTCAACCAACAAACGTACAGACTCCACCATTACCACCGTGTTGCTTGCCTTGATGGAGATCACTACATCCTTGAAGTCTTCACGCTTGCAGATGCGCAGAAACTCCATGCAGCTCTCCACGATGCCTGCCGGCGTGTCACCATAGCGAGACATGATGCGGTCGGAGAGCGAACCGTGGTTCACTCCGATGCGCACGGCAGTGTGGTGCTCACGGCAGATATTGAGAAACGGCACGAACTGCTTCTCTATCTTCTTCAGTTCCTCGGCATATTCCTCGTCGGTATATTCCAGTTTCTTGAATGTGCGCGCCGGGTCAACATAGTTTCCGGGATTTACACGCACCTTCTCTGCATACAGCGCCGCTACATCGGCTACATGAGGATTGAAATGCACGTCGGCAACGAGCGGCGTAGTGATGCCCTCCTCACGGAGACGGGCGTTGATGTTCTTGAGATTCTCTGCCTCTCTCACTCCCTGAGTGGTGAGACGCACGTATTCTCCGCCAGCCTCAATGATACGTTTTGCCTGATCCACACATGCCTCGGTGTCGGCAGTGGGAGTGGTGGTCATAGACTGCACACGGATGGGATTGTCGCCACCAAGCGGTGTGTCGCCGACATTCACCTCATGGGCTTCACGGCGGGAGTAGTTGAAAAGACCGCTCCATCCGTCAGTGTCACATCCTACTCCTGCACATGCATGGGGATTCTGGCTATGATTATTCTTGATATCCATTGGGATTATGAATTTTAACGATTCGGGGTTAGACCCGAAACGGGAAAATCAATTAGTCTTGAAGTTATATTTCACCTCGGCAAGATCCTTGTTTGCCTTCTCTATCTTGGCACCCAGACCATCCTTGTAGTTCTTCATCTTCTCTGCGAGAGAAGCGTCGGCAAGAGCCATTATCTCTACGGCAAGGATGGCGGCATTCATCGCACCATTCACTCCCACCGTGGCAACAGGTATGCCAGGAGGCATCTGTATGATGCTGAGCATGGCGTCCATACCGTCGAAGGCACTACCCTTGATAGGCACTCCGATAACCGGAAGTGTGGTTGATGCTGCGATGACTCCCGGCAGTGCGGCAGCCATTCCGGCACCGGCGATGATGACCTTCAGTCCGCGTCCTGCCGCATCCTTGGCAAATTTCTCCACGGCATCCGGAGTGCGGTGTGCAGAGAGGGCATTGACCTCGAAAGGCACTTCCATATCATCCAGGAACTTCATCGCTTTTTCCATCACAGGCAGATCGCTGGTGCTGCCCATTATAATACTTACTAATGGTTTCATATCTTTATGTTTTTATCGTTGTCCTTATCAAATTTATTTTCCAGACATCCCCATGAGAACAGCGTCGGATGAGAAATGCTGCTGGTGCATCAAAGACTCTGCCTCAGAAAGAGACTGAGGCGTGTCATACGAATATCACCGTGAAGAATCCCACCAACACTCCCACTATGAAGCCGATGTAGAGCTGGCGGAGATTGTGCTGGCGGAGAATCATTCTCGCACTGCCCACCATGCCCGAGAGCAGAAACTGTCCGCAGAGCCACCACACGGGATTGAACATGAACTTGAATCCGAATGCCGCCAAGGCTCCTGCCATTGCCCCCATCGCCGCCATGTGTACGGAAATCTTCCACCACATGTTCACTATTGCACATACTATCTGCACCACAAGCGCCGCCACCACAATGCTGCCCATCAGATGCGGCACATGATAGAAAATCATGACGTAATAGCACAAGAAATAGCAGAGTATCGACACGAGATAGGGTATCACACGCTGCTCCCTGGCACCAAGTTCGAAGAGTGTCCATCCGTGGTAGCGATGGTATAGTTTGATGAGCGATACCGGCAACAGTATCGTGAAGATGTAGGCTATGAAAAGCACGAAGAGCTTGTATCCCAAGGGCATGCGGTTGAGATAGCTGAACGTGAACAGAACAGCCAACCCTATGACGGGCAGATAGAACGGCGAGGAAAAGAGGCTCACCCCTTTTGCCAGCCTTATGATGTTTCTTACATTCATTTCTTTCTGAGTCTTGCTACCGGTATTCCCAATTGTTCCCTGTATTTCGCTATCGTTCGCCGTGCTACCGGACAGCCTTTTTGGGCGAGTACCTTCGTGAGGGCATCGTCTGAATAGGGTTTCGACTTGTCTTCCCCGTCGATTACCTCCCTCAATGCCAATTTTATCTTGCGTGTGGACAGCTCCTCGCCGTCCTCTGTCTTTATTCCGTCGCTGAAGAAATGGCGGAGCTTGAACGTACCCCAGCGTGTCTGAGCATACTTCATGTTGCTCACTCTCGATATCGTGGATATGTCGAGACCCGTGCGGTCTGCCACATCCTTGAGTATCATGGGTTTCATGTCGCTCTCATCGCCGTCCTGGAAGTATTTGCGCTGTATGTCGATTATCGCCTTCATGGTGACATACATGGTGTGCTGCCTCTGCTTCACGGCGTCGATGAATCCCTGTGCCCGTTCCACTTTCTCCTTGGCATAGAGCAGCGCCTCCTTGTCGCGTCGCGACATCGACGCCTTGTTTGCCTTGTAGCCCTTGAGCAGTTCGGTGAACGAGGGCGAGACATACAGGTTTGGCACATGGCCGCTGTTGATGGAGAATGTCACGGTGCCGTCGTCGGCGGTATCCACTATGAAGTCTGGCGTTATCTGCTGCATGTTTCTTCCTTCGGTCTCGCCGAGCGATGCCCCCGGCTTGGGATTCAAGCGGAGGAGTTCTGAATACACGGCGTCGGCGGTAGTGGGGGGAATGTTCAGCTGCTTCACTATCTTGTCCCAATGCTTGTTCATGAACTCATCGAAATACCTGTCGACGACCTTTAGCATCAGTCGTGTGATTTCAGTGTCGGGCCGCCTTCTGATCTGCAGCAGCAGGCATTCGCGCAGGTCGGAAGCTCCTATGCCGGCAGGATCGAAAGTCTGCAGCAGGGTGATGACGTTCTTAACATCCTCCTCCGTGCAGTATATGTTATGATAGATGGCAAGCTCGTCTGAGATGCTGTCGGCAGACTTCCTCAGCAGTCCGTCGCCATCGAGCGACCCTATCACATATTCCATTATCTCCCTCTGACGGTCGTCGAGGTCTACGTCAACCATCTGCTCCTTCAGTTTGTCGTAGAAAGAAGCCTGCTCGCCATATACCATCTCCTCATAGTCGGCAGAGTCGGCATTGCCGTAGTATGACGGATAGTCGGCATCTGGCATACGGTCGTCCATACCGATGTTCGACAGTGCGTCGTCGAGTGCCGAAGCCCTCTCCTCCCTTTCTGTCGCCGCATCGAAAGCCGCGGCTGCCTCGTCTACGGTGTCGTCGCTGTCGCCGGCGGATGCTGACGCTTCATTACCGGCAGACGGGGTTTCCTTGGTGGCAAACGCCGAAGTGTCGGCAGACTCCATTTCAGAATCTCCGGCAAATGCCGCATCATCCGGCGAAGAGCTTTCCATGGCGGGATTATCGTCAATCTCTGCCTGTATGCTCTGCTCCAGTTCGGTAAGCGGCATCTCCAGCATCTTCACCGCAAGCATCTGCTGCTGCGTGAGTCGCTGCACCTGAACAGTCTTCTGCTCCTGACTTTGAATTAGCTTCTGTGACATAACGGTGCAAAATTAAGTATTTTATTCGTTATTATCATCAGTCTATCTTTAAAATTGCGTTATAGAGTGTTTTAATTATCCGAAATGGAATAACCCGGTTTACTTTTATGCACAAATAAGCGGCAAATGGTCATAATATCCAGACATTCTACCAGACAGGTGAAAAAAGGCGAAGGGATGCGCCATTCACATGGAACATCCCCTCTTCGTTTTTAATCATCTATGAAAAATGTATTTATTATTGCAGTGTGTATGTGTTATTCATGCACATAAAGATCCCAGCCGAGATAGCTGTCGAGAGCCTCCTCGATGACACCTGCCACATCAGCACGCACGAGTGCCACATGGTGTTCGAAACCGTTCTTGCAGATATACTTCATCAGCTTCTGCAGTTCAGGCACCTCGGTGACAACGATGCAGCCATCCATGCCGTATGGATCGTCGGTCATCTTTCCCTCTCCCACGTATGCCTTTATCATTCCCTTTGTATCGTCGGTAGAGATACGGAAGAAGGTGAAGTCGCCGGCGCTAACCTTGGCGTAAACGGCACCGAAGGTGTTAATCTTGCCGAGCGTGCGGCCGAGCACGCCAAGCGGGCCAAGGCGCAGGTTGTCGTTGCCGATGAACGATTTAGGGAAGTTTCCGCAGTGGGTGCATACACACTTGTTGCGGTTTTCTGCAAAGTTGTTGTTCCAGTCGGCGATTGCCGACGGTTCTTTGGATGCCAGCGTCAATGCGAGCATAGACACGGCACCGGCAATGTCGGTCTCACAGGCTGCCGGTATGCCAGCCTCGCTGAGCATACTCATGGTGACGCAGGCAGCACAACCGAAGTTCTGCTCCAGCGAGTCCCAACACTGTATCGCCACGGCATCCACCTGGTTTGCCTCAACCCAACGGTTTACGGCAACGCCGAACTTGCACTGCAGACGCAGTTTCTCCCTGTATGATTCAGGCACCTCGGCATATCCTGCCACCTTCTCCATCTGGCGGAGCAGGTCGGTGTCGCTGTCTTCTATCGCCTCTGCGGCATATAGAATCTCGCTCAAGTCTGCCGGCACCACAGTGATGCCCGATGCCTGCAGCAGTTTCTCACTCGCACGACAGGTGTTGAAGCCCAACGGACGAGTTCCTATCTGACCGATGCGGGCATGCTTCAGTCCGTTCACCACGCGGCATACGGCAGCGAAGCGGTTAATGTCTTTTGCCAACAGGTCGGAATATATTGAGTATGTATGCAGAGTGGTGTCTGTGAATGGGATGCCATACTGGTATAGGTTGTTGCATACTGAGATTTTTCCGCAGAATGCGTCTCTACGGCTGTCTAGGTCCACCTTGTCGTTCTCGTCGTCGCAAGCCTGCACGAGAACCGGCACATGCAGGTCGGCAACACTGATTGCGTTTATGATGCCGATCTCGAAACCGAAGTTAGGCAACGACACGATGATGCCGTCGATGCGGTCACGGTTCTGGCGGAACAGCTCCGCACATTTCAGTCCGTCCTCTCTTGTCTCTATGCTGCTGCTTCCCGTAGGAGTGGCATCTTCAGGGAGTATCACATAGTCGTAGCCCTCGGCGTCCAAAGTCTTCAGCAACTGCTTGCGCACGTCTCTGGCAAGCTCAGAGTTGAAATATGCACGTGTGCCGATGATGACACCGAAACACTGTTTTTTGTTCTTCTTCATAATGTTCTTGTCTTTTGTTTCTTATTTTTTACATGTAGAAGGTTTATTTCATTCGGGAGAATTGATGAGCTGTCTCACAGCCTTGTGCCATCCCTCTATGTTCTTCTCCATCCAAGCTTCGTTGTCCTGCGAACATACGGTCCATCGGCTGCGGTGCAACCGTGCCACCTCATCGAAACTCTTCCATACGCCGCGAGAGAGTCCGTTCATGACAACGGCTCCCAATGCCGATGCCTCTTCAACGTCGGAACAGTTTACCGGCACTCTCAGACAGTCTGCCTGAAACTGCATCAGGAACCTGTTCTTGGTCGGTCCTCCGTCCACACGAATCTCCTTCAGGTCTATGCCAGCCTTCACCGTCATCGCCTTCACGAGGTCGTTCACCTGATATGCTATCGACTCCAGGGCGGCACGCAGGAAATGCGCTCTCGTAGTGGCGAGCGTCATACCCATCACAGCAGCCCTCACCTTGTCGTTCCACCATGGTGCGCCGAGTCCGGCAAACGCCGGCACGAAATACACGCCGCCATTGTCTGCCACCGACAGCGCCTCAGGCTCCACGTCGGCTGGCGAGTCAATCATCTTGAGCTGTTCCTGCAGCCATTTCAGTGTGGCTCCCGTACTGTGTATGTTTCCCTCAAAGGCATAGAACACCTTTCCGAGGGCGGCAAATCCGATAGAGGTGACGAGTCCGTCGGGGGCTGGCGCCGCCTTCTCGCCGATGTTCACCATCACCGACGACCCCGTGCCGTAGGTTGCCTTTCCGAGTCCTGCCTCGAAACACATCTGTCCTGCCAGCGCTCCATGGGAGTCGCCGAGCACTCCGGCAATGGCAACAGGCTGCAGGAAGAGTCCTTCCACCACAGTATCGCCGAACACACCGTCGCATGGCAACAGTTCCGGCATCATGCTGCGAGGGATACCGAAGAGTCTTAGCAGGTCGTCGTCCCACTGCAGCGTATGTATATTCATCAGCATCGTGCGTGATGCGTTGGTATAGTCGGTGACATGGCGTTTCCCGCCGGTGAGTTTCCATATCAGCCAGGAGTCCATCGTTCCCATGAGCAGTTCGCCACGGTCTGCCTTTTCTCTCGCACCTTCCACATTGTCGAGAATCCATTTCACTCCGCTCGCCGAGAAATAGGGGTCGATGAGCAGTCCGCTCTTCTCCATCACCATCGGTCCGTAGCCCTGCGCCTTCAGTTCGTTGCAGATGTCCACGCCACGCATGCACTGCCACACCACGGCATTGCATACTGGATGTCCGGTGGTCTTGTCCCACACCACCACGGTCTCCCTCTGGTTGGTGATTGCCATGGAGTAGCTTGCCTCCATGTCGGCATCCTTCATCAGCTGCTTCACGGCAGCTATCACATTGGCGTAGATCTCTTCGGCATCGTGTTCCACCCATCCAGCCTTGGGATAATACTGGTGGTGCTCCACGTTGACACGCTGAAGCATCTCACATCTGTCATTGAAGAGCATCGCCTTTGTTGCCGATGTGCTCTGGTCTATGGCTATGATATAATCACCCATTTGTCTTGTCATTTCTTGAGAAAGTCATTGGCTGCCTTCACTATGCCGTCGGCATCGAGTCCGTAGTGGGCGAAAATCTCCTTGTTGGTACCGTGAACCACATTCTCGTCTGGTATGCCGAGGATGCGCACGGGCACCGGATTCTCCGAAAGCGTCTCTGTGACGATGGCTCCGAGGCCGCCGAACTGGCTGTGCTCCTCCACTGTTATGATGCGTCCTGTCTCCTCTGCCGCCTTGCGGATGGCTTCGGCATCAAAAGGTTTCAGCGACGACATGTCGAGCACACGGACACTGATGCCCTGCTCCTTCAGCATCTTTCCTGCCTGAAGGGCGTGGTATACGGTCTCGCCGCATCCTATGATGGTGAGGTCTTTACCGTCGAGCAGCATGTTTGCCTTGCCGAGCTGGAAGTCGAAGTCGTCGTTCTCATATACGTCGGGCACTGCCGCACGTCCCACTCTCACGTATACAGGATGTGGGAAATCCACGAGCAGCTTCACCAGCTTGCGTGTCTGGCGCGCGTCGCATGGCAACACGATGTTCATTCCCGGGAATGTGCGCAATGCCGCGATGTCGTGCAGACTGTGGTGTGTGGCTCCGAGTGCTCCGTATGCCACTCCTCCGCTCACACCGAGTATCTTCACCGGATTCTCACTGTATGCAAGGTCTACTTTCACCTGCTCCAGACTGCGTGCCACATAGAAGCATGCCGGTCCGCAGGCAAATACCTTCTTTCCGCTGTGTGCCAGACCGGCTGCTATTCCCACGGCGTCTTGCTCAGCGATACCACATTCAACGAACTGCTCCGGCAGCTGGTCGGCGAAGTCGTTGAGCGTCACCGAACCGCGTGCGTCTGTCGTTACAGCAATAATATCCTTGTCCTGCTTTGCCAATTCAAGCAAAGTGTCAGTAAAACTCTTTCTACAAGCTATCATAGTTCTATATCAATGTGTGTATTAAAGGTTCTTTATTCTTTCGTCTATCTCGCTGAGTGCCTGGCGATACTGTTCCTCGCTCGGCATGCCATGATGCCATTTTGCCACATTCTCCATATACGACACTCCCTTTCCCTTAGTGGTGTTTGATATCAGGAGGTGTGGCTTGTGGTTGGTATAGTCGATGGCGGCAAAAGTCTTCATGATGTCTTCCATGTCGTCACCGTCCATGCGTTTCACGTCCCATCCGAAGGCTGTCCAGCGTGCCGCGATGTCTTCTATAGCCATCACGTCTTCGGTGTTGCCGCTTATCTGCAGATGGTTGCGGTCGATGATAGCCACCAGGTTGTCGAGCTTATACTGATGTCCTGCCATGGCAGCCTCATAGATAGAGCCTTCGCCCTGCTCGCCGTCGCCCATCATCACAAAGGTCTTGTAGTCTCTCTTGTCCATCTTGGCAGCCAGTGCCATACCCACTCCGATAGAGAGTCCGTGGCCCAGCGCTCCTGTGTTCACTTCGATGCCCGGCACTTCAATGGTGGGGTGTCCGCTGAGTATGGAACCGAACTTTCCGAGCGTGTCGGTGATTTCCTTCTTCAGGAATCCCTTTGCCTCAAGGGTGACATAGAGTGCTTCCACGCAATGTCCTTTACTGAGAACGAAACGGTCGCGGTCGGGATTCTTCACGTCGGCTGGACTGACGTTCATGATATCGAAATAGAGTGCTGTCATAACATTGAGACATGACAGGTCGCCGCCGATGTGTCCGGCCTTGGCATTGTAGACCACTTCGATAAGCCTTCTGCGGTTTATCTCGGCTTGTTTTATGAGTTCTTTTGTTTCCATCTTCTTCTTTTTGTTCTTTTTATATACAAGACGCGGATGGGACTCTTTTGTAATGCCTTAGTGACGGTGAAAAAATAACTTGGTATGATTTGAGCCTCATATTTTTTGAGATATTTTGTTTGATACTGCCGGCTGATATCGGTTGGGAATGATGCGGGGCAACGGTATCTGCCTCATTATGATACAGTAATTGGCAACCTGTACTCTCTCATGACGGAAGAGTACCGGTTGCCAATGACGATATGATTATCAATAGTTTATACTGAGCGGAGCAGCTGTCTACTCGTCAGCGATTCCGAAGTCGAGCTGTTTCTTCTCCAGGTTTGCCTTTGCCACCTGCACACGTATCGGGTCGCCAAGCTGATACCTGTTGTGGTGGCGACGGCCTACAAGACAGTAGTTGCGCTCGTCGAAATCGTAGTAGTCGTCATTCAGGTCTCTCAGCGACACCATTCCCTCGCAGTGGTTCTCGTCGATTTCGCAATAGATGCCATAGGAGGTGAGTCCGCTGATGTGGGCATCGTAGGTGTTGCCTATCTTGTCTGACATAAACTCCACCATCTTGTATTTTATACTGTCGCGCTCGGCGTTCTGTGCTATCTGCTCCATGTCGCTGGAGTGTTCACACAGTTCCTCGTAGTGCTCCTTGTTGGCACTGCGTCCTCCTGCCTGATAGCGTGTGAGCAGGCGATGCACCATAGTGTCGGGATAGCGGCGGATAGGACTGGTGAAGTGGGTGTAATACTCGAAGGCGAGTCCGTAGTGGCCGATGTTGTGGATGCTGTATTTTGCCTTCATCATGGCTCTCAGCGCCACGGTTTCTATCACCTTCTGCTCCTTCTTGCCGGCGCATTCGTCGAGCAGCGTGTTGAGACTCTTGGTGATGGCACCCTTCGTGCCGTCGGTCTTCACCTTATAGCCGAACTTCACCACAAACTGTCTCAATGTCTCCAGCTTCGTTGGGTCGGGCTGGTCGTGGATACGGTATGGCAATGTCTTCGGCTTCTTTCCCTTCGCCACCTTTCCTACGCTCTCTGCCACGGTGCGGTTGGCGAGGAGCATGAACTCCTCCACGAGTTTGTTGGCGTCTTTGGCAATCTTGAAGTAGCAGCGTGTCGGCTTGCCCTTCTCGTCGATGTCGAAGCGCAGCTCCTCACGGTCGAACTTCACCGAACCGTGTTTGAACCTTGCGGCACGCAGCTTCTTGGCTATGCGGTCGAGCATTATGAGCTCCGTGGCATACTCTCCCTGATATGTCTTTCCCTTGGCTGGTGGCGGTGCTGGCTGTCCTGTTCCGTCCACCACTCCATTGTCTTCAAGGATTTTCTGCACTTCCTCGTAGCAGAAACGGCGGTTGCTCTTTATCACGCAGTGATGGAGCCGCCAGCGCAACACCTCTCCCTCTTCGTTCATGTCGAATATCACGCTGTATGTGAGCTTCTCCTCGTCGGGGCGTAGCGAACAGATAAAGTTGCAGAGTCGCTCCGGCAGCATAGGTATGGTGCGGTCTACGAGGTATATACTTGTGGCTCGCTTCACTGCCTCCTTGTCGATTATAGACCCCTCGGTGACGTAATGCGACACGTCAGCGATATGTACTCCTACTTCCCATAAGCCTTTCGACAGTTCGCGGATAGAGAGGGCGTCGTCGAAGTCCTTGGCGTCGTGTGGGTCGATGGTGAAGGTGGTGACGTCGCGGAAGTCTTCTCTCTCCTTGTAGTCCTGCTCGGTTATCGTAGGGTCTATCTTGTTGGCAGCGTCTTCCACTGCCTTCGGATATTTGTATGGCAGACCGTATTGAGCGAGTATGGAGTTCATCTCCACATCGTTGTCGCCGGTCTCGCCGAGCACGTCAACCACTTCGCCTATCATGCTCTTGTTCTCCTTGGATGGCCACTGGGTGATCTTCACCACTGCCTTGTCGTTGGTCTTTCCGCCCTTCAGCTTGCGCTTGGGGATTATGACGTCGTTTACGAAGATATTGCCGTCTGACACGAGGAAGGCGAAGTCTCTCTCCACTCTGAGCTTGCCCACGAAGGTGTCTTTGGCTCTCTGCAGTATCTTTGTCACCATTGCTTCGCGGATGTGGTTCTTGCGGCGCGCCATGATGGTGAACTGCACCTTGTCGCCGGTGAGGGCGAACATAGAGTTGCGCTCTGCCACGAATATCGGGGCTGCACCGTCGTCGGGAACGATGGTGTTCTTGCCGTTCGCCTTGCGCTGGAAGGTGCCTTCCTGCACCTGTCCGTTCTGGTTGAGCTGATAGGCGCTTTCGCCTTTCCTGACGAGGAAGTCGTCCCATGCCATTTCCTCCATCACGTCAACGGCGAGCATCTTTGCGGGATGCGTGTCGAGACGGAGCGCACGGAATATTTCCTTGAAACTATATTGCTTTTCGGGATTCTCCAAGAAGAAGTCCTGGAGCTTATCTATAATCTGCTTCTTGTTAAGTCGTTTTCTTCCTTTTCCACCTTTTGCCATAATAGTAAAGTTTTATATTACAAATATCATAAAAAAACAATCCTACACGCTTTCATCCATCCTCCATGACAATCATCAAGCGGCAAATATTGTTTTCATCACTGCTTCCTGCATTTCGGGGAGTGGCGCATATCATAGGGGTATGCATTGTTCTTTTTGCGAAGTTACAAAAAATATTCTTTCGATGTCTATAAAACCGGATAATTGTAAAGCCTTTGTTACGTTTTTTTAGTAATCGGTAACGGGGAGGGGAAACTTT
The DNA here is from genome assembly GCF_008680225.1 of Prevotella sp. LMAG:51. Taxonomy (NCBI): domain Bacteria; kingdom Pseudomonadati; phylum Bacteroidota; class Bacteroidia; order Bacteroidales; family Prevotellaceae; genus Prevotella; species Prevotella sp. LMAG:51. The sequence continues at coordinate 227,959 of NZ_NALQ01000015.1, read as the reverse complement.
TCTGGTATAGACTCTTGATATAGATACAACTTGTCGTGTAACCCGAACAAACAATAAAAATACGAATACAGTCTAACAGGAAACAAGCTACAACGACCTCATCAGCTCAGCCCATTTGCTGGCTGTTCCCTTGGTCTTGAAATTCTTGAAATATAATCTGGTACAAATTGAATAAACGGTATCTTTCGACCTGATTACGAGGACGGAAATGTCAGAAAAGCTCACACCGATTTTCAGCAACACACACACCTTCATCTGTATCTCGCTCATACGGCAGAATTTCGCTATATTATCCTTGTAACTTGGATAAATCCGATTCACCGTAGCGAACAACTCATCCCAGTCTTCAAACTTCACATTCTCTCCTCCCGAAATTGCCAGCATCAGTTTTTTGAACACCTCTGATTCAAGAAATTTTTTGTCGCGCAGATTTCGGGAACGAACAATAAGTTTCTTCTTCTGAATGTCATCATTTCTGTCAGCAACGGCAAATACCTGTTCTTCATTGCCGATTTTTCCACTTTTCGACTCAGCAAGTTGCCTACGCATCTGCTCCATTTCCATCTCCTTTTCTGCAATAGCCTCTTCCTTCAGCTCACGTTCCCTTTCCAATGCCTTGTTCAATATCTCCATACGGGTTTCAAGAAGGCGTTTTCTCCGCCATAAAATGAAATATGTCAACATTGACAAAAGGACTATGATTATCGCAATGGTCACGGAAACTATAATATAGACCGTCTGACGCATCTGATGCATCTCTAGCTTCAGATTCTCCTTCTCTTTCAATTCGTAGTCATACATGGCATTGGCACTTGCCAAAGCATCACGTGGCGAAACGATATCCACAGAGTCAACATAGTTCTTGTAACTAACGAAGTTACCTAAAGCGCCTTCTGCATCACCATTCTTCAGGCTTTGCACCGTTAGCCACCAATAAGCATGACGCTTGGCATATACAGACCCATGTTGTAGCACCTTGTTGCAAAACACAGCGGCAGAATCACGCAGGCCGAGCTTGTCATAGATTTCAAAAGACAAGGAGTATGTGGAACTGAGTGTGGCATTGCCAACATTACGACGCGCAGAATCAATAAATTTCTTCGCTTCTGTAAGAGGACCATTCTCGTTATAGTAATTTGCGAGAAAACCATCCACCTCCGACAATAGGGCTGCATCATCTATCTTCAGGGCCATGCCCCTGGCCTTGAGGAGCATCTTCAGAGCTTTGTTCTTATAGCCTAATGCCATATAGCTCCATGCCATATTGTTATAGTCATACACACAATGTGTGAGATCGCCTTGACTCTCATGTATCTGCAAGGCTTTCTTCTGCCATTTCAGAGCTTCGCTGTCGAGCCCCTGTACAGAATAGATATAGGCCAATTGATAATAGCAAAGGGCTTCTATATCTGTAGGAGCCTTTATGGTATGGTTCACTCCTACTATCTTCATGAAATACTCTACGGCTTTAGGGTAGTCATTCAATGTGCGATACACGCAACCCGCACAATAATATACATCCGACAGCATAGCATCATCACCATATCCTTCATAATGGTCAACGAGTGCCAAGACTTCTTTATCATCTTTAAAATCAGAGTTTTCTTTCACCTTAAGTTTGAGAGAAAGAAACTTCAAGAACCATCTGCCATCCTCATCATAGGTTTTCTCACGCTTCTTGGCTGCAATAAACAGTGTTTTTGCCCTTTGTATATCCTTACTACACAATGCGTTTATATGGGCAAGCTCACGAGGTGTAGCGTTTCTCTTGTGAACAAGAAACAAAGACATAGCTACGACCATCAAAGCTACAATCAAGAGGGCGACTAAAAGAAAGCGTCTCCTAACCGACAGATTCTCTCTAAATTTCATAGGATTTTATATTGTTATTTACTGCTATTCTCTTCATCCCCAGACACTGCAATGAAGTTACCGATAAGCCGTCTGCAAAGATAATAATAACAATCTGTTCACTAAAAAGACTTTCAACATTATTAATACACCCGGCTCTAAATTCATCACAATTAATGACGAGGGAAATGCACAAAGGGGAAGGGCCCTTGACTTTTAAGACAAGTTCCCTCTCCCCTATCTAACTTAATTTACGTGATTCAAAATAAAACAAGCTCTGACTGCATCATTGCAGCTTGTATGTCTCTGTCTTCACTCCATTGACGACGAACAATGCAGATTATTTCAAGATTTTCTTTCCGTTGACTATATACATTCCCTTTGCCAGGGCATTGATGTCGGTACCGACATACCTGCCGTCAAGGGTAAAAATCCTGTCTGCCCCAGCATCTGAGGTCATTACAGCATTGTGTATTCCTGCAACGTCATACTCCTTTATCGTCTTGAAGGCTGTGCCCCAGGTCGCGTCTGACTCGAAAGCGGACTTGGCGCCTTGGGGAACGTAGAGCACAACATCTTCGGAAATGTCTTCAAACACTTTTTCACCAAGGGTGATTTCACTTGGAGATGAAGCATGCAGAATGAATGATTTCAGATATCTGCAGCCGGCAAAGGCCATGTACTCGATTGACTCAACACTTTCCGGAAGGTCAAGGGTTTCAAGATTGTTGCAATAGAAAGCTCCATAGCATATCTTCTTCAGACCATACGGCAATGTAACATACTTAAGATTGACACGGTAATATCTCTCTTCCGTCTTTATGCTCTCGTATCCGTAATTCCAAGTATCTTCGCCTATTCCTAATACGCATACGGCTGGAACGCGTGGCTTGAAAGCCATTGTACCGATACAGTCATCCACAAGTTTGCAATTCTCCAGATTAAGTCCTGTCAGATCAAAATACTCTGCAAGGTCACGGAGTTGATAATAGTTCTTGTTTCCCAATGTTCCTGTCACGACAATAGAATCAACATCTCTCCATTCGTCGCTGACCGGGGAGGGGGTGAATACGCCGTCCTGCGTCAACTCCACATACTTTATGTTCTGTGCGTTCATGCATAATGAACTGGCAAGCACGAACAGCAATAAAAAGATTTTTTTCATAGTTTTATCCTTTCTATAATTAAATGATTAAAAAATGGATTGTCACTCTGCGTTTATACTCGTATAAGTCATGCTCTCGGAATATTGAATGCTGGCGAAGGCTATCTGGATGCCGCGGTATGCTATATCGCTGTTGGAAATATCCACGTTGGACTTCTTCAGCATATAGAGGACTTCCTTGGTATAGTCGTCGGCAAAATGATTGTTCTCATTGTCTTTCGTTTTTTGCAAAGATAAAAACGGCTGTCTGAATGTCCCAAATATTTGAACAGGAAAATAAGCGAACAGCCTGAAATGCACAAATTTTCCTTGCATTTCCACGGTTTTATCGAGAAAAGATGGCCATTATTAGGTTTACCCATCTCGGGCAAAACCTTTATGGTCTGGATTCTTGATGTAGATACAACTTGTCGTTTAACCCAAATCAGTCATTAGTCCGTTCAATGTAATGTTTTACAACTGCTTGCAGTCTTTTGTTTTTTTCAAGGCGTTTTTTGCTTGTTTTTAATTCGCAATAGCTCGCTATTATTCATTAAATAAAATCCACTCTTCTAAAAAACAAAATTCAAGCAAGCCCTAATAACCGATTTGGGGACAATGAGTAATGGTGAGCTATTGCGAATTGAAAACAGGTAAAAGAGCCTTATAAAAGACAAGAGATTACTCTTGCCAAAAGCATACAAAAACGGCGACCGAATCACTTCGCTCGCCGCTCCCCGTTGTCCCAGGCGGACTCGAACCACCACTGACAGAACCAAAAACTGTAGTGCTACCATTACACCATAGGACAATCAAATCATCTTTTTGTTTTGAGAAACCACCGTTTCCCAAGTCTAATGCGTTGCAAAGGTAATGTTTTTTTATACCATTACCAAATTTTGCTATCTATATTTTTTTGCCTATTCCAAAAATTATCACCGAGGAATTTTATCCCCATGCCAAGCGCCTTGTTGAAAGAACGTTGTAATCCTTATTTGAGGATGAGGAGATAATAATTCTTCTTGCCGCGCTGCACGAGCAGATACTTACCGTCGATAAGGTCGTCTTCTGTCACAGGACGGTCGAAAGCCGCAAGTTTCTCCTTGTTGAGAGATACTCCTCCACCCTGTACGAGCTTACGCATCTCGCCCTTGCTGGCGAATACTGGAGCAGCCTGTGTGAAAATCTCTACTGCCGGCTGTCCGAGCACGTCGCGGTTTACCTCAAACTGTGGCACACCCTCGAAGATGTCGAGGAATGTCTGCTCGTCGAGCTTCAGCAGCGACTCCTTTGTAGACTTTCCGAAGAGGATGTTTGACGCCTCGATGGCAGCGTCGAGAGCCTCTTTGGAGTGTACCATCACCGTGGTCTCCTCAGCAAGGCGCTTCTGGAGGATGCGTCTGCCCGGATCCTGCTTGTGCTCCTCTACGAGAGCGTCGATGGTCTCCTTATCGAGACTTGTGAATATCTTGATGTAGCGCTCCGCATCGTCGTCGCTGACATTGAGCCAGAACTGATAGAACTTGTATGGAGAAGTGCGCTTAGGGTCGAGCCAGATATTTCCGCTCTCTGTCTTTCCGAACTTCTTGCCGTCGGCCTTGGTGATGAGCGGACAGGTGAGGGCATAAGTCTCCACATCGTTGCCGAGAGTGCGGCGGATAAGCTCCGTACCGGTGGTCATGTTACCCCACTGGTCGTTGCCGCCGAGCTGCATCTTGCAGTTGTAGTGCTGGTAGAGATACAGGAAGTCGTATCCCTGGAGCAGCTGGTATGTGAACTCTGTGAACGAGAGACCGTCGCGGGCCGTACCGTTGAGACGCTGCTGCACGCTCTCCTTTGCCATCATATAGTTCACAGTGATATGCTTGCCCACCTCACGGGCAAAGTCGAGGAAGGTGAAGTTCTTCATCCAGTCGTAGTTGTTCACCAGCTCTGCCTTGTTAGGCTCGGTGCCCTCAAAGTCGAGGAACTTGCTCACCTGCTTCTTGATTGCCTCCTGGTTATGGTAGAGAGTCTTGTCGTCGAGCAGGTTGCGCTCCTGGCTCTTGCCAGATGGGTCACCGATCATTCCTGTGGCACCGCCGACAAGGATGATAGGCTTGTGTCCGCAACGCTGAAGGTGGCGGAGCATCATGATTCCACAAAGGTGTCCGATGTGCAGTGAGTCAGCCGTAGGGTCGGTACCGAGATATGCGGTTACCATCTCCTTCTGCAGCAACTCCTCGGCGCCTGGCATCATCTGAGCCAGCATACCGCGCCATTTAAGTTCTTCAACAAAGTTCTTTTTCATATCGTTAATGTTTTATTTCTTTAAGTACCAGACTTTTCCATCCCCCCCTACGGCACGGGGTCGTAACCGCTGCCTCCCCAGGGATGACATCTCAGAATACGCCGGATGGCGAGATACAGTCCTTTCACCGGTCCGTGTTTCACTATTGCCTCACGGGCATATTCGGAGCATGTGGGTGTGAAGCGGCATGAGGGCGGCGTAAACGGGGATATGCACCGCTGATAGAACAGTATCGGCAGGCACAGCAGCCATACGAGGGCTTTGGAGATAAACTTCACTATCTTGCCCATAGAGCCTTATGGTTGTTCCTGATCCGTGAGATTGTGGGTCTCCGCTTTCCTGCTGTTGTCGTAGATGCGATGCGCCTTCTCCCCTATCCTGCTGAGCAACGCTACCATAGATGCCTCCACTTCGCCAGACGGCTGCGGCTCATCCGAGAGCCACACGAAGGCGATGGAGAGTCCTGTGCCCGGCATACCGGCGATGATATCGGCGAGAGCATGCTTGTTCTTGCGGTAAGCCTCGCGCACCTGCCTCTTGGCGCGATTGCGCTTCACGGCTCTCTTGAAATGCTTCTTCGAAACACTGACAAGCACTCTCACTGCAGCTTCGCCCTTTTGTTCCTCTTCTGTGGTGAGGGTATATACCGCCCTAAGCGGAAAGACAACCATAGAGCTTCTTTTCGCTTTCTGGAACAGCTGCTCCACGGCATTCCTGCCGTGCAGGCGCTCACTCTTGCTTAGGGTGTTCCTGGTCGGGAGAGTCATCAAGGGGTGTTATATTAGTCTTCCTGGTCGATGAGGAATCGGCGCAGAGCGCTCGTCATCGAAGGATATTTCTCTGATGGTGCTTCCACCTGCACGTCGAGTCCGGCGTCGTGGGCTGCCTTGGCAGTTGCAGGACCGAAGGTGGCTGCCTTCATAGGTGCCGCTCCGCATCCATCCGGGAATGCCTTCTTGTATGCTGCCACACCTGACGGGCTGAAGAACACACACATGTCGTAGTCGAAGTTCTTCACTTCCTCTTCGGTGAGGTCGTTGCACACCGTGCGGTACATCACGCATTCGGTATGCTGGAGTCCCTTTGTGTCGAGGAGCTTCTTCACGGAGTTGTCGTGAACGTCGCTCAGCGGCACGAGGTATTTCTCCTGCTTGTGCTTCATCATCAGCGGCACGAGGTCGTCGATCTTGCCGGTGCTGCCGAAGAACACCTTACGCTTGCGGTACTGCACGTATTTCTGGATATATAATGAAATGGTCTCAGTGACACAGAAATATTTCATCGTGTCAGGGATTTCAAAACGCATCTCCTGAGCAATCTTGAAGAAGTTGTCTATCGCATGGCGAGACGTGAATACCACGGCAGTGAAGCTCGTGATGCTTATCTTCTGCTGGCGGAATTCTTTCGAAGAGAGTCCTTCCACCTTTATGAATGGTCTAAATACCAGCTCTACTCCAAAATCTTCTGCAATCCTATAATAAGGTGACTTGTCGCTAGTAGGTTTGGGTTGAGAAACTAAAATCTTCTTAATCATCGATGCCTTAAAAATTTACATTCAAATAACTTATCAAAACCGACAACGTGCCGCAGAGCGCAAGAAGCGGTATTATTTCAAGGGCGCAAAAGTACAAAATTATTTGCAGATAAACGCCTTTCTGTCTGAAAAAGATTAAAAAGCACTTGTATAATGACAACAATCGCGACAACACCACAACGGCTCCCACATAGAGGATGGTGTGTTTCATCGACAGTCCGAAATATGCCTGCGACACTACCACGGGGAACATCACCACTCCCTCGACGGAGGTGGTGAAAAGGAACGACTTCATCCATGACGCATTCTGCCGGGCGGTGAAGAACACCCAGTTGACAATAGTATACAGTATGGACTTGAGCATGAAATACCCGGCGAAGACGCCGAAGAACATCGCTATCAACTGATACTGCGACGAGACGAGGAAGGTGTCGGAATTGCGCTCCTGGGCATAGAAGAAGGCAACGAGCGACAGCAGCAGACTGGTCTGCGCAGCGAGGAAGAACTGGAAACGGAATTCGTTTGTCGTCTCCGTCATCACCGTAGTGCCGCTGCGCTCTGTTCTGAAGAACTGCTTGGTCTGCCTCATTATGAACCATCTCGACTTTGAGAATGCCACGAAGGCGAGGATGAAGCAGCAGAGCAACAGTGCCGTAATCATGTTGTCGCCGCGTATGGTATAGGGCACGGGGTCGCCGGCAATGCCATAGCGGCCGCCGTTGAGCTCCGGATGCCACAGTGAATCGGTGGAGAAGAAGTTCTGCTTGTAGTATTGCGGCAGTTCCACGTTCTCCAGCTTGCCGATGGCATTGGCACGGTTGAGCAGACTGGTGGAGTCGAGCGGCACCGCCTCCTGAACACGTGGCTGTGCGCCATACACCGTCTGCAAAGCTGAGTCCTGCTGTGCCGGAGTGGCATCGCGGGGCAGCTCATGCAACACCTGATATGGCTGGCGCATCTCCTCATGATGCTGCTCAATGAGCTGCACACCATGTTGCTGACTATGTTTCGTTTCTGTTGAGTCTGTCTGTAGCATTGTCTATTACTCTCTTTGTTGATTCCCTGCCGAATTGACAAGGAAAACGAGTTGACAAGGTGTTTTCCTGTGACTTGACAGTCTCTCCCTTCAAAGGGAGGTCAGGAGAGGATCTTGCCAACTCGTCTGCTGTTCGGCAAGCTTTCCACTTGCCACGTTTTTTCAATCTAAGACTCCCTAACGGGCGTCTTGCCGTTTTGTGGTTAAACCCTAACGGTCATTCTGCCACCTTTGGGATTAAAGACCGAATTCTTTCTTTATCTTGTCCACGAGGTCGAGCTTCTCCCATGTGAAGAGCTCCACGTCGATAGTCTTCGTTTCATGATAGCGGCTGGTGAAGGTCTTCTTCACTGTCTCCGGCTTGCGTCCCATGTGTCCGTAGGCTGCCGTCTCAAGATACATAGGCTGACGGAGTTTCAGCTGCTGCTCTATAGCCTTCGGCCGCAGGTCGAACATCTCGCTGATCTTCTTTGCTATCTCTCCGTCGCTCATCTCCACATGGCTTCTGCCGTAGGTGTTCACGTATACGCTTACCGGCTCTGCCACACCGATGGCATAGCTCACCTGCACGAGCATCTCGTCGGCAACTCCCGCTGCCACCATGTTCTTGGCGATATGGCGTGTGGCATAGGCTGCCGAGCGGTCCACCTTGCTGGAGTCTTTTCCTGAGAAGGCGCCTCCGCCGTGTGCTCCCTTTCCGCCGTATGTGTCAACGATTATCTTGCGGCCGGTCAGTCCGGTGTCGCCGTGAGGTCCACCGATCACGAACTTTCCTGTCGGGTTTACGAAATACTTGATGTCGCCGTTGAAGAGCCTGAGCACTTTCTCTCCTATCTGCTCCTTCACTCTCGGTATGAGGATGTTTATCACGTCCTCGCGGATTTTCTGGAGCATAGCCTCGTCGTTGTCGGTACCGTCGGCATTCTTGATGAAGTCGTCGTGCTGTGTAGACACCACGATGGTATCAATGCGCTGAGGTATGTCGTCATCGGAATATTCCACTGTCACCTGGCTCTTTGAGTCGGGTCTGAGATAGGTCATCACCTTTCCCTCTCTGCGGATGTCGGCAAGTGTTCGCATGATGAGCTGTGCCAGGTCGAGCGATACAGGCATGTAGTTGTCGGTCTCGTTTGTGGCATAGCCGAACATCATTCCCTGGTCGCCGGCACCCTGGTCTAAGTCCTCCTCACGGCTCACTCCGCGGTTGATGTCGTCGCTCTGCTCGTGTATGGCAGTGAGCACACCGCATGAGTCACCGTCGAACTGGTATTCCGACTTGGTGTATCCAATTTTCTTTATCGTCTTGCGGGCGATTGTTTGCAGGTCAACGTATTCTTCGGAGCGAACCTCTCCCATGATTACCACCTGACCTGTAGTACAGAATGTCTCTATCGCGCAATGCGCTTTGGTGTCGTATGCGAGGAACTGATCGAGCAATGCGTCTGAAATCTGGTCAGACACTTTGTCTGGGTGTCCCTCAGAAACTGATTCGGATGTAAATAGATATGACATAATGATTTAAATTAAAAAAATAGTTGAATATATTGCCTATATGCAATGAATTTGCAAAGGTAATGCAAATTGAGAGTAATGCAAAATAAATTTATTTATTTTAATTACCGAGATGCAGCTTACCTTATTAAAAGGTAATGCAAAAAACTGATTAAAGCCAAACAAAATACACTTTTCTAATTTCTCTTGAATCCGCATAAAAAATAAAAATCAAAAACAACGGATATGAGAACAGCAATAGCAACAAAATTCGTAGCATGGGAAGTTCCAACTTTGGAAAACCTGCAAGACAGCAAGTGTCTAATCGGATTGGCGGTCATGATGCTGCAATCCTGCGACGTGGCCGACAACCGCCGTGATATGCTGTGCGGGAACTGGGAGAGCGTGGAGGGGAAGCCCGACGTGCTTATCTACAAGGAGGGCGAAGCCTACAAGGTGACGGTGTTCCGCCGGAGCGGTCTGCGCCGCAAGCTGAAACCGGAAACCTATCTCTTGCAGGAGGAAAACGACAACCTGTTCATGAACACCGGCTTCCGCATCGACGTGTCCTACAACGGGGCAACGGACGTGCTGACCTTCTCGCCGGGCGGCGACTATGTGCGGGTGAAACCGCAGCCGGGACACCCGACAGAAGAATAACAACCACTAAAATCCAAAGTAACATGAGAACAAGAATAACAATGATTATCTGCCTGTGCCTGCTTTTCGCAGGCAGGGCAAGCGCACAGTGGGTCGTAAGCGATCCGGGCAATCTGGCGCAGGGTATCATCAATGCCTCCAAAAACATCATTCATACCTCCAAGACTGCCACGAACATGGTGAGCAACTTTCAGGAAACGGTGAAAATCTATCAGCAGGGCAAAAAGTATTACGATGCCCTCAGATCGGTGAACAATCTCGTCAAGGACGCCCGCAAGGTGCAGCAGACCATCCTGATGGTAGGCGACATCACCGACATTTATGTAAACAGTTTCCAAAGGATGCTCCGTGATGGAAATTTCAGACCAGAAGAGCTGTCGGCAATCGCTTTCGGTTACACGAAACTGCTGGAAGAGAGCAACGAAGTGTTGACGGAACTGAAGAATGTGGTGAACATCACCACGCTCTCCATGACCGACAAGGAGCGCATGGACGTGGTTTCCGTTGGCTGTGTTTCCTCTTTTTTGCCAAAGATGCCCAAGAAACCTTTTCGTTTTGGCTTTTTGGGCTGTTCCTGCACACTTTTCTGCACAATAACCGGAATTTGATTAGCTATCTTCTTGTTAATAGATTGTTGTTCATCCATTAACCGGACTATCTGGAACATCTGTCGTTCCTTATCCTCTAAAAGACTGCGCACACTATCGATGCGCTCTGCTGGATAGGTGGCCTTGAAACGGCAGAGCATACTGTCCATTGCCATACGCCGTGCATGGTAATGCTCGATATCTTTATCGTTCCATTCCAGTATTGTTTCACCCAATAGAGAAAATTTTATCATTTGAATATTGATATTGTTTATTTCTTTTCGGAGCTCGTCTATTTTTTTATTGCCAAGTTCTAATGCTTCTATCTCCTGCCATTCATAGAGGCTATTATATGCCATACATCCGATAAGAATGGAGATAAGTATATATCCCAACTGTATTGCCTTATAGAAATTTCCTGACCGCTCCATTATTTTGATGACATTGATTTTTGGAACATGAATAAAAGTTTATCTTTTTCGTTCATGCGGATATTATCAGAATAATCGCCTTTTGTTATTTGATACCCGCATGGCTTGACCATAAAAACGCCTAAGCCCTTAGTGTATGAACTTACTTCTGAGGCGTAGTCTTTACTTGTATTTAATGGAACTTTCCCTTTAATATGACACCACTCATTATTGCAACTGATGTCTTCAATCTCAGACATCATTTTTTGCAAATCTGTAATAGCTTTGGAACTTGCCGCTTGGGGTATCTGCAACTCAAAATAGAGCATCGGTTCGAGAATGTCCACACCTGACTGTTGCAAGGCCAGCCTGAAGACATAAGGGGTCAGCTGTCTGAAATCAGCAGGTGTACTTACCGGGCTATAATACTCGGCTTGAGTAAAAGTTACTTTCAGATCTGTCACTTCCCATCCATGTAAACCAGATTGGCAAGACATACGAATCCCTTCAAAAACGGCATTTTGAAAAGAATGGTTCAGATAACCATAGGAGATGTCACTTTCGATTTGCAACCCTGACCCTAACGGCAAGGGTTCAAGCGTCAGCCCTATTGTGGCCCAATAAGGGTTGGGTGGCACTTCGATCTGAATAATCTTATTGACCTTTTTTACAGGTCGTTCTTTGTAGATAGTCTTGATCTCATCAAAATGGACCTTTACGGAAAATCGTTCTTCCAGCAATGTCTGTATGATTTCCTTTTGTGTCAAACCATATAACGAGATTTCCAATTCATCACTATATGAGTTTATGGAAAAGGACAAAGACGGGTCTTCAATCCACAATGTATTCAGAGCGGATATCACCTTGCTTCTCTCTTCGGACCTGTCTGGCCGGACGGAGGATTTGAGAGCGGGATGCTGATGAGATAACCCTTGAATCAAACAAGGTTTAGTACCTAAATAATCTCCGATTCGAAAATCTTCTATATCTTCTACAATCGCGATATCATTGGCACCCACTTCATCAACATTTATCTCTCTGCCCTGATAAATAGTCTTTAGATTTTTAATCTTGATGAATTTTTCCGAATCGTTGATTCTTACAACGTCTCGAAGTCTCAGACTTCCGTCAATTATTTTAAGAAAACTTCTTTTATGCCCTTTGGGGTCATGCTCTATCTTATAGAGATAAGCTGAAAGTCTGTTTGAGACTGATGCCGGAGGAAGTATAAAAGAAGAAATGGCGTCCAACAACTCATTGATACCGATATTGAACATTGCTGATCCATGTAGTACCGGATAGACTTTGGCTTTTGCCACAAGATCGATTATCGTATTCCAATAATCAGCCGGTGAAATTTCGCTATCCGCCAAATATCGTTCTAATATATTGTCGTCATGGTTGCATACAAATTCTTTGTATTCTTCCTTTATATATGTTTGGGAGCAATTCGGATAAACCAATCCATCGACAACAGTTTGCATAAACAGGACATCTTGAGACAGATTTGTTTTTATATCCAGATACAAACGCTCCAAATTCACACCGTCACGGTCAATTTTATTGATAAATATAATTGTCGGGATTTGCAGTTTTTGTAAAGTATTGAACAGCAACTTTGTTTGCGCTTGTATGCCTTCCTTTGCGGATAAGATGAGGACTGCTCCATCAAGCATTTTGAATGTCCGCTCCACTTCCGCAATAAAATCCATGTGTCCCGGAGTGTCAATGATATTGCATTTCACTCCATTCCAGATAATAGATGTCGTAGAAGCCCGAACAGTAATTCCTCTACGTTTCTCTATATCCATAGAGTCTGTTATGGTGTCACCATTATCCACACGGCCGCACTTTTCCGTTGCTCCACTGGCAAACAGCAGATTCTCGGTTACGGAAGTTTTTCCTGCATCAATGTGAGCAAGAATTCCTAAATTTATAATATTCATTTGGATTAAGCAATAATATACTACAGTAGATGCATTGTCGAAACGCACCTTTTAATACCTCCTCGTAGCATATGAGAACTACAGGATTACTAACTCGTATTAATATGTATATTATTACTGCCGCATAACGATTACAAAATTACACAAAAAAATATATCTAACAAAAGTGGGAGGATTTTTTAACTTTTTACCATAGACATTTTATGAGAAATATCAACACCTACAACAGAAGAAGCACCGTGTTCCATCGCATAAATACAGTGCCATCCATAGCCGCATCCTAAATCAAGCACACGCTTATCTTTAAAATCCGGCAGCAGCTTTCTCAATGTTTCCCATTCTCCTGCACCGGCTAGTCCCTGCTGTGAGCGACTCATTTGACTGTATTTTTGAAAAAATATATTATCATCATATTTGTTTTCTTTCATCTGAATTCTCCTCGTTTAAAAAGTTATTTATCTCCGTTGCAATTTTTTTCACTTCTTTATAAAGCTTCTCGGTCATATCGTAGCATTCAAAAAGTGAAAGACCGAGTACTTCAAAAATATGATTTACCCTTTCGGCATATTTTTTAGGTTTATATTCAAAAGTTTCAAGCAGTTTTATAGCTTTCTTTTCGTTAATGCAATAAGCATTATTACATGCAAATAGTACTTGATTTAAGCATGAAATAATACGAAAAACATGGCCTGCAATATAATATTTATCCTCTGCTCCCGCATTTGCTTTTACAAACATTAAAGAGAACTCTGCTTCAAATAAAAAAAAGTTTATCAAGCTCTTCTTTAGAGCACCAGGGTAAATTTCCGCCTGATTTTTTAATTCGCATAAGCTTTCATTTTTAGCATATTGTATCTTGCTGATAGCCAATTCTCCACGATACATAGCACTTATATAACCATGGGGATGCCCGGTCTGATAATTTGCAGTAACAATTCCTTGCTCCGTATCTTTGATTATTTGTTCCACCCGTTTTATATCACGTAAAATCAGATCAACATGATACCCGTTCATAACTAACCATCCGCCGCCATTGATCCAATCACCCCACGCTCCGGGAGGTACAACAAGGTTGTTTCTATTCTCATCATCCAACTCTGTAGCAATTTGGTTAATCGCTGTCAGGTCAAATGATTCTTGATTGTAATAAATTCCGATATCTATATCAGAATCCTCTGTATGGGTACCTTGGTCTTATGTCAATATTTTGGACACAAAAAGTCAAACTTTTTTATGCTGCACTTCTAGCTAATAATTCACATTGATCTGGAGTCATGTAATTAATAGAAGAGTGTAGCCTTTTTCTGTTATACCAACCTTCAATATATTTAAAAATAGCCATATTAGCTTCTTCGAAGGTACGGTATGTATTTCTATATATTTCTTCCTTTTTTATTAATGAATGAAAAGATTCTATACAAGCATTATCATATGGACAACCTTTTTTACTAAACGATTGTATAATATTAAACTCTTTGCATAGCTCCCTTAAATCATTGCTAGTGTATTGAGAGCCTAAATCGCTATGAAATATTAATTGCTTATTCTTATCGGGAAATTGGCTGTAATAAGCATTTTTTAAGGCTTTAACAACTAAATCATTAGTCATTCTCTGATCGAAAGCGTAGCCAATTATTTTTTTAGAAGGCTATGTTAGCCTTCTTCGTGATAAATATAGCATAAAAACAACCACACCTTAGACTTTTCAATATATTGAATTCTAAGATGTGGTTGCTTCTATAACTTACTATAAATTGTTCGTAATATATTAAAATTGTTCACTTAATCAGCTCTACAAATTGAATTTATCCATTGATTAAATCTTGCAACTCATTTACAAAACGACATACATGAAATCCATCACATACCGCATGATGTACTTGAATGGCTAATGGCAAAATATATCTTCCTCTTTCTTCATAATATTTTCCCATTGTAAATATAGGTAACAAATACTCATATCCTTTTTGAAGGTTTAAGTTAAAACCTTCAAATGTTGTCCATGGAATCATTGATACTGGAAAATTATTTTCAGGAATATTCGGCTTTACCATCATTCCTTTTAGTTCTCCGAATTCTTCCATATCTTTTTCATAAGCGGCACAGAAATCATCATACTTGTTAAAATACTCGGTCCAAAGATTGGAAAAAGTTTCCGTATTTTTATGAAATATTGTATAGCAAGGTATCATTTCATCATACACACCTAATTGCCCTTCTGCATTAAATGAAGTTCTAAACTCATCATGTCTATTAACAATAGTAGTAATAAAATATAACATTGTTGGATATAATTTCTTTTTTCTATTTTTTATTTCCGTAATATCCAACTTTACACTCATACTATATGTGCATGGAACTCCAGAAAAATAATGCTCAAAGTATTCTTTTCTATCCCAGTTTTCTTTATCAATAACGGTAAATTTCATTTTTATCCTTAATTCCGCAACACTTTGATTTAAATTAATTTATAAGTTCCTGAGCAACAAAAAGTTGCCCAGGATTTTGCCATGTCAGAATTTTCACTTATCTTAGTGTTGCAAAAAGAAAACAAGCAAAACTCTAATATGACATGGCAAAAATACAAATTAAATCTGAGAAACTCACACCTTTTGGAGGAATTTTTTCAATCATGGAGAAATTTGACTCCATGCTTTCACCCGTTATCGACTCAACACTGGGTCAGAGATGCAGCAGTATCTTCGGATATCAGTTCAGCGAGATAGTCCGTTCGCTGATGAGCGTTTATTTCTGTGGCGGCTCATGCGTGGAAGATGTAACGTCACAACTGATGCGCCATCTCTCGTATCATCCTACCCTTCGTACATGCAGCTCTGATACCATCCTCAGAGCCATCAAGGAACTGATACAGGAAAACATCTCCTATACTTCCGACCAAGGCAAGACCTATGATTTCAATACTGCAGACAAACTCAACACATTGCTTATAAACGCTTTGGTTTCTACAGGCGAGTTGAAGGAAATTGAGGAATACGATGTTGACTTTGACCATCAGTTCCTTGAAACGGAGAAGTATGATGCAAAACCGACCTACAAAAAGTTCCTCGGCTACAGGCCTGGCGTATATGTTATCGGTGACAAGATAGTCTATATCGAGAACAGCGATGGTAACACGAATGTGCGTTTTCATCAGGCAGACACCCATAAGAGATTCTTCGCTCTTCTGGAATCCCAGAACATCCGTGTAAATCGCTTCAGGGCAGACTGCGGTTCCTGCTCGAAGGAAATCGTCAGTGAGATAGAGAAGCATCGCAAACATTTCTACATCCGTGCCAACCGATGCAGTTCGCTCTACAATGACATCTTTGCTCTGAGAGGATGGAAGACGGAGGAGATTAACGGCATCCAGTTCGAACTCAATTCCATTCTCGTTGAGAAATGGGAAGGCAAGTGCTATCGTCTTGTCATCCAGAGACAAAGACGCAACAGTGGCGACCTTGACCTGTGGGAAGGCGAATACACTTACCGTTGTATTCTGACCAACGATTACAAGTCATCGACAAGGGACATTGTTGAATTCTACAATCTGCGTGGCGGCAAGGAACGTATCTTTGACGACATGAACAACGGATTCGGTTGGAGCAGGCTCCCCAAGTCATTCATGGCGGAGAATACTGTCTTTCTTCTGCTTACTGCATTGATACACAATTTCTACAAGACCATCATGAGCAGGCTTGACACCAAGGCTTTTGGGCTCAAGAAAACGAGTCGCATAAAGGCTTTTGTCTTCAGATTCATCTCCGTACCTGCCAAGTGGATCATGACTGCAAGGCAATACGTGCTGAATATCTACACAGAGAACCGAGCTTATGCAAAACCCTTCAAAACAGAATTCGGATAAGAATCCTTTCTTTCCGGTTTGAATCTGCGTATTACCTCAAGTCGCATCGTGGGGTAAGGGGATGGTGTGCACAAATCGGACAAAATTCACGCTCATACTATCATGATGCATAGTGTTCAAGCTCTTTACTGCAATTGAGATTGTCATTGAGATTGCTTGCGGATTTTAGGATTTCTAAAAAAAACAAAATCCAAGCAAGCCCTAATGACCTCTAAGTTTGCAGAAGATTGCGACGAAGTCGCATAAACTCCAAAATAATCAAGGTAAAACTATGATTGCTAAAGACAGTTTCGTACCTTTGTTGTAAAAAGGTAGAATCGGTCTGTCGAAGAGGTAAACCAGCTAATGACCCAGCCGTAAAGCTATAAATCGTTTAGGTCCTCATCGACATAGTTGCAAAGACCAGATAGAAAGTTATCGGCTCTGAGCCTTGTTAGAGTGTTAGTCCATACAACTATTGACCAATTCTACACAATATAACTCGTACAAAGTTATGAAGAATTTATTTATCGGAGTTGATTTTTCGAAAGAAAAAGTTGATGTGGCTATCCTTTTTGCAGACGGACTGGCAGAAACCGCTGCTAGAGTGTTCAACGAGTTCAAGACAACCGTGTCTGGCTATAGGCAGTTGGTCAAGTGGGTTGAGCAGAATTCCTGCGGTATCGACTCGTCCTTGTGGCTCTTCTGTGGCGAGAACACGGGCGACTACAGCAAGGGACTGTGCAACTTCCTCTACGGTAAAGGCTACGACATGTGGCTTGAGAACGCAAAGAGCATCAAAGACGCATCTGGTCTTAGACGATTGAAGTCTGACCGTGCTGACGCCTCGATGATTGCAGAATACGCCATGAGGAATTACGATAAAGCCGTTATGTACGAGCCTCTTAGCGAGTCGCTTACACAACTGCGTGAGCTGTTCCTATACCGTCAGATGATCGTAAGACACAGATGCAGTTTCCAGGTGCGTAGAGGCGAAAAGCGACTCACTATGGAGAAGTCGCCAGTCAAGACAATGATTTCGCAGAGCGGACGGCACATCGTCTCTGAACTCAATAAGGAGATAGAGAAGATAGATAAGCGCATTGCCGATCTCATCAAGTCGGACGAGGAACTCACCGAGGTGTTCACCATCGTGACCTCGGTGCCTGGCATAGGAACGCAGAACGCTGTGTGCCTGATGGTGTACACCGACAACTTCCGGCGTTTCAACTACGACTCACGCAAGATTGCCTGCTATTACGGCCTAGCTCCATTTGGCAAAGATTCGGGAACCAGTGTGCATTCCGATCCGCATGTACATTATATGGCTAACCGCCAGATAAAGGCCATGCTGACGCAAGCGGCACTAGCTGCCGTCAACTTCAATCCCATTATGGCGAGGTACTACATGCGCCTCGTAGAACGAGGAAAGAAGAAGCAGGTTGCACTGAACAATGTCAAGAACAAACTTGTACATTTGGTCACAGCCATGGTCAGAAATCGCCAAACATTCACCCCTGAATATAAAATCTCAGCATAAATTGAAAATAATGGTCAAAACATTTGGATATTAACATAGAAAGCGATTTGGGATAAAGCTTGTATGTTTCAATAAATAATTGTATCTTTGTTGCGAAAAATCCATGAAAATCCGCAATACCGTTGCGGAAAATCTATGAAAATCCGCAATATAAACGAACAAATACATAATGTATGATTGAACGTATATGCCATATTGACAAGGAGTTAGAGGATAGTATATTTTTGTTTGGTGCCCGTCAGACAGGAAAAAGTACCTTTTTGCGTCAGAAATTTCCAGACAGTATATACATTGACTTGTTGGATACAACTATAAAGGGGCGCTTCAGTCGTCGGCCTTCTCTGCTTTATGAGATGCTTTCTAACAAGGAAGTAGGTACGCTTGTTATTATAGATGAGATACCAGAAGTGCCTGAGTTGCTTAATGAAGTACATCGTTTGATGTCAGAGAAAGGACTTGTGTTTATTCTATGTGGTTCAAGTGCCAGAAAATTGAAACGCAAAGGCTATAATACATTGGGAGGCAGAGCATATCCTGTATATCTATTTCCTTTTGTGAGTGCTGAGATTCCCGACTTTGATTTACAACAAGCTATCAATTATGGAATGTTGCCACCGCATTATCTGGCAAAGAATCCGCATCGCCGTCTATCTGCATATATTGATGTTTATCTAAAAGAAGAAATCAAGGAAGAGGCTCTTGTAAGGAATCTAAACACTTTTCAGCGTTTTCTGGAGGTTGCGGCATTAACAGATGGCGAAATGATAAATAACAATAATATAGCTCAAGATTGTGGTGTAAGTGCCAATACTGTTGGTAACTATTTTGATATATTGGAGGACACTCTTTTAGGATTCCGTGTACCTGCTTATACCAAAACAATGAAACGCAGATTGGTGCAGGCTCCTCGATTCTATTATTTTGATATAGGTGTAGCCAATCATTTGTTGCATCGTAAGGAATTGGTGAGAGGCACGGCAGAGTATGGTCATGCTTTCGAACACCTTGTAATTCAAGAGCTAAGAGCTTGGCTGAGTTATAAGGAAAGTATGGAACAATTGAGTTATTGGAGGGCTTATACTGGTCAAGAGGTGGATGCTGTGATTGGTGATGCAAGAGTTGCAATAGAGATAAAATCTGTAGAGGAGGTACTGCCAAGGCATTTAAAAGGTCTCAAGACTTTCGCCTCTGATTATCCTGAAAGCAAACTGTTGATAGTTTCGTTAGATCCTATCAACAGAAAGATGGGAGATGTAGAGTGTATCCATATCATTGATTTTTTCAGAAGACTTTGGAGCGAAGGTATATGATAATCTGTAGCACACAGTGTTGTCTCTTTAACCCAAATCGGTCATTAGGGCTTGCCTGGATTTTGTTTTTTAGAAGAGTGGATTTTGTTTGGCTTTTAATGAGTAATAGCGGGCTATTGCGAATTAAAAACAAGCAAAAGACGCCTTATAAAAAGCAAAAGACTGCAAGCAGTTATTAAAATTATACATTAAACGGCCTAATGACCGATTTGGGTTTAATCCAAATCCTCTCTTCTAAAAGAGCAAAATCCAAGCAAGCCCTAACAACCGACCGATTGGGGGTTAAGTTGGTAGATATGAGTAAAAGGTGCAAATATCGCTGATTTTTAGTAAAAAACGAGAATTTCTGAGAAACTGTCAGATTGTCTGGTTTTTTGTTGTAATACTCTGACAGACAGAGAGTTGCCTGATAGTCAACTGTCAGCCAATTGTCTGGATGGTTTGCTGATGAAAGGGCTGATAGTTGAATGTGTACAAGACTGCATCGCGGATACGCTTACTTACAATTATCAGATGAAAGGAATTCAGACGGCAGGAATGGCATGCGTTGGCAGAATTCTGAAAACAGGGATATGGGTATTACAACATCAACTTATTGGGCATCCGTCTGACAGAAAATCTGCCCAACAGGGGCAAGCACGTTGCCCATGATGGGCAAGCACGTTGCCCCACATGGGCACGCTGCTTGCCCATTTTCTGTAGTTTTGATTACCCTTATATATATAAAAGGTAATGAAGACCAATGTCACGACAGGCGGAAATCGTCAGGCATAATAGTCGCGCAGCTGGGCGGCAAGTGCTGCGAGCTGTTCTATGCTGCCGTTGCCATAGCGCTGCCATATCTGCTGACAAGGCTGGAGCAGCGGCGTAACCATAAATTCCTGCCGGTTGAGATACGGATCGAGAATCTGATATACGTTGAGCACATCCTCCACTACCCTTGCCTTCACGCCTATCAGCCGCGCCAGCTCCTCCACCTCGGGCGTGGATGCCACCATCGTAATCGGCGTGAGACGGAAATAGAGGTCGAGCACGAGGATGAGAGCCACCGGCGTGAGCGGTTCACAATGAGGAATCTGGCGGAAGTCCTTCTCGAAAGTCTCCTTCACCTCCACCCCATCATAGAATGCCGAAGCGCAGGAGAATCCCATCATGCTCCTCACCTTGGCAGCGTCGGCACGCAACCGCCGTGGATTGTCCTTGTAGCGCTGCATCAAGCTGCTGAGAAACGGTGTGGAACCGTTGCGCAGGTCGAACATCTTCTCATATATAAAGGATGGCGGCAGATGCAGTTCGATACTCAGATCCACCATCTGCCTGCTATACATACGTTTCAGCCCTACGGGTTTGCGCATATACAGTTGCATCACCAGAAGCCAATAATCATCTTGCCAAAGAGAAGAAATGCCAGCCATAGTAGTATCATTTGATTAATTTCTGCAAACTTAAGAAAAAATGTGGAAACAAAAGAATTATTTTTCGTAACTTTGTGCGCTGATAATAATAATACCCGTTTTAAACGGCCTAATGACCGATTGGGGTTAAACAGCCACAAACGGTTATGAAAACAAGGATTTTCATATAACAAGTTTTACAAACCAAGATACTGCCGCCACGAGAGGGCAACAGAATGAAAATAAGGAATATAAGACAAAACGGGTATTAGGTATACGGTCTTGTTGCCTTTCAATAAAAACGACAAACTAAATAATACATATTCGATAAATAACAAACTAACTAAAAAATACTAATATGGATACATTCTCAAAGAATTTCTCCCTTGAGGGCAAGGTAGCTCTCGTTACGGGAGCAGCCTACGGTATCGGTTTCGCCATTGCCGAGGCTTACGCAAAGGCAGGTGCGAAGATTGCCTTCAACTGCCGTTCACAGCATCATATGGACCAGGCTCTCGCCGACTACAAGGCTAAGGGCATCGAGGCAAAGGGCTACATCTGCGACGTTACGAATGAGGAGGAGGTGAAGAAGATGGTTGCCGACATCGAGAAGGAACTTGGCGTCATCGACATCCTCGTGAACAACGCCGGCATCATCAAGCGCATCCCTATGACAGAGATGAGCGTGGAGGATTTCCGCCAGGTTGTCGACATCGACCTCAACGCTCCATTCATCGTGTCGAAGGCCGTTATCCCCGGAATGATAAAGAAGGGCCACGGCAAGATCATCAACATCTGCTCAATGATGAGCGAACTGGGTCGTGAGACAGTTTCTGCATACGCTGCTGCAAAGGGCGGACTGAAGATGCTCACCCGCAACATCTGCTCTGAGTTCGGCGAGCACAACATCCAGTGCAACGGTATCGGCCCTGGCTATATCGCCACTCCACAGACCGCTCCGCTGCGCGAGCGTCAGGCTGACGGCAGCCGCCATCCTTTCGACAGCTTCATCATCAGCAAGACTCCTGCCGCACGCTGGGGAACTCCAGAGGACTTGATGGGTCCTGCCGTATTCCTCGCTTCTGATGCCAGCGACTTCGTAAACGGCCACGTGCTCTACGTTGACGGTGGTATCCTGGCTTATATCGGCAAGCAGCCTTGATATGCTGACGACAGAAGGAACACGACCGTAAAAATATCACTCCCCCACCCTGTGTGTCTCTCTCTGAGACCTATCTGGGGAAATAGAAAATAAATGCGCCTCAAGCATCTTTGTCATCGACAAGAGCTTGAGGCGCATTGTTTTTCTTTCAAACGGCATAATGACCGATTGGGGTTTATGGTTTCTTGTATATCAGCGTGAGTCCGTCGCGCAGCGGCAGCATCACACGCTCCACTCTGGGGTCGTGCGCCACGAAGTCATTGAATGCCTCAATGCCGTGTGTCTGCTTGTCCTTGTCGTAGGCGTGGTCCACCACATGTCCGTCCCACAGTGTGTTGTCGGCAAGGATGAATCCTCCGGGTCTGAGCAGCGAGAGCACCATCTCATACGACTCCATATACGTGCGCTTGTCGCCGTCAACAAATGCCATGTCGAACTCCACTCCGAGCTTGGGAGCCTCGGTCATTGCATCGCCGATGATGAAGCGTATCTTGTCGGCGACAGCCGACTGCTCTATCCAGGGACGCGTGAAGTCTTCCTGCTCGTCGTTTATCTCAAAGGTATACACCATTCCCCCCTCTTCCAGTCCTTCTGCCAGACAGATGGCGCTGTAGCCGCTGAAGGTGCCTATCTCGAGGATGTTCTTCGGACGGATCATCCTCACGAGCATCTTCAGCACCCTACCCTGCAGATGTCCGCTCGCCATGCGTCCATGCAGCAGATGGATATTGGTGGCGCGGTATAGGCGATACAGATAATCGCCCTCCGGGTCGCTATGGTCGAGGATATACTTTTCTATTTCTGAATTCATTGTCCAATCTGAGTGATGATACTTACAGCATCTTCAGCACCTCAGCATTGAGGTATGGCTTGATTTTGCTGAATGGCACGATGAATCTCACGCAGCCTGCGGCATAAGAAAACAGTTCGTATGGCTGATAGATAATCATTACGCCCTCCTTGGTGAGATATGGTGCTGTTTTTGGCAGCGGCAGGAAATCCACTGTGCAATCGGCTCCCACTATCATACTCTGCAGTTCATCATCGGACATTCTCTTGCCGTCGAACTCCTGGAAATAGTCTTTCATTCCCTCTTTGAGAATGGTGTTGAAAGATGTGTCGCCATAGACAGACTGTTTAAGTATCTCGCTGCCGAAGCGTCTGCCGTCGCTCTTGCGGAACGTCATGCCGCTCATGTTGCCCATGCCGTGGGCACCGCCAAGATACTGGTAGATGCCGCAGGTGTAGGTCACGTATTTGTCTGTCTCACAGTCTTTTCTGATATCTGCGCTCCACGACACCATCTGGTCGGCGTCAAGTCCCAGTTCCTCGATGTTGGCATTGAGATATTTCTTCGTGTCTGCCACATAATGCTGCAACAGCGAATCCTTGTTTCCGAGCGATCCCATGTAAGTGGCTCCGAGCTGCTCACTGATATATTCGGCAATGGAGTTTTTGAGATACTGATTGCCGGCAGTGGGGTAGTCGAAGACTATTCTTATCTCCATCCTCTTGTCGCTATGGTTGTATACCACAGAGTCTGTCTGCAACTGCTCACTGGCAGTAGCCTTGTTTCCGCCGCAAGAGAACATGACCAATGTGGCCAAAGCTCCCAGAATAATGCCTTTTGTTTTCATAATCGGTTTTTGTTTAGATTAATAATAGTGCCAGCCTGTCTTGCCAGACTGTGCTGTCAATAGGTTATCTGGTGTTGGGGATCATACTTTCTGTGCCAGCCATGTCATCCATTTCCCGCCTTTCATACACAATATGCCGATTACGACAAACGGTATCGACAGCAGCTGTCCCATGTCGAGTGGGAGAGAGGCCTCGAAAGCCTCCTGCACCTCCTTGGTGTATTCTATGAAGAAGCGTGCCGTGAAGATATATGTGAGACAGAGTCCGAAGAAGAATCCCGTGCCCACCTTCTGCGGAGATTTTCTGTAGAAATACAGTCCGATGACAAACAGCAGCGCATAGGCTATCGCCTCATACAGCTGCCCCGGGTGTCTTGGCTGCATGTCCACCTGCTGGAACACGAATGCCCATGGCACATCGGTCACTTTTCCTATTATCTCCGAGTTCATCAGGTTGCCAAGCCTTATGAAACACGCCGTTATAGGCGTTGCTATGGCGATGTTGTCGAGCACCGTCCATAGATTCAGCTTCGTCTTCCTGACGTATAGCAGCAGCGTGATGATGAGTCCTATCGTTCCGCCGTGGCTTGCCAGTCCGGCATATCCCGTAAAGCGCCATCCTCCGTCGGGCAGGAAGCGTATGGGTATCAACATCTCCACAATGTGCTGGCCTGAGGAGAGAAAATAGTCCGGTTCATAAAACAGACAGTGTCCGAGTCGTGCGCCGATGAGTATTCCGAGGAAGCAGTATATGAAGAGCGGTTCGAAGAGCGTCTCCTTGATTTTCTGCTGTATATACAGGCGCCTCACTATGAAGTATGCCGCCAGGAGTCCTATCAGCCAGCACAGGGCGTACCAGCGCATGGCGAAGGAGCCTATCCTGAAGGCCTCTATGCTTGGGTTCCAGTCAATGAAAAGCATTTTCTATTTTTTATTCACATGTCGTTGACATGCTACGAGTTGACGAGTTGACGAGTTGACGAGTTGACGGGGCGTCTACACGTTGAATCTGAAATGCATGATGTCGCCATCCTGCACCACATACTCCTTGCCTTCGATGCCGAGCTTTCCGGCTTCTCTCACGGCTGCCTCTGATCCATACTGGATATAGTCGGCATATTTTATCACCTCTGCACGGATGAAACCTTTCTCGAAGTCGGTGTGTATCACTCCTGCACACTGTGGCGCCTTCCATCCCTTGTGGTATGTCCATGCCTTTACCTCCATCTCTCCGGCGGTGATGAAAGTCTCGAGGTTGAGCAGCGAGTAGGCTTTCTTGATGAGTCGGTTCACGCCGCTCTCTTCCAGTCCGAGCTCGTCGAGGAACATCTTCTTGTCTTCGTATGTCTCCAGTCCGGCGATGTCTTCCTCTGTCTTTCCGGCTATCACGAGAGTCTCCGCTCCTTCTTCCTTGGCGATATCTTCGATGCGCTTTGAGTATTCGTTGCCTGTCTTGGCGGCAGTCTCGTCAACGTTGCATACGTAGAGCACAGGCTTTGCGGTGAGCAGGAAGAGGTTGCGTGCTGCTTCCTGTTCCTCCTTAGAGTCGAATTCCACGGTGCGTGCGTTCTTTCCCTGCTCCAGGGCTGCCTTGTAAGCCTCGAGCACACCCACTTCCACCTTGGCATCTTTGTTTCCTGCCTGTGCCACCTTCTGCTGCTTGCCCAGTCGCGCCTCAATGGTCTCCAGGTCTTTGAGCTGCAGCTCGGTGTCGATTATTTCCTTGTCGCGCACAGGGTCTATCGTTCCGTCAACGTGTGTGATGTTGTCGTCGTCGAAACAGCGCAGCACGTGGATGATGGCGTCGGTCTCACGGATGTTTCCGAGGAATTTGTTTCCGAGTCCTTCGCCCTTGCTTGCTCCCTTCACGAGTCCGGCGATGTCTACTATCTCGCAGGTTGCCGGCACGATGCGTCCGGGGTGTACTATCTCGGCGAGCTTCGTGAGTCGCTCGTCGGGCACGGTGATAACACCGACGTTAGGTTCTATAGTACAGAAAGGGAAGTTTGCCGCCTGTGCCTTAGCGCTTGAGAGGCAGTTGAAAAGAGTGGACTTTCCCACGTTAGGGAGTCCAACGATACCACATTTTAGTGCCATGTCTTAGTTTTATATTTATTCTTTTATTGTTTTCTGAAAAAAACATTATCACCCTGCCCCTTATTCCGGAATTGGCATCCGGCAATGGGGGAGGGCAGAGCTTGCAAACAGCGACTGTATGGGCAAATGAAAATATCCGTGTCAACTCGTTTCCTCGTCAACCCGAATGCCCGTCTGCCGTCTTCTGTTTTTACTATCAATCTGCAAATATAAGAATTTTACACTCAACGGACGCATAATTTCGAGAAAACTGTTTGCCGCAGGCATATATTTCATTAAATTTTGCATTCTACGAGTGTAAAAAGGGATGTTTCATTTCTGCCTGCGCATGGTATGCCTGATCATAATCCTCTGAGCCAGACTCCGAAGAAGCGGTCGTACACGATATATCCTTTGTCTGAAAGATATACATACTCTTCGTCAGCAAGATATTTCAAGGCTCTTTGCACGCTGCTTGCCGTCTTGAGCTGATGCCTGCTGATGAATGGTCCCGACATAGGTTCCGCCACGCTGCCTTCCCTCGCTATCGCCAGCAGAAGGTTTGCCTGGTTAGCTGTGAGCAGATGGAACAGGCGTTTGTAGTCTTCTTCTTCTGACAGTATTATCTGACGCACCACCTCGTCCAGTTTCTTACGGGTTACTTCCATGTCGGAGAGACGGTAGAGGCGGTTCATCACTGCCTGTATATACCATGTCACTCCATCCACGCTGTCGTAGATATCATGGAAAACTTCCGGTGAGATGGAAACGTTTTTCTCTCTCAACTTATCCTCTGCAAAGGCAAAATAAACAGCCTCGTCGAGGGTATGCAGGCTCAATTTCTCCGTACTTCTGTAGAAGGGATGCTTTGGTGAATTGAACATTTCCATCATCATGTGCAAACGGCTTCCGGAAAATATGAAGCGGGCGTTGCTCATAGTCTGGATATGGGTGCGCAAGAGTGCTTCTACGTTTTTCTCAGGATATTCCAACACCTGCTGAAACTCATCGAAGGCAATGTAGCAACGGCGTTTTGACTGGGCTATATATGAGAATATCTCGTCGAGAGTGGATTCCGACGACTGTGGTGAGAAACTGAGCGACACCTGAGGAAGGCCGGTCATGAAGTCGGTAGACATCGTGATTTGACTGCCTTTGAAAACATTTGTTATCGCATTCTCGGCTTTCTGTAGCGGCGTGTCGAGTTTGCCGACTATCGCCTTGGCGAATGTCTGCACGAAATCATACAGAGAATTGGTGGCATAGATGTCGATATAGAAGCAGACGGCATCGTTGTCCATCTCCTTTATCTTATGAAACACATGACGTATAAGACCTGTCTTGCCATACCTTCTCGGACTCATAAGGGTGAGATTGCAGCCATTTGTCAACGATGATATAATGTCTTCGCTCTCTTTCTTACGGTCGCAGAAATACTCTGGTCCTTCGTATCCATACAACAAAAAAGGATTATCTATCTTTCTCATAACCAACGTTTTATTATCATTACGCATTTTGCGTTACGCATTTTGCGTAATCACTTTGCAAATATAACGATTTATTTGCTTACACACAATTTTATGGCACCTTTTCATTACACTTGCGGGTATTTCATTGCATTGACGAAAACCAGACGTTAGGACTTGCCGGTGAAAATGCAATTGAAGCTATTAACGGCATCACACCCGACAGGGAATACATAATACTGCATGTCAAAGACATGACGAACTTGAACAAAAAAATATCAAAACTTGTATATACAGAATATAATGACTATCTTTGCAGATTGAACTCAACATATAAATACAATTTTTATTCACGAAAAACAATAAAACACATATAACACAATGGAGTATAACTTCAACGAAATCGAAAAGAAATGGCGACAGAAGTGGGTGGAAGACAAGACCTATAAAGTCGTGGAAGACAAGGAGAAAAAGAAATTCTACGTGCTCAACATGTTTCCTTATCCTTCGGGAGCAGGACTCCATGTGGGACACCCGTTGGGATATATCGCCTCTGACATCTACGCAAGATACAAGAGACAGAACGGATTCAACGTGCTCAACCCGATGGGATACGATGCTTACGGACTGCCGGCGGAGCAGTATGCCATACAGACAGGACAGCATCCGGCAGTGACCACAGAGACTAATATCGCAAGATACAGAGAACAGCTCGACAAAATAGGATTCTCGTTCGACTGGGACAGAGAGGTGCGCACATGCGACCCGAAATACTATAAGTGGACACAGTGGGCTTTCCAGAAGATGTTCAAATCATTCTACTGCCAGAAATGCCAGAAGGCAATGCCTATCGAAGAGCTGGTGAAGATGTTTGAAGAGAAAGGCAGCGAGGCGGCAGAGAATGTGGCAAAGAGCGAGGAACTGACATTCACCGCCGAGGAATGGAAGCAGATGACGGAGAAGGAGCAGCAGCAGGTGCTCATGAACTACCGCATAGCTTACATCGGAGAGACGATGGTGAACTGGTGTGCCGGTCTCGGCACGGTGCTCGCCAACGACGAGGTGGTGGACGGTGTGTCGGAACGCGGAGGATTCCCCGTGGTGCAGAAGAAGATGCGCCAGTGGTGTCTGCGCGTCAGCGCTTACTCACAGAGACTGCTCGACGGACTGGACCAGGTGGACTGGACTGACAGCATCAAGGAGACCCAGCGCAACTGGATTGGACGCTCGGAAGGAACGGAGATGAACTTCAAAGTGGCCGGACAGGACTGGGACTTCACCATCTTCACAACACGTGCCGACACTATCTTCGGAGTGACATTCATGGTGCTGGCGCCTGAGAGCGAACTCGTGGAGAAACTCACCACAAGCGAACAGAAGGCTGAGGTGGACGAATATCTCGCCTATGTGAAGAAGCGCACAGAGCTCGACCGCATGGCAAACCACAAGGTTACGGGAGTGTTCTCAGGCTCTTATGCCGTGAACCCTTTCACGGGCGAGAACATCCCTGTATGGATTTCTGAATACGTGCTCGCAGGATACGGTACGGGAGCCATCATGGCTGTGCCTGCCCACGACTCACGCGACTACGCATTCGCCAAGCATTTCAACCTGCCTATAATCCCGCTCATCGAGGGTGCCGACGTTAGCGAGGAGAGCTTCGACGCCAAAGAGGGAACGGTATGCAACTCACCGGCACCAACGGCAAAGAACGCCATCGCCGGATTCTCGCTCAACGGACTGAGCGTGAAGGAGGCTATCGCAACGACAAAGAAATACGTTACGGAGAATGGCATCGGAAAGGTGAAGGTGAACTACCGCCTGCGCGACGCCATATTCTCACGACAGAGATACTGGGGTGAGCCATTCCCCGTATACTACAAGGACGGTATGCCATACATGGTACCGGAAGAGTGTCTGCCTGTGGAACTGCCTGAAGTAGACCAGTATAAGCCTACGGAAACAGGCGAGCCGCCATTGGGACACGCCAGGAAATGGGCTTGGGACACGGAGAAGAACGAAGTGGTGGACAAGGCGCTCATCAACGACACCACGATTTTCCCGCTGGAGCTGAACACCATGCCGGGATTCGCCGGTTCGTCGGCTTACTACCTGAGATATATGGACCCACACAACGACAAGGCACTCGTGGCAAAGGATGTGGACGAATACTGGCAGAACGTGGACCTCTACGTGGGAGGTACGGAGCATGCCACAGGACACCTCATCTACTCGCGCTTCTGGAACAAGTTCCTGTATGACTACGGATGCTCTTGCAAAGAGGAGCCATATCAGAAACTCGTGAACCAGGGAATGATACAGGGACGCTCTAACTTCGTATACCGCATAAACAGCGACGACCACTCCAAGGCACCGGTGTTCGTGAGCCTCGGACTGAAAGACCAATATGAGACTACTCCGATACACGTTGACGTGAACATCGTGAACGCTGACGTGCTCGATCTGGAGGCTTTCAAGAAATGGAGACCTGAATATGAGAACGCCGAGTTCATACTGGAAGACGGAAAATACATCTGCGGATGGGCAGTAGAGAAGATGTCGAAGTCGATGTTCAACGTGGTGAACCCCGACATGATCGTAGAGAAATACGGTGCCGACACTCTGCGCCTGTATGAGATGTTCCTCGGTCCGGTGGAGGCAAGCAAGCCTTGGGACACCAACGGCATCGACGGTTGCCACCGCTTCCTGAAAAAGCTGTGGGGACTGTTCTTCAGCCGCGACGGACAATTCCTGCCAACCGACGAAGAGCCTACGGCAGAACAGCTGAAGAGCATACACAAGCTCATCAAGAAGGTGACCCGCGACATTGAGCACTTCTCATACAACACGAGCATCTCGGCATTCATGATTTGCGTGGGAGAACTGCAGCAGATGAAATGCCACAGCAAGGTGGTGCTGCAAGACCTCGTGGTTCTCATCTCGCCATTCGCACCGCATGTGGCAGAGGAGCTGTGGCATCAGCTCGGCAACGAGACTACGGTATGCGACGCCAAATGGCCTGAGTTCAACGAGAAATATCTCGTGGAAAGCAGCATGCAGCTCACGATATCGTTCAACGGAAAGGCGCGCTACCAGAAGACATTCCCCGTTGACGCCGACAACGAGACGATAAAGAACGAGGTGCTCGCCGACGAGAAGAGCCAGAAATACCTCGAAGGCAAACAGGTTGTGAAAGTCATCGTGGTGCCTAAGAAAATCGTTAACGTGGTGATAAAATAATCCTCATACAATCCCTTCCCTGACCTGCTGCCGATAAATGGCGGATGGAGCAGGGGAGGGGATTGGAAACATTCTGAGAAGAAAGAAACAAGGCCTGGCAAAGAGAAAAACCGGCCCTATAAATAACCTTAACTCATATACTAATCAAACAGCAGAGACCAGGAGTCTCTAACAACTAACTTTTTATTATGGCAACTGACAACAACAATGCAGCTTTCGCACAGAAAAATGGTGGCGGAATAATACAATTCATGAGAAGTAACGCCGGCAAGGCGCTGGGAAGAGAGATAAAAGACTATTTCTTCATCACTCTCGGACTTATGCTATACACATTCGGATTCACCGTCTTCCTATTGCCATACGAGATTGTGACGGGCGGTATCGCCGGTGTAGGAGCCATCGTGTTCTATGCAACGAAATTTCCGGTGCAGTGGACTT
The DNA here is from genome assembly GCF_008680225.1 of Prevotella sp. LMAG:51. Classification (NCBI taxonomy): domain Bacteria; kingdom Pseudomonadati; phylum Bacteroidota; class Bacteroidia; order Bacteroidales; family Prevotellaceae; genus Prevotella; species Prevotella sp. LMAG:51. Next base: position 196,906 of record NZ_NALQ01000015.1, on the reverse strand, counting down.
TCTTCATCATCAACGCCGCGCTCATAGTGGCGGCACTGAAGATACTGGGATGGCGGTTTCTGGCAAAGACAATCTATGCCACATTCGCACTGACCGTGATGCTCGACATAGCGCAGAAAGTGGTGGAGATGCCCGACGGCACTTTCTATAAGCTGATGGGAGAGGGCAACGACTTCATGTCGCTCGTCATCGGATGTATGCTCACGGGAACGGCGCTCGCCATCGTGTTCCTCAACAACGGCAGTACAGGCGGTACCGACATCATCGCGGCGGTGGTGAACAAATACCACAATATCTCGCTCGGTATGGGACTTATCATGGTGGACCTCTGTATCATCAGCAGCAGCTTGCTCATCGAATCCTTCGGTACGTTCCCAGAGAGATGCACGATGGTGGTGTTCGGACTATGTACGATGTTCATCGAATGCAACATGCTCGACTTCGTGATGAACTGGCAGCGACAGTCCGTGCAGTTCATGATATTCTCAAAGAAACACCAGGAGATTGCCAACGCCATAGCAAAGGAGACCGAGCACACAATGACAATACTCGACGGTCACGGATGGTATTCCGGCGACCCTATAAAGGTGATCTGCCTAATGGCAAAGAAAAGGGAAAGCGTGGAAATCTTCCGCGTCATAAAGTCTATAGACCCTAATGCCTTCGTAAGCCAAAGCAGCGTGCAGGGCGTATTCGGAGAGGGCTTCGATCCGATAAAGGTGAAGGTGAAGGCACAGAAACTGGAAAAGGAAATGAAAAAACAACAGGAGAATGCTTGACAAATAGAAGAAGACCCCTCCTGACATTCCCCAGAAGAGAGAGAGACAGTACTCAGAACATATAAGGAAGTATGAGGAAAATAATACTGTCTCTCACACAAGGAGATGTCAGGAGGGGTCTTGCTGACTTGTAAACTCATAAGACTTGTCTTCTCGTCAACTCGTTTACTTGTCAACTCGTCAACTTGTCTACTCGTCAACTATAAATAAAAATGAAAATAGTATTTGCAACAAACAACGCTCACAAACTGGAAGAAGTGAGAAACATTCTTGGAAACAAATTCCAGGTATTGTCGCTCAACGACATTGAATGCCACGTGGATATTCCGGAGACAGGAAAGACTCTGGAAGAAAATGCCATGATAAAGGCAAAATACGTGTTTGAACATTATCATATCAGTGTGTTTGCCGACGACACAGGACTCGAAGTTGAAGCTCTCGGCGGAGAACCCGGAGTATATTCTGCAAGATATGCGGGAGGCGACGGACACGACAGCGAGGCAAACATGAAGAAGCTGCTCGCCAACCTCAAGGGAGAGGAAAACCGCAAGGCGCGTTTCCGCACCGTGATAGCCTATATCCTAAAAGACGAAGACTCGGACGGTATAGCTGCCCAGGGAGAGATGGAAGGCATAGTGGAAGGCGAGATAACGGAAGAAAAGAAGGGAGAGTCGGGATTCGGCTACGACCCTATATTCCAGCCTACCGGCTACGACAAGACATTCGCCGAACTCGGCAACGACATAAAGAACAAAATCTCTCATAGGGCAAGGGCTGTGGAGAAATTCGCACAATTCCTCTTTTCCGCCACCTGTCAGCAATAATTCTGCAGGTTGTTGCGTTATAAGAGAAAACAATAAAGAAAAAAAGAAATGCGCAGACACTTCATATCACTCCTCACATTGCTCGCCGCAATGACGACAAACGCCGGAGCACAGAATCTGGACAAATGGAAGGCATATATGGCTTATGGAAAGATTACAGACATAGAGCCTGCCGGAAACATGGTTTATGTGCTCAGCTCCGGCGACTTGTTCTCATACAACATCACGGACGGAAGCGTGGCGACATACGACAAGGTGTTCCCGCTCAGCGAATGCACAATATCGCAGATAGCATGGAACAACACGGCGAAGAAGCTTATCATTGTATACGACAACTACAACATCGACCTGCTCGACAACAAGCTGAACGTGACGAACATCGCGGGCTACTACGACAAGACGATGACGGTAAGCAAGGATGTAAACAAGGTGGTGATAGAGGGCAGTCTGGCATATCTGTGTACGGCTTTCGGACTGGTGCAGATTGACATGAAGGAGGGACTTATCCTCGACACCTACAATCTGGGAAAGAATGTTACCGACTGTGCCTTCAGCGGAAACAAGATATACGTGAACACCAGCGACGGAATACTGGCAGCCGACAAGTCGGCAAACCTGCTCGACAAGTCTAACTGGCACGCCACGACAGACAATGTGTCGTTCAACCATGCCAACGACATCGCCACGACATGGGACAACGGATATCTGCAATACGTGGCCTACGACAAGACAAACAAATGCTACTGGACCAACCAGGAGGACGAGAAGCTGCAGGCATACACCGTTACCGCCGACGGCACGAAGACCGTGACGCTGAGCGACATAAATCCCGTAGGTACACCGAAATACAATACCATCGGTTTTCTGAAGATAAGGAACGGAAAGCTCTATACCTGCAACGGTGGAGAGTGGGACAGGGAAAAGCCAGCCACGATACAGGTGTACGACATCGACGGCAATACCTGGACTACTTACGACGACAAGGGAATAGCAGAGAAATACGGTATCATATATAAGGATATGCTTTGTCTCGACATCGACCCCAAAAACGACAACCACGTGATGGCTGGATCACAAAGCGGACTATACGAATTCCTCGACGGAAAACTGATCAACAGATTTGACTACAAAAACAGTCCGATATCCTTCGTCGACGGTCTGGAAGGTGATCCGAACTATCAGATCATCACATCGTTGTTCTACGACAAAGACAACACGCTGTGGGTAATAAACCATCAGGCGATAAACAAAGGAATACTGAAATATTCTGCCGACGGCAAATGGTCGTCGCCAGACAAGACCATAAACCACCTCTCCGTGAACAATGCCAAGATCATGGGATACGACTCTCATGGCAGGATTTGGATAAACAACGGACGAAACGCCAACCCTGGAGTGTATTGCTATTCTGCTGACGGCAACAATCTATATAGCTACACGCATTTCGTGAACGAGGACATGGCGGAAATAAGCGGTATCGAGAGATGCAAGACGCTCGCCGAAGACAGAAGCGGCAATATTTGGGTGGGAACTAACGTTGGTCTCTTCGAACTGACAGAGGAATACCAGCGCGACCCGTCGCTCGGCTTCTATCAGGTAAAGGTGCCCCGCAACGACGGTACCAACTATGCCGACTATCTGCTTGCCGGACTCGACATCACCACGATGGCAATAGACAATGCCGACCGCAAATGGATAGGCACGAGCCGCGACGGCGTGTATGTAATAAGCAGCGACAACATGGTGCAGGAGGCTCACTTCCTGGCATCAAACAGCTGTCTGCTCGCCGACGGTATCCTCGATATAGAGATAGACAAGCAGACGGGAACGGTATATATAGGAACTGAAAAGGGCCTGTGCTCAGTGGAAAGCAATGCCGTGGCTACCAACGAGAGCATGAGCAAAGACAACGTATGGGCTTATCCGAATCCCGTGAAGCCTGACTATACGGGACTCATCACCATAGTAGGACTTGCCTACGACAGCGACGTGAAAATCACAACCACAAACGGTGTGCTCGTGGCTGAAGGACGAAGCACCGGAGGATCCTTCCAATGGAACGGATGCGACAAGAAGGGCAGGAGAGTGGCAAGCGGCATATATATGGTGAACACAGCGACGCAGAGCGGAGACAGCGGCACGGTATGCAAGATTGCGGTGATAAACTAAGTCTCTCTCTATATATATATTTATATGGTGATATAACCAAGCCTATATAATATATTAACAAGGAAAAGCAACGGTATGACGCCCAAGTGCTTTATCAAGCGTTTTGTCCATTATATATAAAAACAAGGAAATAAAGACAGATGAAATATTCGATAAGGAAGAAATGGAATGAGATGAGGGGATTCGTCTTCTTCACACTGGCAATAACGCTGCTGTGGGGAATGGAATTTGCCTTTGCCGACTTCTACGACTCACCATGCAACAGCATGAAAGACTTTGTGGGACAGGCTTTCCAATGGGGAGCGATAGAGATGACAACCTTTGTCTTCATCTGGATGATAGCGGCAAACAAATATGTCTTCGCCGTGGCGTATCCGCTGCTGACGGCACTGACTTCTGCCGTGGCGTTCTTCCGCTATACAATGAAGGTCACGGTGACGCCGATGACCATAGACCTCACCTTCACCAACGACCTCACAACTACATCTGACATGATAACGCTGCCGCTGATATTGTTTATACTCATAAACCTCGTCGCGGCTATATTCATAGCGAGATGGCGATTCATAAGGCTGGACAATCTGAAATGGCAATGGATACACATCATCGTCTGCATGGCACTGATATACGGCATTTTCCACAACGGACGACTTGGAATACCGGTATCCAACCGTCTGCCCTTCAATATCTATGCCTCGCTAAACGAATATCTCGGCAACAAGCGCATCGTGGCAGACAAGCGTCCTGCCTTCGGCGGAAAGACGACATGTGGCACTGACAGCATCGACGTGGTGTTCATCATCGGTGAGACGCTGCGTGCCGACCACATGCAGATCAACGGATATGCAAGGCCCACCACGCCGCTGCTGGCAAAGGAGAAGAACGTGGTGTCACTGCCTGACATAGAGTCAGAATACTGGTTCACCCACGAGAGCGTGCCGTATATCATGACCAGGGCCGACCACAACACCAAGGACAGGGCATATACAGAACGGTCGTTCATCGACATCTTCAAGAGAGCCGGCTACCACACATCATGGATTTCAAACCAGGAGAGCGTTCCCACATTCATATATTTCATGAAGGAGGCAGACAAGCTGACGTATGTAAACGGCGGCAAGTCGCTATATATCTATGACTCATGGCTCGACGACGATGTGCTGCCCCCTCTTGACAGCGCACTGACAAACGGAAAGTCAAACAGCCGCAACCTTATCGTCATACACAGCATCGGTTCACACTGGTGGTATAACGCCCATTATCCCAAGTCGGCAGCCCGTTGGAAACCGGAACTGACGAGTCGCGTGATAACGGAGAACAGCCGGCAACAGTTCATAAACTCCTACGACAACACCGTATTATATTCCGACAGTTTCTGGCATCAGGTGAGAGAACGCCTGCGCCATCGCAACGCCATAGTGATATATCTCTCCGACCATGGCGAAAATCTGGGCGAAGACGGACAATATACACATGCCAACGACACCAAGGAGGTGAGAAACGCCGCCTGCTGGATATGGTGCTCCGACAAATACAAGAGCCGTTATCCAGAGAAATACGCAGCCCTGGAGAGAAACGCCAAGAAGAAATACAACACGGCATTCCTCTTCCATTCCATCATCGATGCCGGCGACATCAGCACTCCTTACATCGACAAGAAGTATGATGTATTCAAGTAGGCAAGGACAATGAAACAATTTCAATAACTATATAATGATTACCGTCTGCATAGCGACATACAACGGATCGAGATATATCCGCCAACAACTCCTGTCCATCCTGCCACAACTGGCAGAGACGGACGAGATTGTCGTGTCCGACGACGGATCGACAGACGATACATCTGAAATAGTGCGCTCCATCGGCGACAAGAGGATAAGGATTGTGGATAACCGCAAAGGAGAAGGTGGAAAACATTATCACAAGGAAGAAGATGGAAAGCATTGTCACAAGGAAGAAGGTGGAAAAAACACCCTCAGCAACAGTCTGACACGGAACTTCGAAAATGCCCTGCGCCATGCTAAAGGCGACTATATCTTCCTCTCCGACCAGGACGACGTGTGGATGGAAAACAAGGTGGCGGTATGCATGGAAGTCCTGCGCAGCCACCACTGTGTGGTCAGCGACGCCATAGTGACAGACAAAGACCTCAACACCACCAACGACTCTTTCTACAAGATGATAAAGATGAAACCCGGCAGACTCTATAACCTGCTGTGGCACAACGGATATACGGGGTGCTGCATGGCTTTCAGACGCGACGTGATGCAGAAAGCGCTGCCCTTTCCTGCCGACATACCGATGCACGACATCTGGATAGGCAACGTGGCGGCTTTCTTCTTCGACGTGGCATTCATCAACGACCGACTGATATATTTCCGCAGACACGAGAGCGCCGCATCGTGCAACGGCAAAGGAAGCCGCTTCTCGACGGCAAGGCAGATTCTCTTCAGATGGAAAACAATAAAGAACCTAATAACACACAAATCATGACATTGAGCGTAATCATCCCGATATACAATGTGGAAAAGATGCTGCGACGATGTGTTGACAGCGTGAGAATACAGGGATTCGACGATATCGAGATACTTCTCATCAACGATGGTTCGACCGACGGTAGCGGAATCATCGCTGAGGAGTATGCCGCTACATACAAGAACATAAAATACTGGAAGAAGGAGAACGGCGGACTCTCCGATGCCCGCAACTTCGGCATCGAGAGGGCAGAGGGTGACTATATCACCTTCGTAGACAGCGACGACGAACTGGCTCCCAATACTTACAGTCCGCTGATAGCATTGCTGCAGGAACATCCGTTTCTCGACATACTGGAATATCCCATGCTGCAGCGACCGGGACTACGCGACGAGACCCTCTTCAATCCCGGCAACCATCTCTTCAAAGACGCCCTCGACTGGCTGGCATACAAGGGAACGGAACACTGCTGGGCATGCAACAAAATATACAAGAGAAGCCTTTTCAATAACGTGGCATTCGAGAAAGGCAAGAAGTTTGAAGACATCCTACTCATGGCGCTGCTGATAAAGCAGAAGCCGATAATAGCCACCATAGACAAAGGCAGATACCTATACCACTACAACGACAACGGCATAGCGGCTACCGACAAGAGCAACGGACTGTCGTCGCTGCTCGACGCCCAGCTGCATCTCGTCAGCCAACTGAACATCAACACCAGGGAGCGCCGCTGGCACCGTGTGTATATGGATATGCTGACAGCACAGCTTTATTCATACCAGAAGACAGGAAAAATAAGACTGGCACAACAGCACGTGTCCCTCTTCGGCTATGCCACATGGAAAGACACACTGAAGGCGATGTTCGTGAACACCATAGGACTGGAACGCACTTGCCGCCTGTTCGGCAGGATGAAAAGGTAAGGAAACAAACATGAAAATAACATATATAGTAGAAGATTTCTCTGAAAACGGAGGTGTGGAACGCATCGTGACAGAAAAGGCAAACACACTGGCTACAGAATACGGACATGAAGTGAGCGTGGTGTCGGTTTACGACGACAAGCGCAAAGAGCTATACCATCTTGACGAAAGCATCAAGATGGTGCATCTCGGTGTGCCGTTCGCCGACAAGCACCACGGCAAGCTGATAAAGCTCATCAGCCGCACTAACACGCTGATGACGGCAGCCCGACGACTGAACAAGACTATAAAGAGCCTGCAGCCCGATATAATATTCTTCACCACCACCCTCGGAGCACTGCTACTCCCACTCTGCCACACCAAGGCACGCAAGATATACGAGTCGCATCTGGCACGTCCGTTCACCCCCTACCATCGTATGTTCTCCATTATGGAGCGCAAAGCCGACACCGTGGTATGCCTCACCAACGGCGATGCCATGGAATATTCCAACGCACGCCGCACGCTGGTGATTCCGAACTTTATCAAGAAGCCTACGAAGAGAGTGGAGGACTATAGCGTGAAACGGGCTATCGCCGTGGGCAGACTGGAAGAGCAGAAGGGATTTCTTCCGCTCATAGACCACTGGAAAGATATTGCCCGGCTGCATCCCGACTGGCATCTCGACATATATGGTGACGGTTCGCTGCGCGCCGTGCTGCAAGCTGAGATAGAGAGACTCGGCATGCAGGAGCATATAACACTCTGCGGACGGTCGAACAACATCATGGACGTATATCCGCAATACAGCCTGCACATAATGCCCTCTCTATACGAAGGACAGCCAATGGCGCTGATAGAGGCACAGTCGTGCGGACTGCCATCCGTGGTGTTCGATTTCGACTTCGGTGCCTCCGACATCGTGCGCAACGGCTACAACGGCATCATTGTGAAGCAAAGCCACTACTCGTTGCTCATCAAGGGTATCACCACGATGATGGACTCCGAAGCCCTCAGACGCCAATACGGCGACAACGCCATAGCCGGAAGCCACGCGTATTATAAAGAAAATGTATTTGGAAAATGGATACAGTTGTTGAACCCTGACCGGTAATCATACCGTTTGGGGTTAAATGAGAAGAGATGACCTGTACATCTCTTCATACATCTCTGCCACCTTTCTGTAGTCATGGTATTTCTTCACGAATGCCATGCTCTGGCGGGAGAGCCTTTCTATCATACCGTCGGTAAAGAGAGCCTTTTCTATTATCGCCATGTTCTCGGCATCCGACAGTTCCGGACTCACGTTGATTATAGGACGCAGTTCTTTCTCGCCAATGAAATCATAATATTCCTCCTCTCCGCCACCTATCACCACCGTGCCGAGCGCCATTGCCTGCAAGGAATTCATCGACGGAGTGAAACTGTAGAGCTGGTCAACGAGCACGTCAGCCTCGGCAAGCATCCGCTTGTATTCTTCGAGCGGCACACCCTCCACATATCTTATCTCCATCCTGCCGGGATGGCGCAGCTTGATTGCTTCGAGCCATTCCGCCATACGCATGGCACCCTTCATGAAGTCGCGCTTGGGCTGTATACCCACGAGAATTTTCACCACACCGCCGTTTTCCTTCCTTCTGGCGCCTTCCGTCCCGTTCTGTGGCAGAATCATAGGCAGCGGCAGATAATGAAGCTTACGGACAAAAGAATCCACGTTATAGCACAACCAATATTCATACAGGCAAGCCACGAGAGCGTCGGCCTTTGCCGATGTATACCGCCAGCAGCCATACGCCCCATGCAGCATCACCTCGTCGATACGCTCCGCATTCTCTGCCATATTCTGCGGTCTGCCGTTCCAATACGTGTCGCTATATCTCGGCACTCCTTTTTTCTGGCGCGCGAAAATCTGAGGGTCATCGCCGAAACAGCCCTTCACGGTCTTCTTGTTCAGAAGTCTGAGGAAAAAGAAAAGCAGTTTGTTCCACCCGTATTTCAGTGGAACAAACTGATAGTTGTGTATCTGAACAATATCGTTGCCTACGAGTTGCGGCAGGTGTCTCGCAATCTGCCATAACACTTTCAGTCCGCCCAGTTTTCCCCACTTCCTGTCTCTCCTCAGGTCGATGTCTCTCGGAGCGTCGTGCCATCCGTTGCCGTCAGACATGGTCACTACGGTATGTCCGCGCTCCTGGAGTCCTTTTTTCAGAGTGTTGTGCAGAAAACTGGCTTCGCCGATCAACAATATTTTCATTATCTATTAGTATAACTGATAAGTCTCTCCCCATCTCCCCAATAGAGGGGGGAGGAGAAGCCTGTGTATATAAAGCAAACGAGTTGTCAATCCGTCAACTCGTCTGCCAAAGAATTCCTTAACTCAGCTCAAGCATTCTCTCGATAGGCTTCACAGCGTCGCGGGCGATTTCAGGAGCCACTTCCACTGTAGGCCACTCACATTTCAGAGCGTTGTAAATCTTGCGCAGCGTGTTCATCTTCATATAGTCACACTCGTTGCAAGAGCAGCCCAGCGAACCCTCGCTCACCTCTGGCGGCACAGGTATGAAAGTCTTCTCCGGACACTTGTTCGTCATCTCATACAATATTCCGGACTCCGTAGCCACGATAAACTCCTTAGTGTCGCTCTCCACGGCATGCTTCAGCAAAACAGCAGTAGAGCCCACCACGTCGGCAAGCGCTACCACCGGTCCTTTACACTCCGGATGCACAAGCACCTCAGCTCCCGGATGCTCCTTCTTCAGTCTTACTATCTCCTGTGCCGAGAAGCGCTCATGCACGTGGCATCCGCCGTTCCACAGCAGCATGTTTCTTCCCGTCACACTGTTGATATACGAGCCGAGGTTGTAGTCAGGACCGAAGATCAGCTTCTCGTCCTTCGGGAAGGTGTCAACGATCTTCTTTGCGTTTCCGCTCGTCACCACCACATCCGTCAGCGCCTTCACCGCCGCCGTGGTGTTAACATAGCTCACCACCTTATATCCAGGATGCTCCTCCTTGAATTTCTTCAGGTCTTCAGCCTTGCATGAGTCAGCGAGCGAACATCCCGCATTGAGGTCAGGACAGATTACCGTCTTCTCCGGTGAGAGAATCTTGCAGGTCTCCGCCATGAAATGCACTCCACACATCACGATGATGTCAGCCTTCGTGTCGGCAGCCTTTCTCGCCAGTGCGAGCGAGTCGCCGATGAAGTCAGCCACCTGCTGGATGTCGCCGGTGGTATAGTAGTGTGCGAGAATCACAGCGTTTTTCTCCTTGCACAAGTTTCTTATCTCTTTGGCCAGGTCTACGCCGTCGGCCACAGGTTCGTCGATATAACCTTTCTCGACCCACTTCTTGTCAACAGTCATATTATTATATTTCTTTTTTGTTTTTAATTTTTAAATTCAAATATGTGTAGTATGATATGCTGTGGATTTGTTCATAACTTCTGTCGTATTTCCTTGGTCATTTCCTTGTCAACACAATATCTTGGTTTATCAACAGGTTATTATGTGTCTTTCTTTCTCTATTTCAGTATGAAAGCCCATTTATCCACAATTTCCACATTCGGTGCAAAGATAATAAGTTTATATCTTTTGCTGCTCCTTTTTCGTGGAAAAGTTTTCTAATAGTTGTTTATAAGCTTGTGGATATCCACAGGGATTTTTGATTTCTTTTTTTGCTGTGGATAAAGTACAACTTATCAACACGGTTATCAACAGGGTTTTCCACAACTGTGTGGGAAGGATAAAATTATATGTAATGGATAGGGTAAATATGTACTTTTTGGGGCACGGTGCTTGCCCCATATGGGAAAGCTGCTTTCTCAACATGGGCAAGCAGCTTTCCCCTGATGGGCAGAATTGCTTTCCAACGGTTGCCCGATACAGGCATTTATATCCATGTTTATGTTTACAGAATTCAGACAACGGTGAATAGGGGTGAGTTTTCCTCTTACTATACATTGTGATTCTTCCCCATGCAGCTATATTACCGTACCGCTACGGTTATAATTGCCGGTTGTGGATAATAGTGTGGATAACAGTGGTATTAGATTAAAAACCAAAGTCTGATTCTGCCATTCTCTTCTTGCCTGTCTTCCCCCCCGATCCTTGCGAAACTTGGGCTTACTTACACAATAATAATTAATAAATTTGGGAGTTTACCCTATTATCATTACTTTTGTATTTAAGTTTCCATACTATTCGCCCATTGGCAGCATTGTGGATAACTTTGTTGGCAATATGGTGCCTCGCCATGAAAAGTCCCTGCAGAGAGTGGACTGGCGACAGGTACAGGGATTGTGGAAAAATATGCCATCCGCATAGCCTGCACCACAAGAGAAAGAATTGAAAAATAAAAAAAACAGAAGATTACAAAATGCAAGAGACAAGACAAAATCGTATAGCAAGACTCCTGCAGAAGGAGCTGAGCCTTATTTTCCAGAGTCAGACAAGAGCCATGCACGGAGTGATGGTGTCGGTGACGAGGGTCAGGGTGAGCCCAGACCTCAGCATCTGCACGGCATATCTGAGCATCTTCCCGTCGTTCAAGGGAGAGGAGATAATAGAAAACATCAGAAAGAACGAGAAGACGGTGCGCTACGACCTCGGTCAGCGGGTGCGCAACCAGCTGCGAATCATTCCGGAGCTGCGCTTCTTCATCGACGACTCACTCGACTATATTGAGCATATCGACGAGCTTCTGAAGAAATAGGAGAGTCATGAATTTTCCATTCTACATAGCACGCCGTTACCTCTTCTCAAAGAAGAGCACACACGCCATAAACATCATCAGCTGCATCAGTGCCGTTGGTGTGGCAGTGGCCACGATGGCTCTCGTGGTGACACTCAGTGTGTTCAACGGTTTCCACGACCTCGTGGCATCGTTCTTCACATCCTTCGACCCGCAGATAGAACTCGTGCCTGCAGAGGGAAAGACGGCACCTGCCGACGACCCGCTGCTGCAGAAGGTGAGAAAGCTGCCGGAGGTTGACGTGGCGTCGGAGTGTGTGAAGGACCAGGCGCTCGCCATATACAAGGGCAAGCAGACCATGGTGTGGGTGATGGGCGTTGACGACAACTTCGAACGTATGTCGCGCATCGACGACATACTGTATGGCGACGGCACGTTTCTGCTCCAGGCTGCAAACCTGAACTTCGCCGTGGTGGGCATCCGCCTCGCCGAAACTCTCGGCATGAACGCCAACTGGGACGGCAACCTGATGATATACGCTCCGCGGAAGACAGGACAGCTCGACCTCGCCAATCCATCCGACGGATTCGTAGTGGACTCGCTGATTTCACCGGGAGTGGTGTTCATGGTGAAACAGGGAAAATACGACCGCGACCACGTGATAGTGCCAATCACCATGGCGCGCACACTGTTTGAACAGCAGGGAATGCTGTCGTCGCTGCAGATTCGCCTGAAGAACGGCAGCGACCTCAATGCCGTGAAGGAGAAGATGCAGAATATCGTAGGTGACCGCTACCGTGTGCTCGACCGCTATGAGCAGCAGGCAGACACGTTCCGGATAATGAAGGTGGAGAAATTCATTGCATATATCTTCCTCACGTTTATCCTCATCGTGGCGAGCTTCAATATCATCGGTTCGATATCCATGCTGATAATTGACAAGAAGGACGATGTGGTGACGCTCAGAAATCTCGGTGCTACCGACCGTCAGATTTCCCGTATATTCCTCTTTGAGGGCAGACTGATATCCTTCTTCGGAGCATTGGCAGGAATACTCATCGGACTGCTTCTCTGCTGGCTTCAGCAGCAGTTCGGTATCGTGGCGCTGGGACAGTCGAGCGGCACATTCGTAGTGGATGCCTATCCCGTAAGCGTGCATCCGGAAGACGTGCTCGTGGTGTTTGCCACGGTGATAGCTGTCGGTTTCCTGGCGGTGTGGTATCCTGTGAGATATTTCTCACGCCGTCTGTTGGGCTGACGGCGTGTAGCGGCAGGATAGTAGACGGGGCATTACCACAATAAAATCGGTCATTAGGAATGTCGGCAGACGAATTATCGACGCCAACACCCTAATGACCGGTTTGGGTTTAATAAAACAGACGAGTTGTCCGATTGTGCATCATCAACTCGTCTGTTGTTTTTTTATTCTTTTATTATTCTCTCTATTCCTTTCAATTTTTCATCCCCTTCGACATCCACATGAAGATGAAGTAGAACATCGTGCCGGTGATGAGTCCGGCGATGGCGTCGATGGCATAGTGGGCCTGAATATATACCGTGGCGAAGCAGAGCAACACATAGAAGGGAGCCATAATATAGAGCAGCTTCCTGTTGCGGGTGTGCCATATCAGCAGCATTATCACGGTGCTTATTCCCACATGCGAACTTGGGAAAGCCGCCGTAGGTCTCTCTCCGGCTGCCTTGGCGTCTTCAACGAGCTGGTAGAAGATGCCGTCGGTATATCCCGGACTCGGCAGACATTCGGTGTGGGTGTTGAAGTAGTCGCCAAGGTTGGGGAACACGCCAGCCGTTATCTGGTCTATGCCGACAGCCTTGAAATAGAACGTAGGTCCTGTCACCGGCACGAACACGAATATCACGTAGTATGCGAAGAAAGAAGCCATTATAACGAATGCGCAGCGCTCATACTCCTTGTATCTCCATATAAAATAGTATATCGCCGCCAGAGCTATCATCGGATAATATGCCGCATAACCCATGTCGAGCAGTTCGCTGACCACGCTCCATGGCATTGCCTCATGGAATATCAGTGCCGGCTGGCATCCGAACAGCGACTGTTCCGCCTGGGCGAATACGTGGTCGAGATTCGGCAGCATGCGGTTCAGTTCGTAGGTATCTGGATACCACCAGCTGAGCAGCGCCATCTGCACCGTGATGCGGCAGAACCTCGTGAATCGGCATGGCACCATCCTGTAAACTCCCCACAGAGCCAGCGTCACCACCATGATTCTCACTCTGCCCCATATCATTGCCTCAGGGTTTGCCACCTTGGTGTATGTGAAGAACACCATGAGCAATGTCAGCACGAGATATCCAGTCATCACCCACTCCAGCCAGAAGAGACCCTTCTTGGGCTTCTTCTCTATCTTGAATAAATCTTTCATAATCGTTGTCTTTTCCTTTTCAGGTTGTTTAAATCGTTCCGATCGTTCAAATCATTCCATCCGTTTCTTTGCCAGCATCCAACTTTTGTATTGCATACATCCGTTGTGTAGACATCCGTCTGGTGCTTACATCCGTATGATGCTTACATCCATCCGTTGTCCTTATACCATTTCATGCTGATTCTCACACCCTCCGGCAGCTGGCATTTCGGTTCGAAGCCCAGTTCCTTTCTTGCCGGAGATATGTCGCATTGCCAGTTGCGCTGCTTCATGATATTGTATTTGTCGCGGTTAAGGGCAGAAATCTTTCCCGTCAGGTGCGCCATAGCCTCGGCAACCGTAGACACGGTTTTCAGGAACCACAGTGGCGCCACGATACGCAGCACGTGCTTCACTCCCAGTTCCTTCTGTATCAGGTCGCTGAACGTGCGTGACGAATACACCTCACCGTCGCTCAGAATGTAGCTGCTGCCCGTCTTTCCGTTGGTGAGAGCCAGGAACACCGCCTGCACCACGTCGCTGACGAAGATGAACGTGATGTCCTGCCGCTTGTATCCCACGGCGAAGTCCACATGCTTCTTTATGCTCTCCGCCATCATGAAATAATCCTTTTCCCGCGGACCATACACTCCCGTCGGTCGCAGTATGATGAACGGCAGTCTGTCTGCCACCGACCGCAGATAGTCCTCCGCCTCCAGTTTGCTCTTGCCGTATGCTGTGTTGGGCTGTGGCGTGTCGGAGTCGGTGATGTCGGTATGCGGCTCCTCCTCCCGTATCGGTCCGAGGATGCTCAAGCTGCTTATGAACACGAAGCGCTTCACAGGTATGGCGAGATCGAGGATGGCATTCACCAGATGCCTCGTTCCCTTGCTGTTCGTCTTGAAGAAGTCAGCCTTGTTCAGACATTTCGTCACGCCGGCGGCATGCACCACATAGTCGAAGCTGTGTTGGCGCAGCTGCTCCTTGAGCTTATGCTCGTCGTTGAAATCCAGTTCTATGAAGTTTATCCCCTCTTGCGGCAGATATTTCCGTGAGCTTGTAGCCCTTACGGCAGCCCACACTTCCATTCCTCTGCGGAGAGCCTCTTCAACGATGAAGCTGCCGATGAAACCTGTGGCGCCAGTGATGAGTATCTTGTCTTTTTGCATTCTTGTCATTTCTTTTCAGCTGCAAATGTAAGGAAAAAACTGATAATAATCTATTTAGTGACGGTAAAATAATAACTTGGTACGATTTGAGTGAGAAATGTAACGAAAAGTTGAAATACGTTGTGAAGTTTGCAAATACAATTTAAATTTATTAATTTCGCACCCAAAGTATGCAATTTTAAACGAATAAAGGAAATAATGAAAAAACTCTTCATAGAGACTTATGGCTGCCAGATGAACGTGGCAGACAGCGAAGTTGTAGCTTCTGTGATGCAGATGGCGGGTTATGAACTTTGCGAAAAGGAAGACGACGCAGACGCTATTTTTCTGAATACATGCAGCATCAGGGAGAATGCTGAGAACAAGATATACAACCGTCTCGAAACCCTCCATGCAGAGCAGAAGAAGGGCCGCAAGGTCATCCTCGGCGTGCTGGGCTGCATGGCGGAGAGAGTGAAAGACGACCTGATAGACAACCATCACGCCAATCTCGTGTGCGGTCCCGACAGCTATCTCACTCTGCCCGACCTTATAGCCCAGTGTGAGAACGGCGGCAACGCCATCAACATCGAACTCTCCACCACCGAGACCTACCGCGACATCGTGCCGATGCGTATCGGCGGACAGAAGGTGAGCGGCTTCGTGAGCATCATGCGTGGCTGCAACAACTTCTGCCACTACTGCATCGTGCCATACACCAGAGGCAGGGAGCGCAGCCGTGATCCGGAGAGCATCCTCAGAGAGGTAAAAGACCTGCACGACCGCGGTTTCAAGGAGGTTACGCTGCTCGGACAGAACGTGAACAGCTACGGTCTCTCACCGTCGGGAAAGAAAGAAGAAGGCAAGGTGTCTTTTGCCGAACTCCTCAGAATGGTGGCTCAGGCAGTGCCCGACATGAGAGTGAGATTCACCACTTCCAATCCCGAAGACATGAAGGAGGACATCCTGCACGTCATAGCCGAAGAACCGAATATCTGCAACCATATCCACTTCCCTGCACAGAGCGGAAGCGACAAGATACTGAAGCTGATGAACAGAAAATACACCCGTCAGCAGTATCTCGACACCATAGATGCCATACGCCGCATTATCCCCGGCTGCGGAATAACCACCGACATCTTCGTGGGATACCACGACGAGACGGAAGAAGACCACCAGCAGACCCTGTCGTTCGTCAGGGAGGTGGGCTTCGACTCTGCCTTCATGTTCAAATACTCGGAGCGCCCGGGCACCTATGCCTCAAAACATCTGCCCGACAACGTGTCGGAGGAGGTGAAGATACAGCGACTCAATGAACTGATAAAGCTGCAGACCGAAGTAAGCGCCGAGCAGAACAGAAAAGACGAGGGCAAGGAGTTCGACGTTCTCGTTGAGGGCTACAGCAAGCGTTCCCGCCAGCAGCTCATGGGCAGGACGGAGCAGAACAAGGCGGTGGTGTTCGACAAAGGCAACCACCACGTGGGCGAGACGGTGAGAGTGAAGATAACGGGCAGCACCAGCGCCACGCTCTTCGGCACTCTCGTGCCATCTCCTTCAGCAGCAGAGTGAGGCGGGGCATAATCCGCCTTCCTATATAGTGACAGACAAAATATAGTGACAGACAAAATATAGTGACAGACAAAAGCATAATCAGATAATCAATAAATAACAAACATAAATATCCCCTGCTGTTCCGTCCGCCAGGCATGTCGGCGTCTCTCCGTCATGAGGGAGAGACAAGTCGGAAGTGGCTGATACCGCGAGCTGGCAAGGGGTTGTTTCTTATATGAAAGAATTTTTCCAGATACTCAGGCGCTTCGTGCCGCCATACAAGAGATACCTCGTCATGACGGTGTCGTTCAACATTCTGTCGGCTGTGCTCAACATCTTCTCGTTTGCAGCCATAATCCCTATCCTGCAGATTATCTTCAAGACAGAGAAGGCTGCCGCAGCGCCACACCTCATGGCATGGAACTGGGACAACATGAAGGAAGTTGCGGCAAACAACATGGACTATTATGTCAACGCGCTGATTGCCGACATCGGTCCTACTACCACATTGCTCGTGCTCGGACTCTTCCTCGCCACCATGACATTCCTCAAGACGGGAGCCTATTTCCTGTCGTCGGCCACCGTGATACCGATCAGGACCGGAATAGTGAGAGACATCCGCAACCAGCTCTACCGCAAGATAACATCCCTGCCTATCGGCTTCTTCTCAGAGGAGCGCAAGGGAGACATCATAGCCAGGATGAGCGGCGACGTGCAGGAGATAGAAAACTCCATAATGAGTTCGCTCGACATGCTCTTCAAGAACCCCATCCTCATAATAGCATATTTCGCCACGCTGCTCTGCATCAGTTGGCAACTCACTCTCTTCACCATACTCTTCGTTCCCGTCATGGGATGGATAATGGGCAAGGTGGGCCGCAAGCTGAAACGCAAGTCAAAGGAGGCGCAGGCCCTCTGGAGCGACACCATGAGTCAGGTGGAGGAGACTCTCGGCGGACTGCGTATCATCAAGGCATTCTGTGCTGAGGAGAAGATGAACAGGCGCTTCGACAACACCAACTCCAGCTACAGAAACCAGATTCTCAAGGTGAACACCCGTCAGCAGATGGCACACCCCATGAGCGAGTTCCTCGGCACGGTGATGATAATCATCGTGTTGTGGTTCGGCGGCATCCTCGTGCTCAACCAGCAGGTGCTCTCCGGTCCCACGTTCATCTATTATCTCGTAATCCTCTACAGCATCATAAACCCTCTGAAAGACTTCTCCAAGGCTGGCTACAACATCCCAAAGGGACTGGCTTCAATGGAGCGTGTAGACAAGATCCTGCTTGCCGAAAGCGACATCAAGGAGAAGGAGAACCCTCAACACATCTCCAGCTTCGACCACACCATAGAATTCCGCCATGTGTCGTTCAGATACGGCGAGCAGTGGGTGCTCAGAGACATCAACCTCACGATAGAGAAAGGAAAGACGATAGCCCTTGTGGGACAGAGCGGAGGAGGAAAGTCAACCATGGTAGACCTCATTCCGAGATACTACGACGTGCAGGAGGGTGAGGTGCTCATCGACGGCATCAACGTGAAAGACCTCGATATCCACGACCTCAGACAGCTCATCGGCAACGTGAACCAGGAGGCGATACTCTTCAACGACACCTTCTTCAACAACATCTCCTTCGGTGTTGACAACGCCACGCAGCAGCAGGTGGAAGAGGCTGCCCGCATAGCCAATGCCGACGAATTCATCAAAGCTTCTGAAAACGGCTACGACACCAATATCGGTGACCGCGGCGGCCGCCTCTCCGGCGGACAGCGACAGCGCGTGAGCATAGCGCGAGCCATACTCAAGAATCCGCCGATACTAATCCTCGACGAGGCAACATCGGCTCTCGACACAGAGAGCGAGAGACTCGTGCAGGACGCTCTGGAACGACTGATGAAGACGCGCACCACCGTGGCGATAGCCCACCGGCTCTCCACCATCAAGAATGCCGACGAGATATGCGTGCTCCACGAGGGACAGATAGTGGAGCGGGGCACCCACGACGAACTCATCAGCAAGGACGGATATTACAAGAAGCTGCACGATATGCAGTCGTAACAAAATATTCATTCATATATGGCATACAAAATAGTCTACCCCATCTTCTACGTGTTGTCGCTACTGCCCTACAGAATATTGTATGGCATCTCCGACTTCTTCTATATCATCATGTATCATATCGTGGGTTACAGGAAGAAGGTGGTGAGGAAAAACCTCAGCAGTTCATTCCCCGAGAAAACACCTCAGGAACTGAAAGAAATAGAGCATGGATTCTATCATTGGCTCTGCGACTATTTCGTGGAAACACTGAAGCTGCTCACCGTCAGCGACGAGACACTGCTCAAGCACATAGAATTCAGAAATGCGGAGCAGATAGAAGAATATTACGACAAGGGGCAGACATGCGCCGCCATCCTCGGCCACTACTGCAACTGGGAACTGCTCTCTGCCACGGGACTCGCCTTCAAACGTCACAAAGAGGCGGTGTGCGGACTTATATATCATCCGCTCAGGAGCAAAATATTCGACATGCTCTTCAAGGATATACGCCAGAGCAAGGGTGGAGTATGCATACCGAAACAGGAAATACTAAGATACCTCGTGAGATACAAACGCGAGAAACGCATGTGGCTCTTCGGATACATCTCAGACCAGTCGCCGAAATACCTGAACATACACTGCTGGCTGCCGTTCCTCAACCACGACACACCAGTATTAACCGGCGGCGAGAAGATAATGAAGAAGATGAACGACGCCGTGTTCTATGTTGACATGCAGAGACCGGAACGCGGCAAATACATCTGCACCTTCAGACTGATTACCGACAAACCTGCCGAGATGCAGGAGAACGAGATAACGACACGCTTCTTCAAGATGCTTGAGGACACCATAAAGAGGGATCCCAGACTATATCTCTGGACCCACGACAGATGGAAGAGAAACCATGAGCATTTCGACAAATATTATGTCATGGAGAACGGGCATGTCATAAAAAGAAAAGACGTAGAATTATGATAATAGGATTTGACGCAAAGCGCATAGTGAGGAACGCCTCGGGACTCGGAAACTATTCCAGGACCCTTGTGGGGGATTTGCAACGTATAGTGCCGGAAGGAACGCAGCTCAGACTCTACGCTCCCGACATGGGACGCGATGATTTGCGGGGACAGGTGAAAGAATCTTCAAACCTCAGATTCGTTTATCCGCATGGCTGCTACACAAAGCTGTCGAGAGACTTGTGGAGAATGAAGGGAATAGTGGAAGACCTGAAGAAAGACGGTGTGCACCTCTATCATGGACTGACCGGCGAACTGCCTCTCGGCATCAAAAAGGCCGGCATCAAGACCGTCGTCACCATCCACGACCTCATATTCATGTGTCATCCAGAATACTACAACTGGATAGACACCAAGATATACGCATGGAAATTCCACAAGACCTGTCGCGAGGCAGACCGCATCATAGCCATCAGCGAGTGTACCAAGAGAGACATCATGCGCTTCGGTGGCATTGACCCGTCGAAAATAGACGTCATATACCAGAGCTGCAGCACAGAATTCAAGACCAGAGAGAGCGAAAAGAAGCTCCAGCAGGTCCACACCAAATATATGCTGCCAGAGAGATACATCGTGAATGTGGGAACCATCGAGGAGCGCAAGAATGTGCTGCTTGCCGTGAGAGCCCTGCACATGCTGCCCGAAGAGGTCAGCATCGTCATCGTGGGACGCCCCACACCGTATGCCGACAAGGTGAAAGAGTATGTAGAGGCAAACAACCTGCAGCACCGTGTGAAGATGCTCCACGGCGTGCCACACGAAGACCTCCCGTCAATATACCAGATGGCAGAGGCATGTGTTTACCCCTCGCGCTATGAGGGATTCGGACTCCCCGTCATCGAGGCTATACAGAGCGGACTCCCTGTTGTGGCATGCACTGGCAGCTGTCTTGAAGAAGCCGGCGGCAACGACTCCATATACGTCAACCCCGACGATGTGTGCGGAATGGCAGAAGCCGTGAAGCAGGTGTTGTGTGGAGCGCCGGGCAGAGAGCAGCGCATAGAGAGAAGTCAGCAATACGTGAAACGCTTCGAGGGAAACAACGTGGCGCAGAAAGTGTTGGATGTCTACAACAAGGTGTGTCGTTGACATTACTTACTCAAATCGTACCAAGTTATTATTTTACCGTCACTAAACAAGTGTTATTGAGGGTGTGTCATGTTCTTGGCATACTCTCATTTTTTCTATAGAGAAGTGTCATAGTATCATTTTCCGGCTTCTCCATATATATAAAGTCCATTGTACCAACGAGTTGGCTTAATGATACTTTTCGGGATTCTTTACAGAAAAGTATCATTAAAGTATCATCGAAGTGTCATTGGGGAATTGGTCGTTTTTCATCCCCTTTTCTGGTGTTTCGTCTTTGAAACGCTTTGGGCACATTTTGGATACTGGTTGTGCCCACTTGGGGCAAGCACCGTGCCCCACATGGGCAAGCATCGTGCCCCAGTTGGGCAAGCACCGTGCCCATTTATTGAAGAATTGTAGAGGTGTGACAAATCAATGTGTTGCATGTCTTTGCACACTTCCAAGTCAGAAGACTCTGGAACAGTACTACGGCATGTAGCGCTACCCGATTCCTCGACTATATACATGGAACATACCCCGATTCATTGGCGAGATTTTCAGAGAATTGCTTGCATATCTCAAGTATTTTGATGAATTTTGTATAAATGTTGTACGTACGATGGTTTGAACTTAATGTTTGAGCACCACTAAGTTGGTATAATCAGCGATATGTACAACCTTTTACTCATATTTATCAACTTAAATTAATTCCGCCAACGGATTAAGACATAATCTATAATATGAAATTAACATCTCTCATACTGATAGTGCAATTTGGGACAATGCAAATAAACGCCCAAACAATCGCCATAAACAAGACGACAACGTTCTCATACGACTTAAATGGTAACATAACAAGTCGTAAAGGCATTACTATACCATCTTTGAAGCCAAATGACGGGAACAACCGGATTGACATATCCGGCGATATTTCTATCATCGGCAAAGACAACAAATTTACCATTGACCTTAAAAAGGACTATGGAACAACTGCAACATTGCAAGTGAGCGATTTGTCTCCGATCGTGGTAAAATCTGCAGAGTTCAACAAACGTACATATACTGTTGACATGAATGACTGCCCGTCTGGAGTATATATATTTAATATTAAAGTAGCCTGTAGCGAAGCTACAAAAAAAGTCATAAAAAACTGAATTTGTGTATGAAGGTAAAAAATCTGTATATACTGCTGTTCATACTGGTAACTTCCAACCTGTCGGAAAAAGATACGGTAGGCAAGACGGCAGACAGTTATGAAGTAACTCCTAACGGCCAATTTCATTACGAGATGCCTATATCCGTAGCTTCAGGTACAGGAGGCATGTCTCCGCAACTGTCCATTGTATACGACAGTTCAAAAGGAGACGGCCTGTTTGGCCGTAGCTTTGATCTGTCGGGCATATCTCTTATAAGCCGTGTACCGCGCAACCTTTACCGCGACGGCAAGGCTGACATCATACACTTTGACGAAAGTGACCGCTTTATGCTTGATGGAGCGAGACTGACCATTGTAAATGAAACTGCAGAGTATCGTGAATACCGGACCGAAAACAACAGCTTTTCCAAAATCATAGCGGAAGGCAACAAAGCCAATCCTTCAAAATTCACGGTCTACACAAAAGACGGACTGACGAGAGAATATATAAATGCAAAGAACCTTAGCGGGAGGAATAGCAACAATCTGTTTTGGCTTGAGACCAAAGTGACAGACACGAAAGGCAACTATTACAGGATATCCTACAATTCGGACTGTGAGAACAACGAGTTTCTCCCGGAAAGGATAACATATACCGCAAACGACAAGGCCGGACTTTCCCCCTATGCATCAATACTCATCACGTACAAGACCTGCTGCTCTCCTTGCGCTTTCATAAGCGGACAGAAGGTAAAGAAATCGCATGTAATAAACAGGATAGACTGTAAATACGGCGAACAGCTTGTAAGAAGGTACGATATAGACTATACCATTGCCAACAATGAACATCTGGTCAGAAGCATAAAAGAGTCAACAGCCAATGACAGGAAAAGGCCGACATCGTTTTCATGGAACAACAATGAGTGGAACGGTACAACAAACCTTGGCGCAACGACATACACCAATGCGACATTGGCAACAGCAGTTACCGGCGATTTCAACGGCGACGGCAAAACTGACATGCTTGTACGCCCAGACTACAGCGACAGGCTTGATTTCCAAATCCTGCTTAGCGACGGAAAGTCTTTTACAAAAGCTTATGAAGGCAATTTTCTCACACCAGAAGAAGAGCATAAACGAAGATACATAACTTCGGTCGTAAGCGGCGACTTTAACGGCGACGGATATGACGACATTGTTGTGGAAAGGGGCAGTCACCCATTCTATATGATAGACCTTTATCTGTCGGATGTTGACGATGCCGGAAACTACAGCCTAAAATACGAAAAAGGCATAGTGCCTGCACTGGAATCGAAACATTCAATTTACGCCACGGACATAAACTGCGACGGGGCTGCTGACCTGATTGTCCGCGGAGGATACGCATCGAGCGATTACTGCATGCTTGTTTCCGAGTCTTCGGAGAACGGCATAACCCCATTGGTCAGACAAAGCGAAATAGAGTTCATTTCCCAAGAAGATATATGGGACAGACCATGCCTTGTAGATTTTGACGGTGACGGGACAGTAGAGATTCTAAACATGCATGACAACAATACCGGCAACCTTTATACAATAGACCACAATGGAAAACTTGTAAAATCAAACGGTTTTGATTTCGGAACAAGTTATTACTGTATGGGAGATTTCAACGCTGACGGAAAGACCGATGTGATAACTATGGGAACGACCAGCAAGCCTGATACCGGATGGGAAATGAATTTTTCAACAGGTATAACTGGAGAAAATGAAAAGTCTTTCGTCTCCGAAGCCATTACGAGCCTTTTCAATCCTAAGAACAAGCAGATTTTTGTTGCAGACATTAACGGTGACGGTTTTGATGACCTTTATGTAGTAGGGGAAAAGACCAACAAGAATCAGACATGCCCAGTAAATATATATATAAATGACCGGACTGGGAAAAACTTTTCGCATTATACAGGAAGCAACACAGTTGGAACAGACAAAGCCAACTTCCGTATAGCAGATTTCAACGGCGACGGCAAAGCAGACTTCATTTGTTATCCAAACAGCAAGGGTTCATCTGTTCCAATAAGCCTGCATGTCTCGACAAATACCGGTGACAATGCGTTGACTTCCGTAACTGACGGACTGGGAAACCACACAAATATTAAGTATGCGAAACTGACAGATGGACAGGTGTTCAGGCGCGGTACGCTCAAGTCTTATCCGTTTGTTTCGGCAATATGTCCATGGCCCGTGGTAAAAGAAATGTCCGTCTCAGACGGCATAGGAGGCATGTCCACGACAGGTTACAGATATAGCAATTTGATTACCCACAAACGAGGCAGAGGAATACTTTGCTTTGAAGAAATGTCAGCAAATGACTACAACACCGGCATCATCACGACAAAAGGCTACGAGATACTGAAAGAGACAGCAACACCGGTATTGAAGTATTCAAAGACGATGCTTGACGGTAAAATCCTCAACGATGCCTTCTACAAGAATGCCATAAGCTATCAGTACAATGACGGAAAGTCGGAAGTGGCATACACGTACTATCCTCAATGCGTAGAGGAAAAGTCATACGAATATAATTCCGGGCAACTTGTATCTCACAAGCTTTCAATCTTTGAACAGGACAACTTCGGCAACACGACAAAGTCGACTGTTATAAGCGGCAGAAAATCTGTTGCCACGGAAAATGTCTACTACAACAATGAAGACAGATGGATTTTGGAACGACTGACAAAAGCAGCGGTGACGAAATCCGAAAACGGTGAGAGCCAGACCTTGACTTCTGAATTCAAGTACGATTCTGACAGTGGATTGCTCATAGAAGAGGCATTTGAACCAGAAGATTTACATGGCTACAGAAAACAATATGCTTATGACGTGTTCGGAAATATCACATCAGACGTGACAATACCAAACGACCGTAGTTACGAGCCACGCGGTTCGGAATCGGAATACGACAGAAACGGAAGATTCATTACAAAAAGGAGAAACGCCCTGTCGTTTTTATCGTCATCAGAAACCGACGAAGCCCTCGGAGTGGAGAAAAAAACAGTTGATGCCAACGGACTCGCCACGTCATACGAGCACGACTCATTCGGAAATGTAACGGCAATAAATTCTCCTCTTTCAAATACGTCAATAACGTCAGACTGGAGCAACGGCAATGCGCATGCTCCGCAAAATGCCGTATACTTCACGAGGACGGACAAGGCGGGCAGTCCGTTCGCCATGGAGTTTTTCGACAGTCTCGGCAGAACTGTCCGTAAGGTGACGGAAAACATAGAAGGAAAAACAGTCTACGCAGATGCAGTATACAACCGTAAAGGTCAAATCATATCAAAGTCTGAACCATATTTCGCAGGCGATGTCCCGCTATGGACGGAGTACGAATACGACAATGCAGGAAGGACTATAAAGGAGAAAAAACCGGACGGAGCCACGGCAACCATGAGTTACAACGGATTGACAACCAGCGTGACTGACGCTAACGGCAACACTTCTTCAAAAACTTACGATATGGACGGTAACCTTGCCGTGAGTACAGATGCCACGGGCAACACGGTAACTTATAAATATGATGCAAGCGATAAATGCATTCAGATTACGGGACCGCGGACAACGACAACTATTGAATATGACAAGTTCGGCAACAGGACAAAGCTCTCTGACCCAGATTTGGGCACCATTGAATACACCTACACTCCATACGGAGAATTAGCAAGCCAGACCGACAGCAAAGGTACTGCCGAATACGTATATGATTTGATCGGTCGTATTACAGACGAGAAACGTAAGGATTTCACATACTCCTATACTTATGATGCAGAATGGAAAGGGGCGTTGTCTGGTGCTGCATGTTCCAACGGCATTGCCAGGGAGTTAAGTTATGATTCTTACGGAAGAGTCGTAACTGAAAACGAAAGTATATTCGGCAACACTTATACAACACGAAGAACCTATGACAACTTCAGTCGCCTGTCAACACTGGAATATCCTTCCGGTTTCAAGGTGCGTAACAACTATGCGCCAACAGGTTATCTCGAGTCGGTATCGTCAGCCGACAATACCAAGAATTACTGGAAGGCAGTCAGCAGCAACGCTGCAGGACAGCCGCTGTCAGAATCCTTGGGCAACGGAATGGGTATAGACATGGCATACGACACGGCAGGAAGAACTGTCAGCATACAGGTTCCCGGAATCCTTGCCAGGTCTTTCTCGTACGACTCTAATGGGAACCTAAACGGCAGGTCTGACAATATCCGCAACCTGACCGAAACATTCAGCTATGATTCTCTTGACCGTCTTACAGCTGCAAGCGACAACAGAGGACACGTAACAGATATTAGATATGACGGAGCCGGCAACATTACTTACAAAACTGGTCTCGGCTCTGTCTATTATACCGACGGCACCAATAGGATAAGCAGTGTCAAGGGAGAGAAATACACTCTACCTGTATTTGACGATATAAAATATACCTCGTTCAACAAAATATCCAGTTTAAGGCAGAACATTTCAGAAAATCCGCTCAGATACAATACTCTGTCCATAGACTACGGAGTGGACAAAGAAAAGAAGGTGGAATTTACCGGCACTTTCATGGGCGGCTGCGGTCAGAACTTTGAATATCATTACAAGAACGCAAAGACAAGAATCTATGTCAATGACTTTTTCACCGAAGAGACGGCAGGAAACAGTACCAAAAGCCTGAACTATATATTTGCCGGCGGCAAGGCTGTTGCTATCCACGAGATTGCCGGCAACGGTGAAGTACACGACACATACCTGCATCACGACAACCTCGGCTCTGTAATTGCGTATAGCGACGGGAGCGGCAACCTGACAGAAGAGCTAAGCTACGACGCTTGGGGAAGACGGCGTGATCCGAACACATTGGACTACTACACTCTCTCGAACGATAGCATTTCAGAATACAATACAGGATTTACCGGTCACGACCATATCGACATGTTCAGCCTTGTCAACATGGAGGGAAGGATGTACGACCCTCTCGTCGGCAGATTCATGTCGCCAGACCCGATAGTGCAGATGCCGGAATACACGCAGAGTCTCAACCGCTATGCCTATTGTATAAACAATCCTCTGTCGCTTACTGACCCGACAGGCTACAGTTGGATAGGCGACACCTTCTCCGCTATAGTAGGAATAGCTGTAGGGCTTGAAACTGGCGGTCTTGCGTCTGGTGTCTACGGCACTGTCATTGGCGGCATGGCTGGCGGAGCATCCTCAGCTTTGGTCAATTCCATCATCAACGGAGCCAACCTTATGCAGACGGCAAAGAACACCTTTACAGGAGGTTTCTGGGGAGGCGTGAGCGGTTTCGCAAACTTCGAGATCGGGAACCTTGAAAACGTGTACATGAAGATTGCCGCCCACTCCGTATCGGAAGGAGCTATGGAGGGAATACGCGGTGGTCACTTCGAGCACGGTTTCTTTACAGGTATGGCATCTGCAGCAGGCGGCAGCTTATTGAATGGCGGGATATGCGACAGACTGTCGGCTGCCGAACGTATTGCTGTCAATGCCGCACTCGGAGGGATTGTATCAGAACTCGGTGGGGGAAAATTTGCAAGTGGTGCTATGACGGCGGCTTATGTGATGATGTTTAATGAGTTGAAACATGTTGGACCTACTTACAGACAAATAGAAAAAATATACAATGCAGAGATTGAAAGCAGAAGAGATTTGTCTCCTAAAGAATTTTACCAATCATTAGGTGGTGAAATCGCTCAAAAAGCAAAAAACGGAAATTGGGAAAATGCATGTGCTGCTAGATTAAGTTATGCTATGAACAAAAGTGGATTAAAAATTCCTTGCATAAAGGGGATTACCCTAAAAGATAAATTTGGCAAAAATTATTTTACTTTAGCATCTGATATGATAAAATATTTTAATAAAATTTGGGGTAACGGAATTGTATGCAATAATAAAAACATAAGATTAAATAATGGAATAACAGGGCAAACAGGCTTTACAAATGCATCTGGGCATGTTGATGTCGTATATAACGGAAAAGCAGCCGGCGGAGAACATGGAGCTGTATACTATTATAATGAAGGTGCACATACATTAATATGGAAATATGGAGGATTTAGAAAATGAAAAAAATATTAATATTCATTACAATTTCTTTTGTCATCTCATGTGTATGTTGGACTAAACCAAATGATAAGGAGATGGTTATTATAAAAGAATCTTACGATTATGGCAGTAATCATGCAATAGAATTATTTGTCAAATATGAAAACAACATTTCAGCATATTCATTCATCTTTTCAAAGGAAGCAAATGAAATATCATTATATATTGACCGGAACACTTCATTTAAAAGATACAATATGTATTCAACCCCCAAAGATACATCATGTTATTCTAAGGTTGTGTCACAACGCAAATATACATTATGCGATTATAAATCTTTTTTAAGACAATTAAATCTTTGCCTAAACAAGGCACAAGACTATTATAATCTGAAATGTCTTAAATCTATTTATTTTCAGACATCTGATTTACAGGAAAGAACAAAAGAATTTACTACATTTTTATATAAAGAAAAGATTTACAAAAATAATATGTGGTACACTGATGAACAAATTATTTCAGCCTTAAACAAAACATCATTCAGGAATGATTTAAATAATATGCTAAGGAAATACGGCATAAAATGTAACTGTTTCAACTGTGACGGATTGGCTCTCGTACAAACAAGAAAAGACATATTGCAAGAATATTTATATGAACCTAATATTAATATTTTGGTTATTGTTCCCATTGTTGCACATATTTCAAGTATTAAATGACTAATAACAAAATCAGAATACTCCATTAAAAGACATAGAAGTATAATAAAAGGAATATGGCACATAAAAGTTTCTTGTTCTTTTCAGCTTTGGTCAATTCCATCATCAACGGAGCCAACCTTATGCAGACGGCAAAGAACACCTTTACAGGAGGTTTCTGGGGAGGCGTGAGAGGTTTCGCAAACTTCGAGATCGGGAACCTTGGAAACGTGTACATGAAGATTGCCGCCCACTCCGTGTCCGAAGGGGCTATGGAGGGAATACGCGGAGGGCACTTCGAGCACGGATTCTTTACAGGTATGGCATCCGCCGCCGGTGGCGCAGCTTTGAACGGCGGAATGTGCGACAGACTGTCGGCTGCCGAACGTATTGCTGTCAATGCCGCACTCGGAGGGATTGTATCAGAACTCGGTGGGGGAAAATTTGCAAGTGGTGCTATGACGGCGGCTTATGTGATGATGTTTAATGAACTGAAACATGGTGGACCAACTTACAGACAATTAAAAAAAATATACGAAATAGAAACTGCCAGTATTGAAGCAATGTCTCCCCAAGAGTTTTATCAAATGTTAGGTGGAGAAATTGCACAAAAGGCTTTGGAGTATAATTGGGAAAATGCATGCGCTGCTAGACTATCTTATGCAATGAATGAAAGCGGTTTAAAGATTCCTTATATAAAGGGAGTTACAAGTAAAGATATAAATGGTAGGAATTATATAACACTGGCATCAGACATGAAAAAATATTTCAATAAAATATGGGGAAAAGGACTTTATTGCAAGAAAGGGTGGACATTGAAAAACGGAATTACCTTTCAAAATAATTTAGCTGATGTTTCTGGTCATGTAGATGTTGTATATAAAGGTAAATCAGCGGCATATGCTACTGAATATCATAAAGAAATGAAAACTGTAGAAACGATAATTTGGAAATATTGACATTATGAAATATTATATATATTTATTTGTATTCTTTTTATTTTCTTGTTCTAATCACCATTCACTGGATAATGTCGCAGTAAAACAATTACCTGATTTAGGAGATTTGACAAAAAGAATGGAATTTTATGTGGTATCTGAAGATTCAGCTTCCGCCTATTCCTTTATTTTTTATAATTATGGATTGAGAATGTTAGGAATGTCCATTCATTATGATTTGGATGGTAAAGAATCTGACAATGAGTCTGAAGTTTTGTTTGATGATACGACAGCAGTATCTAAGTTCCAGAAAGCCAAAAGAACGAAGTATAAGAAAAATGATTACAATACTTTTTTACATGAATTTTCTTGTTGCATGAAAAGGGCATCTTCTGAATATGAATTATCAGAATTAAAACAAATATTATTTGAGCTTACTTGTTTTCAAGACAAATCTTATGAAGTTGCAAAAAGTATAATAAAAAATAACAATACAAGAAAGCCTACTTATTCAGAAGTAGAAAAAGCTATAAACAATACTTCCTTAAAAAAAGATTTTGATAATATTTTAAAGCAATATGACTTAAAAACATCTAAAATAATTTGTGGGGACAGCCCTATTATTATATTTAGAAGAACAGATTTAACAGACTTAGGAAAGAGAAACTATGATAGAGAATTGGGATTGTCCGTCCTCGTCAGAATTAGACTTGATAAATTAAGTTTGCCGTAAACCCTTTTCATCAGCAAACCATCCAGACAATAGGCTGACAATTGCCAGACAGCCAACTGCTTGGATGTCAGAATATTACAACAAAAAACCAGACAATCTGACAGTTTTTCAGAAATTCTTGGTTTTACTGAGAATCAGTGCTATGGGCAACTTTTTACTCGTATCGACCAACTTAAACCCAAATCGCTTTCTATGTTAATATCCAAATGTTTTGACCATTATTTTCAATTTATGCTGAGATTTTATATTCAGGGGTGAATGTTTGGCGATTTCTGACCATGGCTGTGACCAAATGTACAAGTTTGTTCTTGACATTGTTCAGTGCAACCTGCTTCTTCTTTCCTCGTTCTACGAGGCGCATGTAGTACCTCGCCATAATGGGATTGAAGTTGACGGCAGCTAGTGCCGCTTGCGTCAGCATGGCCTTTATCTGGCGGTTAGCCATATAATGTACATGCGGATCGGAATGCACACTGGTTCCCGAATCTTTGCCAAATGGAGCTAGGCCGTAATAGCAGGCAATCTTGCGTGAGTCGTAGTTGAAACGCCGGAAGTTGTCGGTGTACACCATCAGGCACACAGCGTTCTGCGTTCCTATGCCAGGCACCGAGGTCACGATGGTGAACACCTCGGTGAGTTCCTCGTCCGACTTGATGAGATCGGCAATGCGCTTATCTATCTTCTCTATCTCCTTATTGAGTTCAGAGACGATGTGCCGTCCGCTCTGCGAAATCATTGTCTTGACTGGCGACTTCTCCATAGTGAGTCGCTTTTCGCCTCTACGCACCTGGAAACTGCATCTGTGTCTTACGATCATCTGACGGTATAGGAACAGCTCACGCAGTTGTGTAAGCGACTCGCTAAGAGGCTCGTACATAACGGCTTTATCGTAATTCCTCATGGCGTATTCTGCAATCATCGAGGCGTCAGCACGGTCAGACTTCAATCGTCTAAGACCAGATGCGTCTTTGATGCTCTTTGCGTTCTCAAGCCACATGTCGTAGCCTTTACCGTAGAGGAAGTTGCACAGTCCCTTGCTGTAGTCGCCCGTGTTCTCGCCACAGAAGAGCCACAAGGACGAGTCGATACCGCAGGAATTCTGCTCAACCCACTTGACCAACTGCCTATAGCCAGACACGGTTGTCTTGAACTCGTTGAACACTCTAGCAGCGGTTTCTGCCAGTCCGTCTGCAAAAAGGATAGCCACATCAACTTTTTCTTTCGAAAAATCAACTCCGATAAATAAATTCTTCATAACTTTGTACGAGTTATATTGTGTAGAATTGGTCAATAGTTGTATGGACTAACACTCTAACAAGGCTCAGAGCCGATAACTTTCTATCTGGTCTTTGCAACTATGTCGATGAGGACCTAAACGATTTATAGCTTTACGGCTGGGTCATTAGCTGGTTTACCTCTTCGACAGACCGATTCTACCTTTTTACAACAAAGGTACGAAACTGTCTTTAGCAATCATAGTTTTACCTTGATTATTTTGGAGTTTATGCGACTTCGTCGCAATCTTCTGCAAACTTAGAGGTCATTAGGGCTTGCAGTCTTTCGCTTTTTATAAGACGTCTTGAATTCAGATGCCGCATGATATTTTTCTGACAATGTGTAAGGCTGACAACTCCGTTGTATATATATATCGGTATGGGATAATGACACAAATTCAGCATTGAGAGTGAAAATACACGTGGTTTTCAATATGTAATGAAATTATTTTGGGAAAAAGCTTTGAACTTTCATTAAAGTTTCCGAACTTTGCATTACTTTGTTGAAAAGCATGGCTCTTTCTATGTCCTGTGCATAGCCGGAGCTTCTTGGATTAAGACTAATAAATGAAAAATCATTCATCAATACTGTAAATTCTATGGCAGAAAATTTGGAAGTAAAAGAGTTGGAGCAGGTAGTAGTACGCTTCTCAGGCGACTCAGGCGACGGTATGCAGCTCGCCGGTAACATCTTCTCCACGGTTTCAGCCACCATCGGCAACGGAATCTCAACATTCCCTGACTATCCGGCAGACATCCGCGCCCCGCAAGGATCGCTGACCGGCGTATCTGGTTTCCAGGTTCACATCGGTGAGGGAAAGGTTTATACCCCTGGTGACAAGTGCGATGTGCTGGTGGCTATGAACGCCGCTGCATTGAAGACACAGTACAAGCATGCTAAACCACAGGCTACAATCATCATCGACACCGACAGCTTCGGTCCCAAGGATCTGGAGAAGGCAGAATTCAAGACAGCCGACTATCTCGCAGAGATGGGCATCGATGAGGATAGAGTAGTGGCTTGTCCTATCACAAAGATGGTGAAGGATTGTCTTGCCGACTCCGGCATGGACAACAAGGCCATCATGAAGTGTAGAAACATGTTTGCTCTCGGTATCGTATGCTGGCTCTTCAACCGCGATGTCACTCTCGTTGAGAATTTCCTGAGAGAGAAGTTCGCCAAGAAGCCTCAGATCGCCGAGAACAACATCAAGGTGGTTAACGCTGGTTTCAACTACGGACACAATACTCATGCCGGTGTGCCTGCTACATACCGCATCGAATCAAAGAATAAGGTGAAAGGCCGCTATATGGACATCACCGGCAACAAGGCAACAGCCTACGGTCTTATCGCCGCTGCCGAGAAAGCTGGCATGAAGCTCTTCCTCGGTTCTTATCCTATCACACCGGCTACCGACGTGCTCCATGAGCTCGCAAAGCACAAGTCACTCGGAGTGACCACCGTGCAGTGTGAGGATGAGATTTCCGGTTGTGCAAGTGCTGTCGGCGCATCATTCGCCGGAGCTATGGCAGCCACATCAACTTCTGGTCCTGGCGTTTGCTTGAAGTCAGAGGCTATCAACCTCGCCGTTATCGACGAGCTGCCTCTCGTCATCATCGATGTGCAGCGTGGTGGTCCTTCTACAGGTCTGCCTACAAAGAGCGAGCAGACAGACTTGCTGCAGGCTCTCTACGGAAGAAACGGTGAGTCTCCAATGCCTGTAATCGCAGCTACAAGTCCTACCGACTGTTTCGACGCTGTCTACAGCGCAGCAAAGATTGCCGTTGAGCATCTCACACCGGTATTGCTCCTCACCGACGCATACGTTGCCAACGGTTCTGCAGCCTGGAAACTTCCTAACATCGCTGAGCTTCCTGAGATTCATCCTCACTATGCTCCAGAGAGCATGAAGGGCAACTACACTCCATATAAGAGAGACGAGGAGACTCTCGTTCGCTATTGGGGTATCCCAGGACGTGAGGGCTTCACTCATATCCTCGGCGGACTGGAGAAGGACAGCGACACCGGAGCTATCTCTACAGATCCTGAGAACCACGACAAGATGTGTCGCCTGAGAGCAGGCAAGGTGGCTCGCATCCCTGTTCCAGACCTTGAGGTATTGGGCGACAAGGACGATGCAGAACTGCTCATCGTAGGCTTCGGCGGTACTGCCGGACATCTCTATTCAGCTATGGAAGAGCTGCGCAAGAAGGGTCACAAGGTGGCTGCTGCACAGTTCAAGTTCATCAACCCGCTGCCAAAGAACACCGCAGAGGTGCTCATGAAATACAAGAAGGTGGTAGTGGCAGAGCAGAACCTCGGTCAGCTTGCTGCCTACCTGCGTGCCAAGGTTGACGGCTTCGTGCCATACCAGTTCAACCAGGTTAAGGGACAGCCATTCGTTGTAAGCGAGTTGGTGGAAAGCTTTGAGGAAATCATTAACAAGTAATATAAACGTCTAATTTTTCATTGACAATGTTCACAATACAAGATTATAAGAAAGGACAGCCACGTTGGTGTCCTGGTTGCGGCGACCACTTCTTCTTGGCTTCGCTACATAAGGCGATGGCAGAATTAGGCGTTCCGCCATACGAGACAGCGGTAATCTCCGGTATCGGATGCTCAAGCCGTCTGCCATACTATGTTAATACCTATGCGATGCAGACCATCCACGGACGTGCTGCTGCCATCGCTACCGGTGCCAAGGTAGCCAATCCGAACCTCACCATCTGGCAGATCAGCGGTGACGGCGACGGTCTTGCTATCGGTGGTAACCACTTCATCCACGCCATGCGTCGTAACATCGACCTGAATATGATACTTCTGAACAACCGTATCTATGGACTCACAAAGGGACAGTATTCTCCTACTAGTCCACGCGGTTTCGTCAGCAAGTCTTCTCCATTCGGTACTGTAGAGGACCCATTCCGTCCGGCAGAGCTTTGCTTCGGTGCAAGAGGTCGTTTCTTTGCACGTGCCGTAGCCACCGACGCTGCAGGAACTGTAGAGGTGCTGAAAGCTGCAAAGCAGCATAAGGGTGCTTCTGTATGCGAGATTCTGCAGAACTGCGTTATCTTCAACAACGGTGTTTACGACTCTATCTACAAGAGCGAGGGCAGAAAGAAGAACGCCATCTACGTGAAGCACGGCGAGCCGCTGATCTTCGGTGAGAACAACGAGTTCGGTCTTGTGCAGGAGGGCTTTGGTCTGAAGGTAGTGAAGATCGGCGAGAATGGCATCACAGAGAAGGACATCCTCGTTCACGACGCTCACTGTGAGGACAATACCCTGCAGCTGAAGCTCGCCATGATGGACAACGAGCATGGATTCCCAGTGGCTCTCGGTGTAATCCGCGACGTAGAGGCTCCTACCTATGAGACTGCCGTTGCTGAGCAGATTGAAGAGGTGAAGGGTAAGAAGAAATATCACAACTTCATGGAGCTCCTCGAAACCAACGACATTTGGGAAGTGAAATAAAGGGCATACGCTTTTATTATTCTTATATGATGCCATATTCCTCATATCAATATATGCGGGATATGGCATTTTGGCTTTTTTTATAACAGATGGAATACTGGACTTTTTGCTAAACCAAAGACTTTTAGATATGACACACTACATCAAATCATTTATTGCGGCAACGATGGACGAAGGCAAGAAATGGATGATAATCAGCGGCGGAGGCGGAAAGGCCGGGGGCTTGAAGGTAGACACCAATACAAGTAGCAATCCATTCGCAGGACTACAGTTTGCCAGACTTTATTTCGATGGCTTCTCTTCAATAGAGATGGATAAAAAGACGTATCGCGTACAGATCACGGGTGTGGGAGCAGACGGTTCCATCACCTTAGGCAAGCTTGAGGCGTTCTCGCCGCAGTTCGGATGGGTGAAAGGACAGGACCGCCGGCTCTACAGCACCAAGTTTGTTTCTTCAAAGATGGTGACGCAGGTTGACAATGGAGGCTTGGCAGAAGGCTATTTCGAAGGTGTGGTGATGAAACCGGCGGAGCGCCGCGAAGTGGAATGGTCTACACCGAAGGTGTGGTTCGACACATTCCTCAAGAAGAATGGCATAGACTCAGATGCCATGTATGAGAGAATACGGCAGAAAACCATGGAACACTACAATAATTTCAAGGGCGTATACACCCAGTTCTGGGAAGATTGACGAAAATGCAATGATAAAGTTGGCACTTTGGTAGGTTTTATTTACTTTTGCCGAGTAAATTGGCATAGAGTGCGTCTTTGCGCTCTAATGCCAATATATATGATAAAATGATTATGACGAATTACAATATAAACGACTTTGAGATCATGGCGCCGGTGGGGTCGAGAGAAAGCCTCGCCGCAGCGATACAGGCAGGAGCAGACTCCATTTATTTCGGCATCGAGAAGCTGAACATGAGGGCACACTCTGCCAGCACGTTCACTATCGATGACCTTCGCGAGATTGCCGCCACCTGCAATGAGCATGGCATAAAGACCTACCTCACCGTGAACACCATCATTTACAACGAGGACATACCGCTGATGCACGAGATTGTGGATGCAGCCAAAGAGGCAGGCATCTCGGCAGTGATAGCCAGCGACGTGGCGGTGATGACCTATTGCAACAAGGTGGGACAGGAGGTTCATCTCTCCACACAGCTCAATATCTCTAACGTGGAGGCACTGAAGTTCTATGCGCAGTTTGCCGATGTAGTGGTGCTCGCCCGTGAGCTCAATATGAGTCAGGTGGCAGAGGTGCACAGACTGGCAGAGGAACAGAACATCTGCGGACCGTCAGGACAGCCCGTGCGCATAGAGATGTTCTGCCATGGAGCCTTGTGTATGGCAATCAGCGGCAAGTGTTATCTCAGTCTCGACAATGCCAACCGTTCAGCCAACCGCGGAGAGTGCATACAGCTCTGCCGCCGTTCGTATACCGTGACCGACAATGAGACCGGCACCCAGCTGGAGATTGACAACAAATACGTGATGAGTCCTAAAGACCTGAAGACCGTGCGATTCATCGACAAGATGATGAAGAGCGGAGTCAGAGTGTTCAAGATAGAAGGCAGGGCACGCGGTCCGGAGTATGTCTACACCGTGGTGAAGTGCTACAAGGAAGCCATACAGAGCGTTATCGACGGAACCTTTACGGAGGAGAAGAAAGACCAGTGGGACGAGCGTCTCGCCACCGTCTTCAACCGCGGCTTCTGGGATGGATACTATCTTGGACAGAAACTCGGAGAATGGAACAAGAACTACGGCTCTTGTGCTACGGAGAAGAAGGTGTATGTGGGCAAGGGAGTGAAATACTTCTCAAAGCTCGGCGTGGCAGAATTTGCCATCGAGGCAGCCGACTTCAAGAAGGGCGACAAGCTGCTCATTACCGGACCTACGACAGGCGTCATCTATATGAATGCCGACGAGATACGCTATGACCTGGAGCCCGTGGAAGAAGCCCGCAAGGGACAGCGCGTGTCAATGCCTGTGCCGTCAAAGGTGAGACCAAGCGACAAGCTCTTCAAACTGGAGCGGGTAGAGGAGTAAGCATATACGCCGCAACGCTCAAATGGATTTTCAACAACAATAAAATACACTACAATGACAATCAACGAAGCACAAGATGAAGTGATTGAGGAGTTTTCCGACTTCTCCGATTGGATGGACAAATACCAGCTGCTCATAGACCTGGGCAACGAGCAGGAACCACTCGACAACAAATACAAGACAGAGAGCAATCTCATCGACGGATGCCAGAGCCGCGTATGGCTGCAGGCAGACTATGTGGACGGAAAGATAATATTCACGGCAGAGAGCGACGCACTCATCGTGAAAGGCATCATAGCGCTGCTCATCAGAGTATTGAGCGGTCATACCCCACAGGAAATCCTCGCTGCCGACCTCTATTTCATCGACAAGATCGGTCTTAAGGAACATCTCTCGCCAACCCGCTCCAACGGTCTGCTCGCCATGGTGAAGCAGATACGCATGTATGCGTTGGCATATAAGGTAAAGAGTGAGGAGCAATGAGAAAGCTCAAGACGATAGAGATGCACCGTATGACGGTGAGCGACTTCAAGCAGAGTGACAAGATGCCGCTCATCGTGATGCTTGACGATGTGCGTTCTCTGCACAATGTGGGGTCGGTGTTCCGCAGCGGTGATGCCTTCCGTATCGAGGCGGTATGGCTGTGTGGCATTACCGCCACTCCGCCGATGCCGGAGATTCACAAAACGGCGCTCGGTGCGGAAGACAGTGTGGACTGGCGGTATTTCGACAACGCCACGGATGCCGTGGATGAGCTTCATGCCATGGGGTATCAGGTGTGTGCCGTGGAACAGTGTGAGGGCAGCACGATGCTTCAGGACTTTGTTCCGGATATCGGCAAGCATAAGGGCTTCGCCGTGATAATGGGCAACGAGGTGAAGGGAGTGCATCAGGAAGTGGTGGACAAGAGCGACTGCTGTCTCGAGATACCACAGTTTGGCACCAAACACTCGCTCAACGTTTCTGTCACGGCAGGTATGGTGATATGGGAATTTGCAAAAAGACTGATGCTCTGATGAGTGTCAGTATTTTTATACCTTAAATATCGCTTTTTTATACATCCCATCTTGCTATTTTATGTCGTTTAATCCAAAATACGGCCCATTCGTACCATAACCTGGAAATATGGGCTTGCAGATGCAGATGTTTTTGAATACCTTTGCAAGCAAGAAAAGTGGTAAGAATTTTATCAAACACGAAATCTAAACGAGAACTTGCAGTCCGTATCATTGCTGGAGGGAGCAAATGATGCGGACATTCTTTTGCAAATCAGATATCTGAATCATCCTGCATCATCCAGAGCCGCTCATCAGGGCTTGCTTGGATTATGTCTTTTTAGGAGAGTGGATTTTATTTGTCCATCATGTTTCTTGGATGATGCTCGAGTATTTCCTCCCGCAGCGTGTGCATGTCGATGTGGGTGTATATCTGAGTCGTTCCGATACTTTCGTGTCCCATCATCTCCTGTATTGCACGCAGGTTGGCACCGCCTTCAAGGAGCGATGTGGCAAAGGAATGGCGCAGCGTATGCGGACTCACGTTCTTCGTTATCCCGGCGGCAGCGGCGAGCCTCTTCACGATGGTGAATATCATTGCCCTTGTGAGATGTTTGCCGTGGATGTTCAGAAATACGTAGTCTTCCTCTCCCGGCTTTATCTTCATCACGTTGCGGTCTACAAACCAGAACCTCAGCTCCTGTATGGCGCTTTCGGATATCGGTACCAGTCTCTCCTTGTCGCCCTTTCCTATCACACGTATGAACTTCTCGTCGAGAAAGAGATCCGACATCTTCAGGTCTGTCAGTTCGCTGACTCTCAGTCCGCAACAGAAGAGCACCTCTATGATTGCCTTGTTTCTCTGTCCTTCCCATTTCTCCATGTCCACGGCAGCCTCCATCATGTCAATCTCCTTCACCGACAGCACCTCTGGCAGATGTTCCCCTATCTTGGGCCATTCCAGCAGTTCTGTAGGGTCTTCCTGGATATATCCGTCTATGAGCAGAAACTTGTAGAACGCCCTCACGCCGCTCAGAATCCTTCCCTGCGACCTCGGGCTTATGCCGATGTCGATGATGGCAGCGGCAAAGTTGCGCAGGTCATCCAGCTTCACCTCCGTCAGAGCCAGTCCCTCGCAGTTGGCATAGTTGAGCAGCTTCTGCAGGTCGTCCATATATGCCTTGAGAGTGTTCTCGGAGTAGTTTCTTCCCAGTTTCAGATATCTGCGGTATTGCTTTATCATCTCCGCATTGGAGTTGCCGTTGTCGTTCATGTCAGTTTGCGAGTCAATAGTTGTCCGAATGATTATTATTTTGTACTTTTGCAAATGTCAGCCACCCAAGTGCCTGCACTCCTCCGCCAGAGTATGCTATGCCCAGGCAGGAGAGAAATACAAGGCAAAGGTAATAAAAAGGCTGCAACAAACAAACTAATCCAGAAATATGAAGATACAAATAGTGAATGGTCCCAATCTCAATCTGCTCGGCGTGAGAGAACCGGGGATATACGGCAGCGAGTCTTTCGAGAGCTATCTGGCCAAGTTGCGTGAGCAGTATCCGGAGGTAGAGATAGAATACTATCAGAGCAATGTTGAGGGAGAACTGATAAACAAGATACAGGAGGTGGGCTTCTCTTTCGACGGCATAGTGCTGAACGCCGGAGCCTACACCCACACCAGCATTGCCCTGCACGACTGCATACGCGCCATAAAATGTCCGGTTGTAGAGGTGCATATCTCTAATGTCCACCAGCGTGAAGACTTCCGCCACCATTCCTTCATTTCCGCCGCCTGTAAGGGAGTGATATGCGGCTTCGGACTCAATTCATACAGACTGGCGATAGAAGGACTGCTGGACTGACCTGTTCCGGTTGTTTTACATAATGCGGAGCTCTGTTTTTTTTTATGAGCCAAGCAACCATAATCCCAAAACGGTCATAGGTTGTTCAATGTAGTGTTCCTGATGACCGGTTTGGAATAAAAAATCTTTTCCGTTCTTGGTATTTAAATCCGAAAGACGTAATTTTGCAACTTGCCCCCATTGTCACATCCATACCGTCGTGATGCGGCAGCGAGGAGACGGACAGGGGCATAAGACAAAAACGACAATAGTTTCACATATAATATGGCAAAAAACGACAATGGGCTGACGCCTATGATGCAGCAGTTCTTTTCGCTCAAGGCGAAACATCCCGACGCACTGCTGCTCTTCAGGTGTGGAGACTTCTATGAAACATACTGCGACGACGCCGTTGACGCAAGTCGCATCCTCGGCATCACGCTCACCAAGAGAAACAACTCTGGCACGAAACCGTCTACCGAGATGGCTGGATTCCCCCATCATGCCCTCGACACCTATCTGCCAAAGCTCATCAGGGCAGGTAGAAGAGTGGCTATCTGCGACCAGCTCGAAGATCCGAAACTGACGAAAAAACTCGTGAAGCGAGGCATCACCGAACTTGTAACGCCGGGTGTTGCCCTGACCGACAACGTGCTGAACTACAAGGAGAACAACTTCCTCGCAGCCATACACTTCGGCAAGGCATCCTGCGGAGTGGCGTTCCTCGATATTTCTACGGGAGAGTTTCTCACCACCGAAGGACCATACGACTATGTGCAGAAGCTGATAGGTAACTTCCAGCCAAAGGAGGTGCTATATGAAAGAGGCAAGAAGGCAGACTTCGAACGCTTCTTCGGAACAAAGCATTTCACCTTCGAACTCGACGAATGGGTGTTCAATGAACAGACCGCCCGCCAGAAACTGCACAAGCATTTTGAGGTGAAAAACCTCAAGGGCTTCGGCGTAGACCATCTCAAATGCGGTATCGTGGCATGCGGAGCCATCCTGCAATATCTGGAACTCACGCAGCATACACATATCAGCCATATCACGTCGCTATCCCGGATAGACGAGGAGCGATATG
This sequence comes from Prevotella sp. LMAG:51, assembly GCF_008680225.1. Classification (NCBI taxonomy): domain Bacteria; kingdom Pseudomonadati; phylum Bacteroidota; class Bacteroidia; order Bacteroidales; family Prevotellaceae; genus Prevotella; species Prevotella sp. LMAG:51. Next base: position 155,539 of record NZ_NALQ01000015.1, on the reverse strand, counting down.
TGAGACTCGACAGCTTCACCGTGCGTTCGCTCGAACTGACACGTTCGATGCAGGACGGCGGATGCTCGCTCATCGACGTAATAGACCGCACTTGTTCGCCGATGGGAGCCAGAATGCTCAACAGATGGGTGTGCTTCCCGTTGCGCAATGCCGCCGACATAAACAAGCGGCTCGACGTGGTGGAGGAATTCTTCAAGGACACGTCACTCAGGGAAATCATCGACGAGAACACCAATGGAGTGGGCGACCTGGAACGCATCACAGCAAAGGTTGCCACAGGACGTGTGTCGCCACGGGAAATGGTGCAGCTGAAGAATGCCCTGCTCTGCATGCAGCCTATCAAGGATGCCTGCGAGCGGTCGGAAAACAAGACTCTCGCGCTGATGGCAGACAGGATTGACGCCTGCAAGGAACTTAGCGACAGACTGGAGATGGAGATAGAGCCAGACCCGCCACAGCTCGTGAACAAAGGACACGTGATACGCAGCGGAGTGGACGAGGAACTCGACCGCATGCGCGACATAGCATATAACGGCAAGGACTATCTGCTGAAAATCCAGGAGAGGGAGACAGAGGAGACCGGCATATCAAGTCTGAAAATCGGCTACAACAATGTGTTCGGATATTATCTTGAAGTGAGGAATATCCACAAAGACAAAGTGCCTGCCACATGGATAAGGAAGCAGACGCTCGCACAGGCGGAACGATATATCACCGAGGAACTGAAACAATATGAGGAGCAGATTCTCGGAGCCGAAGACAAGATACTGCAGCTGGAGACAAAGCTCTTCGGTGAACTCGTGCAGAACACCCAGCATTATATACACACCATTCAGAAGGATGCGCATATCATAGCACAGCTCGACTGTCTGCTCTCCTTTGCCAAGACGGCGGAGGAACACCGGTACGTGAGACCGCAGATTCTGCAAGACGACATCGTGATAGATATCCGTCAGGGCCGCCACCCCGTGATAGAGACACAGATGCCGGTGGGAGAGAAGTATGTGCCCAACGACATATATCTCGACGACAAGAAGCAGCAGATAATGATTATCACCGGACCGAATATGGCGGGTAAGTCGGCTCTGCTACGCCAGACGGCACTCATCACGTTGATGGCACAGATAGGATGCTACGTGCCGGCAGAGAGTGCCAAGATTGGTATCGTGGACAAGATATTCACACGTGTGGGGGCGAGCGACAATATCTCAATGGGAGAATCCACATTCATGGTGGAGATGACGGAGGCTTCGAATATCCTCAACAACGTGACGCCGCGCAGTCTTGTGCTCTTCGACGAGCTGGGCCGCGGAACGAGCACCTACGACGGCATCTCGATAGCTTGGGCAATAGTGGAATATCTGCATGAGCAGCCGCGTGCGGCAGCGCGCACCCTCTTCGCCACACACTATCATGAACTGAACGAGATGGAGAAGAACTTCAGCAGGATAAAGAACTACAACGTCAGCGTGAAGGAGATAAACGGCAAGGTGATATTCCTGCGCCGTCTGGAGCGTGGCGGATCGGAACACTCATTCGGTATCCACGTGGCGCAGATTGCCGGTATGCCGAAGAGCATTATCAATAGGGCGAACGTGATTCTCAAGCAGCTTGAGGCTGACAACAGTGGCGTGGGGGCAGCCGGAAAGGCGGCAGTAGACAATATCTCGGTGCCGGGCAGCGGTGAGCAGCTGAGCTTCTTCCAGCTCGACGACCCTGTGTTGTGTCAGGTGCGCGACGAGATTCTCGGTCTCGACATAAACAACCTCACGCCGATGGAGGCGCTGAACAAACTGAACGACATAAAGACGATTGTGGGAGGAAAATAAAGCAAGCATGAACGGGAAAGAAGAATTTTCAGAGAGAAACCGGAATAAAGGCGGTTCGAAGGTGTCTTCCGGACTCACTGTCCGTACTTTCTGTCCTACCGACGTAGAGGAAATGACACGGATATATAATCATTATGTCACTGAAACCACCGTCAGTTTTGAGACCGAGCCTCTTACTACTGGCGATATGTCAGAGCGCGTGAAGCATATCGCTGCCGAGTTTCCCTGTTTTGTGGCAGAGCAAGACGGTAGGGTAGTGGGGTATTGCTATGCCCATCTCTGGAAGGAGCGGGCTGCCTATTCGCATACCTGGGAGGTGACAATATATCTCGATGCGCAGCACACGGGGCATGGCGCAGGCTCTAAGCTGATGAACCTCCTGATAGAGGCTTGTCGCCAGACCGGCCGTTGTCATTCTCTCATAGCTTGCATAACGGCAGAAAACACGGGCAGCATAGCCTTTCATGGCAGTATGGGATTCGAAGAAGTTTCCTGTTTCAAGCAGGTGGGCTATAAACTTGGCAGGCGTCTCGATGTAGTGGATATGCAGCTGATGCTGTGATGAATAGTATGCTGTTCCGATGGGGATGTATGCTTGTCTGTTCCTCCATTTGTCCATTCGTTAACTTGTCAACTCGTCAACTTATAATAACACCATCATGACCAAGGTTTCTATCTATATGCCGGTATATAACGGCAGCGAATATCTGGAGCGCAGCATCGGTTCGGTGATCAGCCAGACCTTTGCTGACTGGGAACTTATCGCTCTCGATGATGAGTCGACAGACGACAGTCGCACCATTCTCGACGGGTTAGCCAGAAGGGACAACAGGATTCGTGTGTTCTCAAAGCATAACGACGGCAAGGGGAATACAGCCCGCAATCTGGCGATGATGGAGAAATGGGCGCAGGGAGAATATTTCTTCTATATGTCGCAAGACGATAGGATAGATGCTGATTTGCTTGAAAAGGCTGTGGGCGAGGCGGAAAAGCGCAGTCTCGACATCGTGATACCCGATATGCTGCTCGAATATGCTGACGGAACGACTTCTGCGGAACAAGGTTCTTATCCTCCGAATGGCGACCATTCCTTGGTGTTCTCCGGCAAGGAGGCTTTCTATCGTAGCATAGACTTTTCTATCCATGGCTTCGCATTGATAAACAGAAGGCTCATTGACGAAGACAGGCAGGACACCAACCATTACGACAGTGACGAATATAACACGCGACTACAGTTCCTCGCCGCCGGAAGGGTTGGTTTTTGCGATTCCACTTTCTATTATTATCAAGGCAACGAGAATGCCATCACCAAGCGTTTCTCCATCCGATGGTTTCAGCGTCTCGACACTGCCGTGATGATCGACAAGCTGTTTTCTGATACTTTCCACGACCACAAGTCATTCCCCAAGCTGAAATCCTGGCTTATGGCCATTTACATCACCCTCAGCGTGTCGTATATGCGTGAGTGGGCAAATATAAGCCCTGACGAGAGAAAAGCCGTTATAGCGCATTTCCGTGGCTTTGAGCGCAATATCAAGTTTGGTGGCTATAGAATGGCGGTATTGCGTCGCCTATCGCCATTGGAGAGATGTTTCGCCGTATGGTATTTCTTTTTCGGCACGTGTCGCAATATGAAATCGTTGTTCCGTATCTATAAGGGTAAATAATGCCAATGCAGTTCGGCTTTATCACCGCCAGAACAATCCTCCCTCTTTTGTTGTGCTATCCGACCAACTTCTTGAATTTTCCTTTCAGTTTCTCCATTATTGCCGTATGCTTTTTCACCACGTTGAGTGAGAACCATGCGTCGGCACAGAATATTAGCGTTCCGACAATACAATACAGCAGGTTGCTCTCGATGTGGGTGGAGGCGTAGACGCAGATGCCTACGGCAAGATGGAAGAGGATGGTTCGCACTACTGTGGACGACATCCTGTATTTGTATTTTATCCTGCATACCATCCTGGCGAAAAGCATTTCCAGCATATATGCCGTTGTTATGGCAATGCCGATGCCGAGCAGTCCGAACATGTTGAAACCCAGGATGACGAGGCTCGCCAGTACCACGTCGCTGAATATCTCTATCGTGAGGAAAGTCATGGAATTGCCCCTCGACAGTGCTATATATTCCAGCGGCAGGAACACTCCGCGGCCATACATCGAGAGCGCTGCCACCTGCAGCATAGGTATCACGGCGTTGAACTTGCCGCTATATAGCAATGGCAGGAGGATTGGCATGAAGAGGATGAAGAGGACGATGAGTGGCGACACGATGTTCATAGAAACTTCAATCTGGTTGTTCACCGTGTCGTTCAGTTTTTCGCCATGCGTCTTTATAGCCGACAGACGAGGATAATAGTCGGTGTCTATTGCCGTGAACACCATTCCGGCGTATGTGAAAATCATCACATACATGGCATTGTAAAGTCCTACGGTGTCCACATCCGAAGCGTTGCTGAGATACGCTCTGATGGCGAGTTCCGCACCGCTGCCGAGCATTCCTGCCACCACGAAAGCTATGCCGAGCCGCAGGAATGCCGTGCCTTCCTTTATGCAGTCGAGGCGGAACCGCATCTGTAGGGGGTAGAGCCTCAGGGAACACTGCAGCACTATTATTGCCTGCACCAGTGCCATGAGCACGAGCGATGGCACGATGCCTTTATAGTTGTATATCCAATATATAGGCACCGAGATGGCGAACACACCGATTGCCCCGTAGATAGAAGTTACGGCGAGGGCTTTCAGCCGCCGTGTGGCTTTCAGTATGGCGGTCTCTCCTACGGTCAGCGTGGTGAGTGCCACGACGGGCGACAGCAGCACGAAGTGCAGCGTGTGGTCGCCGAATGAGAAAGTCCAGTCGCTGAGCAGTGAACTGAGTGCGGCGCAGACCACGAGACCGAACAATGCCGTTATGAGAATCCAGTGGCGGAACACCTCAATCTCGTGTCTGAGCCACTTCTCGTCGCCGTTGTCGAATGCCATGGATATGTTTCTCACGGCACTGATGTGGAGACCGAAGTTCGTTGAGTCCACCACGAGCTTTATCGTTGATGAGAAAAGAGCCACGAGTCCCATACCCGCCGGACCGAGCAATACGGCAACTAACTTGTTGCGTACCAGTCCGATAAGGATATTGAGCATCTGCACGCCGCCGAACAGGCTCGTGTATTTCAGTATGTGTGAGTAGCTGTTGTTGCTGTTTTCCATCAAATTAACTAACGTGAGAAGGACTCAAATATTATTTAATTTTGAAAAGAAATGTTATCCTCTCACATAATGAGGCATATCGGCAGGAGTAATCATTGATATCTCAACGATGCCGGCAACCTTGCCGTCCTTCTTCCATGCCGTCTGGTAAATCACTTTGTGAACGCCTTGTTTCTCAATGGTATAGGCGTTGCTGCCGCCGGTGGCGAGCAGGTGGCGGATAATCTCTTTAGATCTCTCCGAGTGACACTCGTAGAGATTCTTTCCAATCAGGTTGCCGTGTTTCTTGTATGTTTCCACCGCCTTGTCGTTCTGGTAGATGATGATGCCTTCGGCGTCGCACACCGTAACGGCACAGTTCATCTCTTTTGCCCATTCATAGTTTTCCATAATGATAGTCTTAAATGTTAATTGTTATAGTTGTTTACAATAACCCCAGTCCCCAGTCCCCTCCCTTTGGGAGGGTTAGGGTGGGTTCTTGTTTTTTCTGCTTCCAGTCCCCTCCCTTTGAGAGGGTTAGGTTGGGTCGCTTACAGTCCCCTCCCTTCGGGAGGGCTAGGGTGGGTGTCAGGTGTCAGGTGTCGGTGTGGATTGCTTTAATGCGCCTCCAGCCAGTTCTTCCCCCATCCAGAGTCAGCCACCAGCGGCACCTGCATCTTCAGTGCGTTCTGCATCTCCTCCAATACGATTTTCTCCACCTTCTCCTTCTCTTCGGGAAGAACGGAAAAATTCAATTCGTCGTGTACCTGCAGAATCATCTTCGATTTGATGCCCTCCTTCCTGAAGCGGCGGTATACATTTATCATCGCCACCTTTATAATGTCTGCTGCAGTGCCTTGGATAGGAGCGTTGATGGCATTTCGCTCGGCGAAACCCCTCACCGTGGCATTGTGAGAATTGATGTCGGCAAGGTATCTCCGTCTGTGGAACAGCGTCTCGGCATATCCGTTGGTGCGTGCCATCTGGATGCTCTTGTCCATATACTCCTTCACCTTCGGGAAGTTCTCGAAGTATCCTTCTATCAGCTTCTTTGCCTCGTCGCGGCTTATCTCCAGTCGTTCCGCCAGACCGAACACCGTAATGCCGTAGATGATGCCGAAGTTGGCACGCTTTGCCTTTGTGCGTTGGTCTCTGCTCACCTCGTCGATGGTTTCTTTGTATATCTTTGCCGCCGTGGCAGCGTGGATGTCGTGTCCCTCGCGGAACGCTTCTATCATGTTCTCGTCGCCGCTCAAGTGAGCCATCACTCTCAGCTCTATCTGACTGTAGTCGGCAGAGAAGAATTCACAGCCCGGTTCCGGTACGAAAGCCTTTCTTATCTCCTTTCCGTCCTCGCCCCTCACAGGAATATTCTGCAGGTTGGGATCGCTCGACGACAGGCGTCCCGTGGCAGTCACGGTCTGGTTGAACGATGTGTGAATCCTCCCCGTTCGTGGATTGATAAGCTTCGGCAGAGCATCCACATACGTGCCGAGGAGTTTCTTCAACCCTCTGTGTTCCAGAATGTCAGCCACAATCTCGTGCTTGCCTTTCAGCGACTGCAGCACCTCCTCGTTGGTGACATACTGTCCTGTTTTTGTCTTCTTCGCCTTCTCCACGATTTTCATCTTTTCAAACAGCACCTCGCCCACCTGTTTCGGTGATGCGATGTTGAATTCCATGCCAGCCAACTCATGGATTCGCTGTTCTATCTCGTGCATGCGCTCAGTGAGAGTCCTGGATGTTTCCTTCAGCGATTGCGTGTCGATGCGCACTCCGTTCATCTCCATTTCGGCGAGCACCGGCATCAGCGGCATCTCTATGTTGAAGAACAGATCGTAGGCGCCGCGCTTCTTCAGTTCCGGTTCCAGCTTGTTCTTCAGCTGCAATGTGATGTCCGCATCCTCGGCGGCATATTCATACACCTCGCTTGGCTGCAGATCGCGCATGCTCTTCTGGCCTTTTCCTTTCGGACCGATAAGTTCCTCTATGCGAATCGTCTTGTAGTCGAGATACGTCTCCGCCATGTCGTCCATATTGTGTCTCGTTTCCGGTTGGATGAGATAGTGGGCAATCATGGTGTCAAACATCTTGCCTCTCACCTCCACACCATAGTTGGCGAGTACCTCGATGTCGTATTTCATGTTTTGTCCGATTTTGAGAATTTCTTCGTTTTCGTAGAGAGGTTTAAATATATTAACTATTTTTTCTGCTTCTTCACGATTGCTTGACACCGGCACATAATACGCCTCTTTTTCCTTCACGCTGAAGCTCAATCCCACCAATTCTGCATCTATAGCGTTGGTAGAAGTCGTTTCTGTGTCAAAACTAACAAAATCGTTTGTAATTAAAAAGTCATACAGTTTCTTTATATCCTCCTCTTTATCAACGAGTTCGTATTTGTGAATCATTGTTTTCAAGCTCTGAGAAGCGCCGTTTTTTATCGTTTCCTTCCCATCGTCTGGAAAATCGGCAAAGAGATTGAGCTGATTTGAAACACTTTTTTGCTGTGGTTTAGGTTTGTTAAGGAATCGCTGGATAAAGGTTTTAAACTCCAAATCATTGAATATTTCTATTATTCTTTCTTCGTCCGGCTCCTTCACCTTCAGTTCGTCGAGATTGAGTTCGATGGGGACATCGGTTTTTATTGTGGCAAGGAATTTTGAGAACTCAATTTGTTCTTTGTTTTCCTCCACCTTCTTTTTCAGAGCGCCTTTGAGTTCGTCGGTTCGTTGGAGTAGGGCAGTGATACCGCCAAACTGGTTGATGAGTTTCACTGCCGTCTTTTCTCCCACTCCCGGGCATCCCGGAATATTATCGGCAGAGTCGCCCATCAGTCCGAGCAGGTCGATTACCTGCAGCGGAGAGTCGATGCCATACTTTTCCTTCACTCCCTCTTCGTCGAGAGTTTCATATCCGCCTCCGTGTCTTGGTCTGAACATCTTCACGTTTCCTCCCACGAGCTGTCCATAGTCCTTGTCTGGTGTGAGCATATATGTGTCGAGTCCCATCTCTCCGGCTTTCTTGGCGAGAGTTCCTATCACGTCATCAGCCTCATAGCCAGCCACTTCGAGCACCGGAATGTGCATAGCTCCGAGAATGTCCTTAATGATAGGCACGGCAGCCCTGATGTCTTCCGGAGTCTCTTCGCGCTGAGCCTTATACTGTTTGTAAGCCTCGTTGCGGAACGTAGGTCCGTGTGGGTCGAACGCCACACCGAGGTGTGTGGGCTTCTCCTTTGTCATCACCTCGTGTAGGGTGTTGCAGAAGCCCATTATTGCTGACGTGTTCATGCCCTTGGAGTTTATCCTGGGATTTTTTATGAACGCATAGTATGACCGGTATATCAGCGCATATGCGTCGAGAAGGAAAAGTTTGTCCATTCTTTCAGTTCTTTTTCTTAGTTGTTGCTATGTAGGCGGTGTTACCTGTTTCTTATACTGCCACACCGCCGGTTGTGCCCTGTAATCAGCCCTCAGGACCTAAAGAGACACTGTTTTTTTTTCCATTCATCAAGAATATCGTGTAAAATTACTTATTTTTTCTGATTAATCGGATAAAAAATGTAATTTTGTATCAAATTTCACGTAATGGACTATTTATCACTAATAAAGCAGCCGATAGAGGGCGACCTTGATGATTTCAACAACCTGTTCAATAGCTCGTTGTCGCATACCGACGGACTATTGTCGCAAGCCCTTGCATATATCCGTCAGCGCACCGGCAAGCGCATGCGTCCGATGCTCATCCTGCTGATGGCACGCAATTTCGGCGATGTGACCGATGTCACACAGAATGCCGCCGTAGGTCTTGAACTGCTCCATACCGCCAGTCTCGTTCACGACGATGTGGTGGACGAGAGCAGCGAGCGTAGGGGGCAGGCTTCGGTGAATGCCGAATACGACAACAAGGTGGCAGTACTCGTTGGCGACTATCTGCTGTCCACGGCATTGCTGCATGTGGCATACACCAAGAACACGCAGATTGTGAAATACCTCGCCGAACTGGGTCGCACGCTGGCAAGTGGAGAGATACTCCAGCTCTCTAATATCGCCAACGAGAAGATATCCGAAGATGTTTATTATCAGGTGATTAAGCAGAAGACGGCAGCTCTCTTCGAGGCATGCTGCGCCATCGGAGCATTGTCGGCAGGAGCCAGTGAACAGGAGATAGAAAGTGCGAAGAAATTCGGACAAGATCTCGGTATTATATTCCAGATACGTGATGATATTTTCGACTATTACGACTCTTCGGATATCGGTAAGCCTACGGGCAACGATATGGCAGAGGGTAAGTTGACCCTGCCCGTAATCTATGCCCTCAACACCGTATGCGACGATGCGATGACTGCACTCGCCTATAAGGTAAAGCAACGCACGGCGACTGCTGATGAGATAGCTCTGCTTGTGGATTTCGCCAAACGAAACGGTGGTATCGACTATGCCGAGAAACAGATGTGGAACTTCCATGCCGAAGCAATCCGTTTCATTGATACCCATGTCCGTTCTGAGGTTCTAAGAAAGAGTCTTGTGGCTTATCTCGATTATGTGATACGCAGGGAGAAGTAAAATCCACCTTTCTAAAATACCAAGAATCAAGCAACCCCTAATTACCGATTTGGTTTAAAACAAATATAAAAGGCGCATCCGGACCGATTCCAGATGCGCCTTATATATCGTAGCATTATGCTATTCTATTGTATGGCAATCATTTTATTTTGCCACTTTATAGGTCCTGCCGCCTTCTTTTACGATATAAACGCCTTTCTCGCCGCTGTTCAGTTGGTTGCCCACCTTAGTGCCGTCGAGCCTATAGAACGTCTTGTTTTGGTTCTCAGAGGCATTTCCTGTCACCTTGTCGATGCCGGTAGCGCCTGATACATAGTCAACATACTCGTCGTATGTCACTTTCTGTATAGGTGAGAAAGTATTCGTCTGTGCGTCAAGTCTGTTCACCACCATGCTCTTCTTGATGAAACCGTTGTTGCCGGTCATGAAGTCGTATGCCGGTTTGCTTGTAGTCTCCAGATATTCGTAGTCCATGGTCAAGGTGTAGTTGCCATCCATATCCGTATCGATATCTCCGATGCCGGCAGCTTTTGCGCCAGTGGTACTTGCTTGTTCGCTCACTACCTTTATGCAGTCGCCATGCTCGTTGTTGGTCTCCGTGATGGTCTCCACCATTGTGTTGTATGTACCGCTGGAGATGGTCATATCTGTCCTGTTGCTGCCATAGTCATCGAGCTTTTCGTTTGACATCGTGACGTTCAGGATACCATTGAGTTTAACGGTGATGGTGCTTTTAGTATCTGTATATTCGCCCCTGATAGTTCCTATTATAGGAATGTTCATGACAGTTATGCTGATAGTACCTTTCTCTATCATGTTCTCTGTATCGCCTAACATGTCTCCTTCGAGGTCGCTTATTCCTAAGTCGAAAATCTTGTTGGGATTGTATTTATACCATTTCTGTACACTTATCAACAATGGCACCGATGTTACCTCTCCAGACTTTTCGTCCTTCTCTTCTATCACGGTGGATAGAGAGTAGAGTTCGCCTGTCTTGGAGTCATATACGAAGTTGTATTCCCCCTCATTCACCAATGTTTTCGTGTCTTTATCCAGGGAGTATATAGTCTCTTTTGTCACGTGTCCCTTTTCGTCGCGAGTCAGTTCTACCGACATCACAACCGTTGGGTTTGTCCATGTGCCGGTAGCGGCATCCCATGTATATTCCGTCACCTTGGTCACGAAGCCATCCAGTTTGTCGTCGTAGGTGTTTTCGGTTCTGATTTTGCCGTCACCGTCTTCCGTCACCGTTGCCGTGACATATCCCTTGCTGTTGTATTCTGTCTGTGTGGTTTCGTCCCATTGCCACGCTCCGTTTACATAGTCGTAGCTTGTGGTCTTGCAGGGTTTTGTGGTCTTCAGATCCATGCCCGTTGTGGCTACATTACCCACGATGGTTGACTCTTTCTTGATAACTTTAGCCATGGCAGACTTGATTTTCGACATGATGCCAGCATTCAGCTTTGGCATCTGTGCACTTGCTGTGATGGTGCCTAACGCCATCATGGCAGATGAAATGAGTACAATTCTTTTCATAACCTTGTGGTTTAAAATGTGTATATTTTTTGTGGACAAGTAGACAAGGAAACCGTTCGCTTCCCAGTCTACCTGTCTGTTTTAGTCTTAATGACCGATTGTGGTTTAAAAGAACTTTATCTGTTGTCCTTCGATTTCGCTGAGCAGCATGTTGGCGAGGCGGCTGGTACCGAGGCGGAACCACTTGTTTGTCAGCCATTTCTCGCCCAACACTTCCTTCACGATGGTGTAATATATGAGGGCGTCCATCACGCTGTTGATGCCTCCTGCTGGCTTGAAACCGATCTGGATGCCAGTCTCGTCATAATACTCCTTGATAGCCTGACACATCACGTAGGCAGCCTCCGGTGTGGCAGCAGGCTCGAGTTTGCCTGTGGATGTCTTGATATAGTCTCCGCCGGCATACATGGCGAGGATTGAAGCCTTCTTGATGTTAGAGGCGGTCTTCAGGCAGCCCGTTTCCAGAATCACCTTCATCGGCTTGTCGCCACATGCACACTTCATCTCGCTGATATCGTCGGCAACGCCCTCGTAGTCGCCGCTGAGGAACTTGCCCACCGGCATTACGATGTCGATTTCCGTAGCTCCATCCTTCACGGCGAGTGCAGTTTCAGCCACCTTCACTTCTATGAGAGCCTGTGATGACGGGAAGCTGCCCGATACGCAAGCCACCTCAACGCCATCCACTTCGAGAGTCTCGCTCACCACCTTTGCAAAGCAAGGATATACGCAGATTGTGGCTACGTGTGGCAGGTCGCCGAACGCCTCGTCAAACTCGTTCACCTTCTCTGTGAAAGCCAGTACGCTCTCCTCAGAGTCAGTGGTCTTCAGGGTTGTCAGTTCGATGCTTCCCATGAGGAATCTCTTCACGTCCAGGTTGTCGTTTTCATGCACTTTCTCCGTGATGATCTTCTTCACAGCCTCGCGCACCTCGTTGTCGTCGAGGTTTGTATTATACTTGCTCAGAGCCTCTTCATATTTGCTCGCCTTTGGTGTAGCTGCTTTCAGGGTGCTCTCCGCCTTTGGTGTTTCTTTTTCTGTCATCATAATAAAGTTGTTTTTATTCTGTTTCCTATTCTGTTTTCTTATTCCTTATCCGTTTCCTGTCCGTTGTCGGGTGGGGTAGAAGCCGACTTCAGCTTGGGGTTGTTGCGGTGTCTGTCGTGGTCTCTCTGCGTCTTCTTTTCCAGACTCTTCTGCAGCTCCTCCGTCAGGTCCACGCCCGTCTGGTTGGCAAGGCAGATGAGCACCCACAACACGTCTGCCATCTCTTCGCCCAGGTTTGGTTTTTCTCCCTTCTTGAAGCTTTGGTCGCCGTAGGTGCGTGCCATCACGCGAGCCAGTTCGCCCACCTCCTCAGTGAGACAAGCCATATTCGTGAGCTCCGAGAAATAGCGCACTCCATACGTCTTTATCCATTTGTCTACGGTCTCTTGTGCCTCTTTTATCGTCATGCTGTAATGATTTGGTATATGTCCCATATCAGTATAGCGTCGCACGCTATGCTCAGGACCAATGTTATTGCTTTTGCCGTTTTGTTTTCCGACAGGAAGAAGTCGGCGTTTATGCATCCGCAGAGACACGTCCATGCCGCCAGTCTCACGTATTCGTTCTGCAGCCACAGCTTGTCTGCCATGCTGATTGCTCCAAACATGATGAAAAGCGCCAGAGGAAGCGTTTTCAGCTTCTTCTTTTCCATTCCTTTTATTTCTGTTTGTTCTTTTCCCATTAATCTTATTATGGTTTCTTTTTGCTGCTATTCCTTGTGCTTTGTGTCTATACAGATGGTCACCGGTCCGTCGTTGAGCAGTTCCACCTTCATGTCGGCACCGAATTCGCCTGTGCCTACAGGCTTCCCGAGGGCTGTGCTGAGATCGCTGCAGAACTTCTCGTATAGCGGTACCGAGAGTTCGTGTGGAGCGGCATGAATCCACGAAGGGCGGTTGCCTTTCTTTGTGGATGCCATCAGAGTGAACTGGCTCACCACTATTATATCGCCGCCGTCGTCGAGTATAGAACGGTTCATCACGCCGTTCTCATCGTCGAACACGCGCAGGTTCACTACCTTCTTCACCAGCCAGTCTATGTCTTCCTGGGTGTCCTCGCAGCCTATTCCGAGGAGTATCAGAAAACCCTTTCCGATGCTTGATTTCACTGTGCCGTTTATCGTTACCGATGCGTGGCCCACGCGCTGTATGACAACTTTCATCTTTTTATGTTCTTATTCTGTCTACAAAGTTACCTTTTTATTGAATTACCGCAAAATATTCCCCTATAAATTACTGCTTTTTACTGTCGAAATATTCTCTTAACAATTCCGCTTTCTGTCTGCCAACCACCTCTGCCAGGCTCTCCACATCGCTCTCACGCATCTTCTTCACCGTCTTGAACGCCTTCATCAGCGCCTCTTTCGTCTTTGGTCCGATGCCTTTGATGTCGTCAAGTTCCGAATGCAGGGCGTGTTTAGACCGCTTGTCGCGGTGGAAAGTGATGGCAAAGCGGTGCACCTCGTCCTGGATGTGTGTCAGCAGCCGGAACAGTTCGCTGTCCGTCTTCATTCCAATCACCTTCGGAGGAAATCCATACAGCAGTTCGTTGGTGCGGTGGCGGTCGTCTTTAGCCAGTCCGGCGATAGGTATGTCGATATGCAGCTCGTCTTCTATCACCTCTCTCACCACCTCCATCTGTCCCTTTCCACCGTCGGTTATAATGAGGTCGGGCAGTGGCTGTTCCTCCTCCATGAGTCGTGAATAGCGTCTTCTCACCACCTCCTTCATAGAGGCATAGTCGTCGGGTCCCACCACGGTCTTTATATTATATTTGCGGTAGTCTTTCTTGCTTGGTTTCATCTTCTTGAACACCACACACGCTGCCACGGCATCTGTTCCGCTGATGTTGGAGTTGTCGAAACATTCTATCTGATACGGCATCTTGGGCAGTTTCAGCGCCTCCTGAATCTCCTTCATCAGTCTCACCGCCTTCTGCTCAGGGTTTAGTTTTTCAGCCTGTTTCAGACGGTCGAAACGGTATTGCTTGCCGTTCATTTCAGAGAGTTCCAGCAGTTTTTTCTTGTCGCCCCTCTGCGGAATGGTCAGCGTGATGCCGTCGAGAGGCAGTTCGATGTCGTGTGCCACGATGATTTCCTTCGACTTGCTGCCCAGTTTCTCCCTTATCTGCATGATGGCGACAGGCAGGATCTCATCCTCGTTTTCATGCAGTTTTTTCTTGAATTCAAAGGTGAACGCCTGATTTATATTGCCGTTAGTCACATGGATATAGTTCACAAAGGCGATATTCTCGTCGTCGGTCACAGTAAACACGTCCACATCGTTGATGGTATGGCTCACCACCTCACTCTTGGAGCAGAAATTATCGAGCAATATATACTTCCTCTTTATCTCTTCCGCCTCTTCGAAACGCAGTTCTTCGGCAAGCTTCTGCATCTCCTCAAAGAGCATTTTCTGCACCTCGCGCGTGTTTCCTTTCAGTATTTCGCGAGCCTGCTCGATGTTCTTCATATATTCCTCGTGCGTCTGTTTGCCTATACACGCCCCGGAGCAGTTCTTTATGTGGTAGTCCAGGCAGGGAGAATATCTCTTTTGTCTTATGCCCTCCTCCGTGAGCGGCAGTCGGCAGGTGCGGGGCTTATACACTTTCTTTATTATATCAAGCAGCGCATACATCGTGCTGATGTGGCTGAACGGACCGTAATAGGTGCCGAATTTCTTGTTTATCACTCTTGTCTTGAATATCCTCGGATAATACTCCTTCGTGATAACGATAGAAGGGTAGGTCTTGCCGTCCTTGAGCAGAATGTTGTATTTGGGTTGGTATTTCTTTATCAGATTGTTTTCAAGAAGCAGAGCGTCTTCCTCCGTGTTCACCACCGTGTATGTGATGTCCCATATCTTGCTCACGAGCACCTTCGTCTTGTATCTGTCCACCTCCTTATGGAAGTATGACGACACTCGGTTCTTCAGGTTCTTTGCCTTGCCCACATAGATTATGGTGCCCTCCTTGTCGTAGTATTGGTAGCTGCCGGGCTTGCCAGGCAGATTGCTGACTATGCCCCTCAGATGCTCCAACCGCTTTTCATTTTCTTCTTTTGTCATTTTCTCTAACTTCTTGTTTCATAGAACTTTTGGATGATAATGTTTCACGTGAAACTTTAATATCCCTTCTTTATTCTTGTTTGTCGATGCGCCTTGTGCGCCTCTTGTCTGCCGTATGGCTTCCGCAGTTTTTGGAGTGCAGATTTGTGTTGTCTGCTGTATGGCTCCTGTGTTCCGTCTGCGGGCCTCTCTGTTGTCTCGTGCAGCCATACAAAGATAAGCATCTCGTTTGGTTCTTACAAGAGTTTGAGGGAAATTTATCTGTGAGGATGTGCGGATGCTGATGGGTGGTGGATGGGGCTTATCACTGATATTGTTATTCCGTGTTGTCTTTGTGCCCCTGGCCTGCGGCAGGGACACAAATCAAAAAAAACACGGATAGCACGGACTTTACACGGATTGGTCTTTCACGGATCTTTTTTTGATGTTATTTAGCTAATGATTCTTGGATCTTGGTTTGGATTGAGCAGGATTTGCAAGTGCTGGGGCACTTCCTATTTTTGATATGCTTCGCGATGCACAATTGTTATCGGATGTTCACTTCTGCCAATGAGCATCAGCCCCCTCTCGTTCTCCCCCGAAGGGGAGATGCCGGTTACTCTGGTCATTGATAAATCATAGACAATTAGGCAGCCTATCATATTCAGACAGTCAATGGCATCCAGACGGTTAATTGTATCTAGATAGTCAATGGTATCCAGACAGTCAATGGTATCCAGACGGTTAATGGTATCCAGACAGTCTATCATATCCAGACAGTCAATGGTATCCAGACGGTTAATGGTATTCAGACAGTTAATGGTATCCAGACAGTCAATGGTATCTGTCCCTCCCCAACGGGGGAGGCTAGGTGGGGGCTGATGTCATAGGACGGGCAACTTCTGTCTTTACTGATGCCTTTCAGAAAAAGGGAGTGCCATAAGCACTCCCGAATCCACGGAAATCCTTATAAAATCCAAAGAAAACAGGTCTAAAATAATCCGTGATGACTAATCCGTGTAAAATCTGTGCTATCCGTGTTTTATTTTAGACCTGTGCCCATCGCCGTAGGCAGATGGGCGCTATATGCTCACTGATATTGTTATTCCGTGGTAAGGTGTGGTGTCCCCAGCCTGCGGCAGGGATACAAATCAAAAATGAAACACGGATAGCACAGACTTTACACAGATCGGTCTTTCACGTATCCATTTTTTGATAATATTTCGTCAGTGATATTTGGATTTTGTTTTGGATTTAGCAGAATTTGCAAGTGCTGTAGCAATTCCTCTTCTGGCTGTTTGTTCTCCGCTTTGTTCTCTTGTTCGCCTTGAGCCATTGTGGAAATCAGCGTTCGGTATTCATTACCCAATGGGCACGTTCTTGGTGGGATTTATGCCCAAGTGGGGCAACGTGCTTGCCCATGTTGGGTAACGTGCTTGCCCATGTTGGGCACGCTGCTTGCCCAAAAATGTATTGTTTTCGGCCTAAAAGGTACGGGCTTACTACCTAAAAGATACTGGTTTACTAACTAAAAGATACGTGGTTGCTATCTCAAAGAAACATGGTTACTACCCCAAAAAGAATATGTTTGCTACCCAAAAGAAACCATTCACTACCCTAAAAGATAAAACCAACGTTGGTTTTCCATTGAGATATGCTTAGTCCCGACGAAATAGGTGGTGTTTGTTTCTGTTCCGTCGCATTATATGCCGTTTTATTGCTGTTTGTGATACTTCAATGATACTTCTGTGATACTTTATTGTAAGCTTCTCAGAAAAGTATCATTCGTCTAAAATGCTGTGTGCTAAATGTATAAATGGGAAATTAACGGCAAAAATGATACTTTGATACTTTTTCGGTGATTTTTAAAAAGTATATATAGGCACCATACTATAGATAGAAAGATTATCCCGACATCCGAAATGGTACAAAAACGCCCTGCAAGAGAAAAGCGTCGTTGTCTTCTGCTTTTCGCCTTGCAGGGCGTCTGTTGCGATATATTGCGGTTTTTCCGTTTCCTTTGTTCCGATGGGGTTATACCTTCAGAAGTGATGTGATATCTGTTCCTTCTTCAAAGTTAGCCCTGCCGTTGAGATTCTCGTGAACCAGTTCGATGATGAAATTCACGTAGATGTTCTTCGGGTTGAACTTCTTCACCAGGTTGTATGCCGCACGCATCGTGCCGCCGGTGGCGAGGAGGTCGTCGTGAAGCAACACCACGTCGTCTTCGGTGATAGCGTCCTTGTGTATCTCTATGGTGTCCTTGCCATATTCCTTGCTGTAGCTCTCCTGGATAGTCTCGGCAGGGAGCTTTCCCGGTTTGCGACACAACACCACACCGGCGTTCAGCTTCAGGGCGAGAGCCGATGAAAGCACAAATCCGCGGCTTTCTATTCCTACGATTTTCGTGATGCCCTTGTCCTTATACAGTTCATAAAGTTCGTCAACCATTATCTTCAGACATTCCGGATCCTTGAATAGGGTAGTGACATCTCTAAAGTTGACACCCTTCTGAGGAAAATCCGGTATGCATCTCAGGTTCTCTAAAAGTTTCTCGTTGTTCATTTCTTACGTTTTTATTTGTTTATTCTTTTATTGTTTTCTTTTTCTCTGATGATATCTTTTGCCGTTGCTTTCGTTCGGTTTCAGTTGTTGTTCCACGGTGAAAACGGATGATGAAAACACTTTTGTCATTTTTCATAACTTGTTAGTTTTCAAACCGTTTATCGAAATTTGTTTCACGTGAAACATTAACCTGTTCCATCCGCTCTTATCTTCCGAGCAACACGAGCATAACGTTGATGTCGCTCGGTGAAACGCCCGGTATTCTGCTTGCCTGTGCGAGAGTCTCAGGGTTTATCTTTTCCAGTTTCTGGCGAGCTTCGGTGGAGAGCTGCAGCATCTCGGAGTATTTGAATCTGCCTCTTATCTTGATGTCCTCCAGACGGTGCATCTTGTCGGCTATCATCTTCTCCCTTTCGATGTATCCCTTGTATTTCATCTTTATCTCGGCAGCCTCTGTAATCTCCTCCTCGCGGTTAGGAGCAGCGTCGAGCAGTTCTTTCAGTTGGGGAGAAATCTCCGATAGGTTCGCCATGTTGATCTGCGGTCTGGCGATGAGGTCGAAGATTTTGCATCCCTCCCTCAGTGGAGTAGTGCCGATGCTTTCAAGGAAGGCGTTCACCTCTCTCGGTTTTACCGGAGCGTTTTTGCAGAATTCGATGATTCTGTCGATATATTCCTTTTTCTGCATCCACCAGTCGTAGCGGTCCTTCTTTGCCAATCCGATATCGTAAGCCTTCTCCGTGAGTCTGGCGTCGGCGTCATCCTGTCGGAGGAGTATTCTGTATTCGGCACGGCTCGTGAACATACGGTACGGTTCGTCAACCCCCTTCGTCACGAGGTCGTCTATCAGCACTCCGATGTAAGCCTCGTCGCGATGCAGTATGAACTCACCGCCGCCGCTGCTCTTCAGCGCAGCGTTCGCTCCGGCAATCATTCCCTGTCCGGCAGCCTCCTCATATCCCGTGGTGCCGTTCACCTGTCCGGCGAAGTACAAACCTTCTATCACCTTTGATTCCAGAGTGTGCTCAAGTTGTGTGGGGTCGAAGAAGTCATATTCTATGGCGTAGCCCGGACGGTATATCTTAACATCCCTCAGCGCCGGAATCTTCTTCAGCGCTTCCAGCTGCACCTCCATCGGCATGCTCGATGAGAATCCGTTCAGATACATCTCGTTTGTCGATTCCCCTTCAGGTTCCAGAAACAGCGGATGCTGCTCCTTGTCGGGAAAAGTCATCAGCTTGGTTTCCACAGAAGGGCAGTAGCGCGGTCCGATGCTCTGTATCTGTCCGTTGTAGAGCGGTGAGTCCGGCAGTCCTTTCAACAGCGCGGCGTGAGCCTCCTTGTTGGTGTAGCAGGTCCAGCAGGGCAGCTGTTTCAGCACCCTGTGGTTTCCCATGAAGCTGAACTGGTGGAAATCCATTTCCCCCTCCTGTATCTCCATGTCTTCGAAATGCACCGAGCGGCGGTCTATCCTCACCGGGGTGCCCGTCTTCATCCTTGCCGACCGTATGCCGTGGCTTGTGATGCTCTCTGTGAATCCCACCACAGCCGGTTCCGCTATTCGTCCTCCCGGCAGCTTGTGGCGGCCGATGTGCATCAGTCCGTTGAGAAACGTGCCTGCCGTGATCACCACGCTGCCCGCCCTCAGCTCCACTCCCCAAACCGTCTTTATGCCGGCAGCCCTTCCATTCTCCACGATGAGTTCTGAAGCCTGGTCCTGCCAGATGTCCAGGTTGGGAGTGGCGTCGAGCACCGTCCTCCATTTCCAGATGTATTTCTCCCTGTCGCATTGTGCACGAGGGCTCCATACCGCCGGTCCTTTGGAGCGGTTCAGCATACGGAACTGTATTGCCGTGGCGTCGGTCACGCGGCCCATCTCTCCGCCGAGGGCATCGATTTCCCTCACTATCTGTCCTTTCGCTATTCCTCCCACAGCCGGGTTGCAGCTCATCTGCGCAATCTTGTTCATGTCCATGGTGACAAGGCATGTCTTCGCCCCGATGTTTGCCGCCGCCACGGCAGCCTCACATCCGGCGTGTCCTCCGCCGATCACTAAAACGTCGTATTTGAAATTCATATATTTTTGTTTACTTGACCTGCCGGTGAGCGAACGGCCTGTTTATAGCCTATTTGCAATGCCGACTTTTATAATTGCATGGTGTCGTGAGATTGGCTCCACTCAAACAGGCGCAAATTTAAGCATTAAAATTGAATTTTTACACGATTGCTTTGATTTATCGCTAATTTGGAGTATATTTGCAGTCGAGTTAACGGTCTGCAATACCTATTATAAAGTATTGTGGGTTTAAATCGTATGCTCTGTCTGTCGGCGGGCGGGGTGTGCAGTATTATGGCAGAATATCAATTAATTCAAACTTTTAATACTTAAATTTCATTCAATTTATGTGGTTATGTAATTCATCTATTGGAAGGAAAGTCGTGATGTCTGTAACAGGTGTTGCGCTTATCCTGTTCTTGACGTTCCACATGTCAATGAACATCGTAGCCCTCTTCTCGGGGGATGCCTACAACATGATCTGCGAGTTCCTCGGTGCCAACTGGTATGCTCTTGTAGCTACAGCCGGCCTTGCTGCCCTGGCGGTGCTTCACATCGTCTATGCCTTCTGGCTCACGATGCAGAACAGAAAGGCCCGCGGTAATGAGCGCTATGCCGTGACTACCCGTCCTCAGGGCGTGGAGTGGGCATCTCAGAACATGCTCGTGCTCGGTATCATCATCATCCTCGGACTGCTGCTCCACCTCTTCAACTTCTGGTACAACATGATGTTCGCAGAGTTGACAGGCATCGCAGTGGCTCACCATCCTGCCGACGGTTATGCCTACATCGTAGACACATTCTCTTGCCCGGTGTATGTAGTGCTCTACATTGTATGGCTCGTGGCTCTCTGGTTCCACCTCACACACGGATTCTGGAGCGCTATGCAGACTTTCGGATGGAACGGAAAGGTTTGGTACTGCCGCTGGAAGGTCATCGGTATCGCGTATTCTACGCTCCTCTGCCTCGGCTTCCTCGTTGTAGTGCTGTGGTTCGCTGCTAAAGGACTTTGCGGCTGCTGCTAATAACATTATTAATTCATAATTTAGTAATACATAATTATGGCTAAGACAATAGATTCAAGAATTCCAGAAGGCCCAGTGGCCGAAAAATGGACTAACTATAAAGCTCACCAGCGCCTGGTGAACCCAAAGAACAAGCTGAAGCTCGACATTATCGTAGTTGGTACTGGTCTGGCTGGTGCCAGCGCAGCGGCAAGCCTCGGAGAGATGGGCTTCAACGTTTTAAACTTCTGCATACAGGACTCTCCACGCCGCGCTCACTCTATTGCGGCACAGGGTGGTATCAATGCAGCAAAGAACTATCAGAACGACGGTGACTCGGTATACCGTCTGTTCTACGACACCGTGAAGGGTGGTGACTACCGTGCCCGCGAGGCAAACGTTTACCGTCTTGCTGAGGTGTCTAACAACATCATCGACCAGTGTGTGGCTCAGGGTGTGCCTTTCGCACGTGAGTACGGCGGTATGCTCGCCAACCGTTCTTTCGGTGGAGCACAGGTGTCTCGTACATTCTATGCAAAGGGACAGACAGGTCAGCAGCTGCTGCTCGGAGCTTATTCTTCACTGAGCGCACAGGTTCACGCAGGCCGTGTGAAGCTCTACACCCGTTATGAGATGGAGGACGTGGTTATCATCGACGGACGTGCCCGTGGTATCATCGCCAAGAACCTCATTACCGGCAAGCTGGAGCGCTTCTCTGCAAACGCCGTGGTTATCGCTACCGGTGGATACGGAAACGCTTACTTCCTCTCTACAAACGCCATGGGATGTAACTGTACGGCAGCCGTACAGTGCTACCGCAAGGGTGCTTACTTCGCAAACCCATCATACGTGCAGATTCACCCTACATGTATCCCTGTACACGGCGACAAGCAGTCTAAGCTGACTCTTATGTCGGAGTCTCTGCGTAACGACGGACGTATCTGGGTGCCTAAGAAGATTGAAGACGCCAAGGCTCTGCAGGCTGGAACAAAGAAGGGTTCTGACATTCCAGAGGAAGACCGCGACTACTATCTGGAGCGCCGCTATCCGGCATTCGGTAACCTCGTGCCTCGTGACGTTGCCTCTCGTGCAGCAAAGGAGCGTTGCGACAAGGGCTACGGAGTGAACAACACTGGACTTGCCGTATTCCTCGACTTCTCAGAGAGTATCGAGCGCCTCGGCATCGACGTGGTTCGTCAGCGCTATGGCAACCTCTTCGACATGTATGAGGAGATTACCGACGTTAATCCAGGAGAGCTGGCAAACGAGATAAACGGAGTTAAATATTACAACCCGATGATGATCTATCCAGCCATCCACTACACAATGGGTGGTATCTGGGTTGACTACGAGCTGATGACATCAATAACCGGTCTGTTCGCTATCGGTGAGTGTAACTTCTCTGACCACGGAGCAAACCGTCTCGGTGCTTCTGCCCTCATGCAGGGTCTTGCCGACGGATACTTCGTATTGCCATACACCATCCAGAACTATCTCGCCGACCAGGCCATCTGGCCTCGTCTCTCTACCGACCTGCCTGAGTTTGCAGAGGCTGAGAAGGGCGTACAGGCTGAGATCGACCGCTTGATGGGAATCCAGGGCAAGCGCTCTGTTGACTCTCTGCACAAGGAGCTCGGACACATCATGTGGGAGCACGTCGGAATGGGACGTACTGCAGAGGGACTGAAAGAGGGCCTGGAGCTCATCAAGAAGCTCCGCAAGGAGTTCAACACCAATCTCTTCATCCCAGGAAGCAAGGATGGTCTCAACGTGGAGCTCGACAAGGCTATCCACCTGCGTGACTTCTTGCTGATGGGCGAGCTCGTGGCTTACGACGCTCTCTCTCGTAACGAGTCTTGCGGAGGTCACTTCCGTGAGGAGTATCAGACCGAGGAAGGTGAGGCTAAGCGCGACGACGAGAACTTCTTCTACGTTGGATGCTGGGAGTATCAGAACGACGACGAGACAGCTCCTGAGCTCATCAAGGAACCTCTCCACTACGAGGCTATCAAGGTTCAGACACGTAACTATAAGAATTAATACAGTAGACGAGTAAACGAGTAGACGGGCAGACAAGGAAATTATACTCTCCTTATTCTTATCGTCTTCTCGTCATCGATAAAACAACAACAACAATGGAAAATAATATATCATTCACACTGAAATTCTGGCGTCAGAATGGTCCTCAGGCAGAGGGACACTTTGACACACGTGAGATGAAGGACATTCCTACCGACACCTCGTTCCTCGAGATGCTCGATATTCTCAATGAGCAGCTCATCGAGGAAGGCCAGGAGCCTTTCGTTTTCGACCACGACTGCCGCGAGGGTATCTGCGGTATGTGTTCACTCTATATCAACGGTCATCCACACGGACCAAACACAGGAGCCACCACTTGCCAGCTCTATATGCGTAAGTTCAAGGACGGCGACGTTATCACTGTTGAGCCATGGCGTTCTGCCGCTTTCCCTATCATCAAGGACTGTATGGTAGACCGTGGCGCTTTCGACAAGATCATGCAGGCTGGTGGTTATGTCAGCGTTCGCACAGGCCAGGCTCAGGACGCAAATGCCATCCTCATCTCAAAGGAGGCTGCCGACGAGGCAATGGACTGCGCCACATGTATCGGTTGCGGTGCGTGTGTGGCAGCATGTAAGAACGGTTCTGCCATGCTCTTCGTAAGCTCTAAGGTGAGCCAGTTCGCTCTCCTTCCACAGGGCCGTCCGGAGGCTGCCAAGCGTGCCAAGGCGATGGTTATGAAGATGGAAGAGCTGGGCTTCGGTAACTGTACCAACACCCGTGCTTGCGAGGCTGAATGTCCTAAGCACGAGTCTATCTCAAACATCGCCCGCTTGAACCGCGAGTTCATCAAGGCTAAGTTGGCTGACTAAAAACAGCATAATAATCATAGCTTTCTATATCGGGGTCGTTGCTCAAAGTTGGCAGCGGCCCCGATTTTATTATTGTAATATGTTGGGTTACAGAGTATTATAAGAATTCAACAAAAATTCAACAACGAAATTCAGTTGTTCCCTTTTTTCGTAATTATCTTTGCACTGTAAAATAAAGTGGTCTATATTGATCAAACAATTTAATTGATATATTATGAAAAAACGTTTTATTTTTGCGGCGCTTGTCCTTGGTATGGCAACGCTCAATTCTTGTACTCAAGAAGATACGACAGAGGTTCCTGTCGAGAGCCGGATGAAGCCGGCAAGCAACATGCGTGAGCTGACAGAGCAGCTGAAGGCATGCAGTGATATAGCATACCGCGGCATCCAGGTAGCCTTCGCGAGCATCCTATATTCCGAGAGCATGACTTATACGAGTATAAACGCAGAGTGACAATCCATTTTTTTAATCATTTAATTATAGAAAGGATAAAACTATGAAAAAAATCTTTTTATTGCTGTTCGTGCTTGCCAGTTCATTATGCATGAACGCCCAGAACATAAAGTATGTGGAGTTGACGCAGGACGGCGTATTCACCCCCTCCCCGGTCAGCGACGAATGGAGAGATGTTGATTCTATTGTCGTGACAGGAACATTGGGAAACAAGAACTATTATCAACTCCGTGACCTTGCAGAGTATTTTGATCTGACAGGACTTAATCTGGAGAATTGCAAACTTGTGGATGACTGTATCGGTACAATGGCTTTCAAACCACGCGTTCCAGCCGTATGCGTATTAGGAATAGGCGAAGATACTTGGAATTACGGATACGAGAGCATAAAGACGGAAGAGAGATATTACCGTGTCAATCTTAAGCATGTTACATTGCCGTATGGTCTGAAAAAGATATGCTATGGAGCTTTCTATTACAACAATCTTGAAACCCTTGACCTTCCGGAAAGTGTAGAGTCAATCGAGTACATGGCCTTTGCCGGCTGCAGATATCTGAAATCATTCATTCTGCATGCTTCATCTCCAAGTGAAATCACCCTTGGTGAAAAAGTGTTTGAAGACATTTCCGAAGATGTTGTGCTCTACGTTCCCCAAGGCGCCAAGTCAGCTTTTGAGGCAGACGAGACCTGGAGCACTGCCTTTAAGACAATAAAGGAGTATGACGTTGCGGGAATAGACAATGCTGTAACGACCTCAGGCATTAAGTCAGACAGGATTTATACACTTGATGGAAGGTATGTCGGTACCGACATCAACGCCCTTGCAAAGGGAATGTATGTGGTCAACGGAAAGAAAATATTGAAATAGATAGCCAGCCATCAAGGGCAACGGCGCAGAAATCTCCGGCATCAAGATGGAAGCAGGCGAATGTCTTGCCACAAGTCTGGGCTGTTCATTCTATGCCGATGAAGCCATCCCGGACACGAGCTTCTATAATGTCGCAGTGTCAGTGACAGACGATGCCACGGGAAAATGCGTGGGTGGAGAGAATTTCATAGTGAGAAGTCTTCCGCGGAAAGCAATAAAAGTGACTCCTGAGCGTTATATATACAATGGAAAGCATTTCCTTACATTGAGTGATGCTTCAGAACGTGTGTCATGTCAATGGTTCGATCCAGATGGCCGATATTTGGGAGAAGGATATACCTTTGCCATTGGTGATAATCCTGTATTAGGCGAGTATAAAGTCCGCGTTTGTTCCAAGAAGGATGGAGCGCTCGTTTACGACTCGTTGAAAGTGGTTAATGATTTGTTGCAGAAATCACTCAAGATTGATGCCGCAACTTCACGTATCTACATAACTTTCCGACATGAATTGCAAGAAGATGTGGATGTGATAGTTTCCACGACATCGGTAAAAGGTCAGACAACCCATCTGCCTAAAGGTCAGAAAAACTATACTGTGCATTTTAATAGCGTAGGTGGTATAAACAGCGTAGTGATGGTGACATTTATTGTAAATGGAGTTAAGACAGAAACGTATAAGCTGCAATAGATTTTTAAGTTAGTGTAAGGTAAAGTTATCATGTATAAATTAGGGTAGAGGGCTTGTCTTGATTGGCAAGTCCTTTACCTGCGTTATTTAGTGTGATGATTTCGACAATAGAATAGAAGTGACGTATCTCGAAGGGATGGCTGAAAACAACTTGCCACACACCGCAAGGTGTAAAAGCACGAAACCGCCGTATGCCGAACGGCACGTACGGTGATGTGGGAGGTCGGTAAATGTGAAAGTAGGAGGTAAATGCCTTTTATGAATAACATTTACCTCCTACCCAATTTATTGTAATATGTTGGGTAATAGTGTGTTATAAGAATTCAACAAAAATTCAACAACGAAATTATTCATTGTTTTTTCATAGTACTTATCTTTGCAGCTAAAAGATAATATTTATGAAAAAAATTATACCGATTTTATTTGCATTGTTTTCTGTTTCTGGATTGAATGCACAGTCGTTGAGTGTTCCGCTTGTCGAGGTAGATCATACTATTCCAAATCATAACGGGCACCGTTATGAAGTTCCGCAGGTAGACGTTTCCGGCGGTGACATCACGATAAAGTCCGACACACTGTTGACCGATGTGACTGTAATAGTGAAAGACCAGTGCGGCAGTATCATTCATGTCTCGAGCGAGACGATAGACAACATGGGCACTATAATCCGTGTTCCCAATGGCGGTTATTCAGAACCCTCGACCATCGACCTGTATTATGATGACCGCCATCTCCGCGGCGATATTGTTCAATAACAATATTCACTCTTAATACTGACATTTAATATTGATGACTATGAAAAGATTAATTTTTTTAGCAAAGTCACCATGGGCATGGTGGCATTGCATTCCTGCAGTCAGGAAGAAGAACTTGATTTTCCAGTTATGAAGCAAGCCAAGACGGCAAGCAATATGCGCGAGCTTACAGAACAGCTCAAGGCATAACATCAACGCCCTGGCAAAGGGCATGTATATAGTCAACGGAAAGAAAATTTTGAAATAGATAGCCAGCCATCGAAGGCAACGATGCGGAAATCTCCGGCATCAAGATGGAAGCAGGAGAATGTCTTGTCACAAGTTTGGGCTGTTCATTCTATGCCGATGAAGCAATCCCGGACACGAGCTTCTATAATGTTGCAGTGTCAGTGACAGACGATGCCACGGGAAAATGCGTGGGTGGAGAAAATTTCATAGCGAGAAGCCTTCCACGGAAAGCAATAAATTTCGTTCCCGAGCGTTATATAAGCAATGGTAAACGTCTGCTGAAAGGTCAGCGTGCCTATATGGTGAACTACGTCAGCGCTGGCGGCTTTAACAGTATGGTGGTGGTAACGTTTGGCAGGCTTTCCACATTTATGTGTAAAGGGAGTTATATAAAAAATATTTGTTTATGAAGCCTTTTGGCGGTATAGCGAGCATTTGCAGAATAAAGAAAGTGACAGTTCTTGCCATAGTTCTCTTAATTGTCGGATTATCAGTATTTATCCTCTATCCGGGTAACAATGCCTTGTCTTTTTCCAAGGAACTTGTTGTCATAGACAATCTTAGTGATGATAACCCAGAGGCAGCCTCAGTACGGCTGAATGCCATGAGGCATTCCGGCAGACATTTCTCCGAACCGGATAAATGGTATATCAGACTGTTGACGATAAAGATTAACGACAAAATGTTTGTCAAACAGAAAGATGCCGTAGAGGCGACAAAAGTTCTTCGCTATTTTGAAAAGAATGATGCCGGTAGAAAAATCCTGTCGCAAGCGTATTATTATGTAGGCAGTGCCTATCGCGACATGAACGACATGCCAATGGCTTTGGAATACTATCACAAGGCAAAGGAAGAGTATGGAGAGCATGCAGACAAGCTGTCGAGCGCCTTGGATTTCCAGATTGGTATGCTCTTGTACGAACAGTCTTTCTATCAATCGGCATTGCCGTATTTCAGAAGCGTATTTAAGACTGACAGCGTTAGACGTGATACAGCCATGATGGCATATACGCTCCAGAAAATAGCTTATGCCTATCAGGCGCAGGGTAGTGACAGTTGTCTGGCGTA
Source organism: Prevotella sp. LMAG:51 (assembly GCF_008680225.1). Taxonomy (NCBI): domain Bacteria; kingdom Pseudomonadati; phylum Bacteroidota; class Bacteroidia; order Bacteroidales; family Prevotellaceae; genus Prevotella; species Prevotella sp. LMAG:51. Next base: position 127,752 of record NZ_NALQ01000015.1, on the reverse strand, counting down.
TTACAGGCAGGCTCTGAAAATATCCAGTGAAAAAAGAGATACCAATCTGTATAATGAGATGCTCAGTTCTATGGCCTCATATTACCTGTACAACGGTGAATATGACAAGGCAAAGAATCTTGCCCTGCCAGTCGTCTCAACCGCAGGTGAAGATAATCCAAGTCTGGACTCCTTCTACGATGTCCTTGCCTTATCATATTTTCGGTTGGGTAGGTGTGACTCAGCCCGTTGTTATTTTACGAAGCTCTATCATACAAATACGGCTGAAGCCAAGAAGGAAGCCAGCAAATATCTGGCAAAGATATATCGTGAGGAAGGAGATATAACAGCGGCGCTCGACTTTATTCTGCAATATGAGGAGTATGACGACTCATTGAAAAAAAACAATGTGGAGACTTCTATTGCCCGGATGAATGCCATGTATAACTATTCCAAATATAAAGAGCGAACTATGCAACTTGAAATCAGGGCCCGGAGAACAGCAGTAGTGATATCAGTGTCTGCCATAGCCGCAGTTTTTATTTTGGTTTGGGGCGTGTTGAGATACCGCAAACTTAAACGTGCAGGCATAGAGCGCTCCATGCGATTGGAGAAATTCAGAGTTTCGCTGCAGGAGCAGAGTGAGAATAGCATAAATGAGCGCGAGAAGAAAATTTCAGAACTTGAGAACAAGCTGTCAGTCACACACAGTCTTTACGCAGCCAAAGCCAAGGAGATAGAACTGCTGAAGGAGAGCCTGAAAAACAGGAGTAATATGATAAGCAGCGAACGGGCTTTGAGTGACAATGTGCGGTTTATGTTTATGGAAACGGAGATATGCAGTATAATAGAGACAAAGGCAAAAAATGGCCACCCTCTTTCTGCTGACGAAACGGAAATGCTGTTGAAAGAAGCCAACAGACTGTTCCCGTCTTTCAAACTAAGTCTTTTTTCTATATGCACAATGAGTGCGCAGGATTTTCTGATGTGCCTTTTGATAAAAGTAAGCGATTTGTCAGATTCAAGGATAGCTGTCCTTCTTGGCAGAGGGCGGAGTACAATCTCCAAGGCATAATCCAAGCTCCAAAGGCGTTTGCTGGGGAAAGACTGTACCGGCGAAGAGTTCGACAAGTTTCTGAAATCTTTGTAAATGGCAGAATATCTTTTTTGCAGAAATCGCAATTCAGTAACGTAATACCGACATATCTCTTTGTCGTATTTCTACAGTATTTGTACACCTACTTTTTCAGCCTGTTAGTTCCAGCTATCCGTATGTCAGGATAGTGCTGCTTTCGCGTATGATGATATGTGGCGGCAGCGAACTAACGGGTTGGGATAGTCGCCGTCAGGCTATTTCTTTCCGCAGAACGCCTCTGCCACCTCTTCCAGTTCCTTATACCACTCTTCGCCGAATCGCTGCACGAGCGGTCCGCGCAGGAATTTGTATACCGGCAGGTCAATCTCCCTGCCCTTCTTCACGGCATCGCGACATACCTCCCATCGGTTGTAGTTCAGTCCTACGAGACCATTGTCGAACGTCTTCTCCCTGATAGGATACAGGGCACAGCTGATAGGCTTGCAGAAATCCTTCAGTCTGCCGCCCCGCCACGCCTTCTCCAGCGCACACAGGCAGCATCCGTTGTCGTAGCACGTAAAGACACAGTCCTTTCCCCCCACGATGCTCGTCACGAGGTCGCCGTCGCGGTCGGCATACGCCACTCCCTGTTTGTCGATTACTGCCTGTGCCGATGCCGAAAGGTCGTTCCACACGGTGTCGAGCGAGTCTTCGATTTTAGAAATCTCGTCGATGGTCACCGGTGCTCCGGCATCGCCCTCCACACAGCAGATGCCGTGGCATGCGTCGAGGTCGCAGCAGAAGCGCTCCGTTATGATGTCCGACGATATCAGCACGTCGCCCACCTGCAGAATAGGTATGTAAGCTCCATTGGAGCCGTTTATTGATGAATCATTTGCCATTGTAGTATTTTTTAGTTGACGAGTTGACAAGTTAACGAGTTGACAAGTTAACAAGTAGACGAGTTGATGCCGCTTACCATTTTATTTCCTCGATGCCGTGGTTTCTGAGATATTCGTTGCAGCGCGAGAAATGGTGGTTGCCGAACCATCCGCCACGGTTGGCAGACAGAGGCGAGGGGTGTACCGACTGCAATATCAGATGTCGCGACGTGTCGATGAGCGGAGCCTTGCTCCTGGCATATCCTCCCCAGAGGATGAACACCAGATTCTCTCGCTCTGAGCTGAGAGCCTTTATCGCCGCATCGGTGAACTGCTCCCATCCCTTGCGCTGATGGCTCGCCGCCTGGTGTGCCCTCACGGTCAGTGTGGCGTTGAGCAGCAGCACACCCTGTTCAGCCCAGCGGGTCAGATTTCCCGACGACGGTATCGGAGCCCCCGTGTCCATCTGTATCTCCTTGAATATGTTCTGCAGCGATGGCGGGAAAGCCACCCCGTCAGCCACCGAGAAGCTCAGTCCGTGTGCCTGTCCCGGTTCATGATACGGGTCCTGTCCGATGATTACCACCTTCACCTTGTCAAACGGACACAGGTTGAAGGCATTGAAGATGAGTTTACCGGGAGGATAACACGTGGTGCGCAGGTATTCAGAGCGCACGAACTCTGTGAGGTCGACGAAATACTGCTTTTCGAATTCCTCGCCGAGATGGTCCTTCCACGACTGTTCAATGTTTACGTTCATGATAATATGCAAATTTAGAACAAAAGTAATAAGAATAATCCTTATTCGCAATAACGTCACCCTTTTTTCTTGTGTCAGGAGCGTGTCAACATACATGTGGGTATAGGTTTTTTGATAAAAAAATAGAAAATTAATACATTATATAATGTGTTGTGTGAAACTTTTTCTTACTTTTGCCGCCAAATTGTGAAACAGGGGCACGTGGGAGGAACGTGCCGGAATAAAAAACATATAAGAAATGCAAGAGAATTTAGTCATAGTGGAGAGCCCCGCAAAGGCGAAGACCATCGAAAAATTCCTGGGAAAGGACTACAAGGTGATGTCGAGCTACGGACATATCCGCGACCTAAAGAAAAAAGAAATAAGCATCGACCTGAAAACCCTTGAACCCGACTACGAGATACCAGATGAGAAGAAGAAACTCGTGTCAGAACTGAGGTCGAGCGCCAAGAAAGCCAGCAAGGTTTGGCTGGCATCCGATGAGGACCGCGAGGGAGAGGCCATCTCATGGCATCTGTGCGAGGTGCTCGGACTCGACGAGAAGAACACCAACCGCATCGTGTTCCACGAGATTACCAAGCCCGCCATCCTCGACGCCATCCAGCATCCGCGATTCCTCAACATGAACCTCGTGAATGCCCAGCAGGCACGCCGGGTGCTCGACCGCATCGTGGGCTTCAAGCTCTCGCCCGTGTTGTGGCGCAAGGTGAAGCCGGCACTCTCTGCCGGACGAGTGCAGAGCGTGGCAGTGAGACTCATCGTGGAGCGAGAGCGAGAGATACAGGCATTCAAATCGGAGCCATACTATCGAGTGAACGCCATATTCTTCGCCATCGGTCCCGACGGCAAGAAGACAGAGGTGAAGGCAGAGCTCGACACACGCTTCAAGACACACGACGAGGCGCTGGCATTCCTCAACAACTGTAAGGATGCCGCATTCAGCGTGAGCGACGTGACGAAGAAGCCCCTCAGACGCACACCGGCACCGCCATTCACCACCTCCACACTGCAGCAGGAGGCAGCACGCAAGCTGGGATTCACCGTGTCGCAGACCATGATGCTCGCACAGCATCTCTATGAGAACGGAAAGATAACATACATGCGTACCGACTCCGTGAACCTCTCATCCCTCTGCATCAATGCCTGCAAGGAAGAGATAGAGGCTACATGGGGAGAGAAATACCACAAGACACGCCAGTATCACACCCATTCGAAGGGAGCGCAGGAAGCCCACGAGGCAATACGCCCCACATATATGAACGCCAAGACAGTGGAGGGCACGGCACAGGAGCGCCGGCTCTACGAGCTGATATGGAAGCGTACGGCAGCCTGCCAGATGGAAGACGCACAGATAGAGAAGACCACCGTGGGCATCACGATACGCCATGCCGACGGCACCGTGGCACACGAGAAATTCACCGTGAACGGCGAAGTGGTGACCTTCGACGGATTCCTGAAGGTATACAGAGAGTCGTCTGACGATGATGAGAACTCAGGTGAGATGACCACAAACCAGCTGCCGCCAATGGCAGAGGGCGACACGCTGCAGCGAGGCGAGATGGTGTCGACAGAACGCTTCAGCCAGGGACCGCAGCGATATACCGAGGCAAGCCTCGTACACAAGATGGAGGAGCTGGGCATCGGACGCCCTTCAACCTACGCACCAACCATCAGCACCATACAGCAGCGAGGATACGTGCAGAAAGGCGACCGCAAGGGCGACGAACGCACTTTCGCCATCGACACGCTGAAGGGAAACACCATCACAGCCACAGAGAAGGCAGAGACCGTGGGCAGCGAGAAGGGCAAACTGTTGCCTACAGACATCGGACTCGTGGTGAACGACTTCCTGCTCGAACACTTCCCCAATGTGCTCGACTACAATTTCACCGCCAAGGTGGAGCAGGAATTCGATACCATCGCCGAGGGCAAGGAGCAGTGGACCGACATGCTGCAGGATTTCTACAAAGACTTCGAGCCGCAGGTGGACAAGACGATGAACAGCCGACAGGAGCACAAAGCCGGAGAACGCGAGCTCGGCACCGACCCAAAGAGCGGCAAACCGGTGTTCGTGAAGATCGGACGCTTCGGTCCGGTGATACAGATAGGAACGGCAGAAGACAAGGAGAAGCCACGCTTCGCACAGTTGCCTAAAGACAAGAGCATGGAGGCAATAACCCTCGACGAGGCACTCGAACTCTTCAAACTGCCACGTACGCTCGGCGACTTCGAAGGTACACCGGTGGTGATAGGCGCCGGACGGTTCGGACCATACATCCTGCACAACAAGAAGTATGTGTCGCTGCCATCCACCGAAGATCCCCTCAGCATCAAGCTCTCAACGGCAGTGGCACTCATAGAGCGCCGCCGCATCGAAGACAGCATGCGCCATCTGAAGAAGTTTGAGGAAGATCCGCAGCTTGAGGTCATGAAGGGCAAATACGGACCATACCTCGTTTACGACGGCAAGAACTACCGTCTGCCCAAGGCAATGCATGAGCGTGCCGCCGAGCTGACCTATGTGGAGTGTATGGACATCATCAACAATGCAGTGAAGAAATAAGCATCCCAATACAGAGCCTATGCACAGAATAGTCCTTATCGGATATATGGGAGCCGGCAAGACCACCGTGGGACGTATGCTTGCCAAAGACATGGGACTGATGTTCTACGACCTCGACTGGTATATCACCAGCCGCATGCGCCGCACCGTGGCACAGATCTTCGAGGAGTCAGGCGAGGAAGGGTTCCGCCGGATAGAGCGCAACATGCTCCACGAGGTGGCAGAGTTTGAAAACGTGGTGATAAGCTGCGGCGGAGGTACCCCCTGCTTCTTCGACAACATGGACTATCTGAACCTCCAGAGCGAGACGGTGTATCTGAAGGCGACCCCCGAAGTGCTCTATGCCCATCTGAAGATGGGAAAGAGCGTGAGGCCGCTGCTGCTGAACAAGACTCCCGAAGAAGTGGAAGCCTTCGTCAAACAGCAGCTCCAGCAACGGGAACCATACTACAGCAAGGCGAAACACGTGCTCGACGTCAACGTGCTCGATTCCAGAGACAAGGTGAGAGTGTCGGTGAGGAAGATACGCCGGATGCTGAAATGCTGCCCCCCTGGAGACACGACAGAGGTAGGCGGCTTGCAGAAATCGTAATGCATAATCAAATAGAAACAGACAATAATCAGAGTTAATCCTTTCGTCCCCTGGCCATTCCCCCCTGTGATGGAGGAGGAAAATGGCAGGGACGAGTCATGAAAAATATATTTTTAATAATAGTAGAAAGCTAAGACAAATGAAGAAATGGACTGTTGACGACTCCAAGGAGTTGTACAATATGGTTGGGTGGGGCACATCCTACTTTGGCATCAACGACAAGGGAGACGTATATGTCACTCCGTGTAAGGACAATACACAGATAGACATTCGTGATGTGATGGACGAACTTGCCCTGAGAGACATCACACCGCCAGTGCTGCTCCGCTTTCCCGATATCCTCGACAACCGTATCGAAAAGACCTCAAGCTGCTTTGAGAAGGCAGCCAAGGCCTACGACTACCAGGGAGAGAGCTTCGTGATATATCCTATCAAGGTGAACCAGATGCAGCCCGTGGTGGAAGAGATCATCAGCCATGGCCGCAAGTTCAACCTCGGTCTTGAGGCCGGTTCCAAGCCGGAGCTCCATGCCGTCATCGCCGTGCAGTGTCAGAGCGACTCGCTCATAATCTGCAACGGATACAAAGACCAGAGCTACATCGAGCTCGCCCTCCTCGCACAGAAGATGGGCAAGCGCATCTTCATCGTGGTGGAGAAGCTCAACGAGATAGACATCATCTCGAAGGCAGCCAAGAAACTCGGTGTGCGTCCTAACCTCGGCGTGCGCATCAAGCTCGCCTCGTCGGGAAGCGGAAAATGGGAGGAGAGCGGCGGCGACGCCAGCAAGTTCGGACTCACCAGTTCGGAGCTCCTCGCCGCACTGGAGAAGCTGGAGAAGCTGAACATGAAAGACTGTCTCAAGCTCATCCATTTCCATATCGGTAGCCAGATAACCAAGATACGCCGCATTCAGACAGCCCTCAGAGAGGCATCGCAGTTCTATATTCAGCTCCACAAGATGGGATACGACGTGGAATTCGTTGACTGCGGTGGCGGACTGGGAGTAGACTACGACGGCACACGCTCTTCAAACAGCGAGAGCAGCGTGAACTACTCCATACAGGAGTATGTGAACGACTGTCTCTATACCTTCGTTGAGGCAGCCAACGCCAACGGCATACATCACCCCAACCTCATCACCGAGAGCGGACGGTCGCTCTCTGCCCATCACTCGGTGCTCGTCATCGACGTGCTCGAAACGGCATCACTGCCGGAGATGAACGAGGAGTTCGAGCCGGAGAATGGTGCCCACAAGCTCGTGAAAGACCTCTACGAAATCTGGGACAACCTCAACCCACGCTCCATGATGGAAGACTGGCACGACGCCGAGCAGATACGCGAGGAGGCACTCGACCTCTTCAGCCATGGCATGGTAGACCTTCAGACACGTGCCGAGATAGAGAGGATGTACTGGAGCGTATGCCGCGAGATAAACAGTATGGCAAAGACCCTCAAGCATCAGCCAGAGGAACTGAAGAAACTCGACAAGCTGCTTGCCGACAAGTATTTCTGCAACTTCTCCCTCTTCCAGTCGCTGCCCGACAGCTGGGCCATAGACCAGCTCTTCCCGATCGTTCCGCTGCAGAGACTCAACGAGAGACCTACGCGCAGCGCCACGATACAGGACATCACCTGCGACAGCGACGGCAAGATAGCCAACTTCGTGACAAACCGCAACATATCGCATATCCTGCCCGTACACACCGTGCGCAAGAACGAGCCATACTATCTCGGAGTGTTCCTTGTGGGAGCATACCAGGAAATCCTCGGTGATATGCACAACCTCTTCGGCGATACCAATGCCGTACATATCTCAGTGAAAGACGGCAAATACAGCATCGACCAGATTTTCGACGGCGAGACCGTAGAAGAGGTGCTCAGCTACGTGCAGTACAAGCCGAAAGAGCTCGTCAGACAGCTTGAGCGCTGGGTGACAAAGAGCGTGAAGCAAGGCAAGATCTCATTGGAAGAGGGCAAGGAATTCCTCTCCAACTACAGGTCAGGACTCTACGGATACACCTATCTGGAATAATCCCAAATCAGTCATTAGGGCGTTTTGGGATAATACACCAAGCATACCATGATTATCCCATCCATACCTTTACGCAAAAGAGGGTAGGGTGGGATAGTTTGGCTAAGGAAAACCGGGATATAGATGATATCCGGAAAAGGACGCCAAACGACCCGTAGAATCTGAATAAAAGTTAAAAGCATAGAAAAGTCGCCCATTTCTGTAACTTCTTCAAAACCTAATCGTCTTAACAATAGAGGCAAATGAAAATAGTCAGTTTCCGAAACGATGTGCTGCCGTTGAAAAACGTGCTCTTCCGCCTTGCCCTCCGCATCACGATGAACAAGGAGGAAGCAGAAGACGTCGTACAGGATACGCTGATGAAAGTCTGGGACCGGCGGGACACCCTGCAAGACATCGACTCGATAGAGGCGTTCAGCCTGACGATATGCAGGAACATAGCTCTCGACAAGACCAAGCGCTCGTCGTGGCGCGAAGAGTCGCTCGACCAAGACACATTGGAGCCTCGTGCCACAAGCATGGCTACTCCCTACCAGCGCACCGAACAGCGCGACATGCTGGAGATGGTGAAGCGGATCGTGGATGGGCTGCCGGAGAAGCAGAAAACCTGTATGCAGCTGCGCGATTTCGAAGGCAAGAGCTACAAAGACATCGCCGAGGTGCTTTCCATCAGCGAAGAACAGGTAAAGGTGAATATCTACCGTGCGAGACAGGCAGTAAAACAAAAGTTCAACGAAAATGCAGAATATGGATTATAAATACATCGAACAGCTATTGGAGCGCTACTGGAACAGCCAGACCACCCTTGAGGAGGAGGCTATCCTGAAAGCATTCTTCTGTCAGGACGACATCCCTGCAAGCCTTCTCCCATACAAGCCGTTGTTTGCTTATGCAAAGGCTGAGGAGGAGAACGTGCTCGGTGATGACTTCGACGCAAGGATGGAGGCTCTCATTGGCGAGCCTGTGACGGTGAAGGCAAAGGTGGTGACATTGCGTCAGCGCATGATGCCGCTATTCAAGGCCGCCGCCGTGGTGGCTATAATCCTGACCCTCGGAAATGCCTCGCAGATGGCATTCAACGAAGAGGGCGACGAGATGCCAGCTGCCGTTGCCGTGACACCGAAGGTGCACAACGGTCCGTCGGTGGCGATGGGCGACTCCGTGAAGATGGACACGCTGAAGAAAACCGTGGCTGTCTCCGCAATACTGAAATAAGAATTTTTTTCTATGCTTTCTCAAAACAATATTATTAAAACAACTCCGAAGCTGTGAAGCTTCATTCTCTCAAATTTTTCATAACATACTGATGTAAAAGGTCGCTGGACAATAGTCGCAGCGGCCTTTTTTTGCGCTATGCCGCCGGAATGCTTATCTTCCAAGCCCCCAACAGCCTGATGCCCCCTCCAAAAGAAAACAGCCTAAAGTCTCCCGGTTTGTGATAAAAGACAAAATCCACTCTTCTAAGAAATCAAAATCCAGGCAACCCCTTAATGATCGATTTTGGATAAAATCCCGTTTCTTTCATTTTAGTCGCTTTTTTGCATTACCTTTGCACGACTAAAAGATGGAGACAGACAACATGAAATATAATACGGCGACTCTCGACAACGGACTGCGTGCTATCCACTGTCCGTCAGCATCCCCCGTGGTGTATTGTGGATATGAAGTGTGTGCCGGCACACGCGATGAGAAGGAAGGCGAGGAAGGCATGGCACATTTCTGCGAGCATACCACCTTCAAGGGCACCCGCCACCGTTCGGCAATGCAGATACTCAACAGGCTGGAGAGCGTGGGAGGCGACCTCAACGCCTTTACCAACAAGGAAGACACGGTGTACTATTCCGCCATTCTGAAAAACCATTTCCCGCGTGCCGTAGACCTCCTCACCGACATCGTGTTCGGCAGCACCTATCCGCAGGCGGAGATAGACAAGGAGGTGGAAGTGATATGCGACGAGATAGAGAGCTACAACGACTCGCCGGCAGAGCTCATCTTCGACGATTTCGAGAATGCCATCTTCGCCGGACATCCCCTGGGGCACAATATCCTCGGTTCTGCCGACACCCTCCGTACATACACCACTGCCGACGCCCTGCGCTTCACGCAGCGCTACTACAGGCCGGAGAACACCGTGTTCTTCGTATATGGTGACGTAGACTTCAAGAGCGTGGTGCGACAGCTCAAGAGAGCCACATCGGCATTTCCTGCCGCCCAGCCGCTCGTCGACGTGACACCCTCCATAACGCTGCCCCCATACCAGCCCCAGCATATCGTACACGACAAGGGAACCCATCAGGCACATGTCATGGTGGGCAACAGGGCGTACAGCGCACACGACAACCACCGTCTGCCCCTCTATCTTCTCAACAACATCCTTGGCGGACCAGGCATGAACGCACGCCTCAATATCTCGCTGCGAGAGCGCAACGCCCTTGTCTACACGGTGGAAAGTTCCATGGTGAGCTATTCCGACACCGGACTCTGGTGCACCTATTTCGGCTGCGACCCGAAGGACGTAAAGAAATGCCTTCGCCTCGTGCGCCGCGAGCTCGACCGCGTTATGGACCGTCCCCTCTCAGAAAGTCAGCTCAAGGCAGCCAAACGCCAGATAAAGGGACAGATAGGCGTGGCATGTGACAACAGGGAGAGCTTCGCCCTCGATTTCGGCAAGGCATTCCTTCATTATGGTTGGCTGAAAGACGTGGAGAAGCTGATGGCAGACATCGACAACGTAACGGCGCGGGAAATACAGCAGGCGGCACTCGACATCTTCGACCCCGACAGGATGACCACGCTGATATATGAATGAGATGCGCTTTTGTCGCATTCTGCACGTTGCAGGGATGAAAATAAACTCCCGAGTGTTACTATATCGTAATAAATATATGACTTGGGCAACTTTTTAGTTAAAAAAGTAACATATTTGAAAAAGATAGCTTATTTTTGCATAAGCATAAAAGATAGGCCACTTCTCGACCTCGTTTTTTTTATGAAAAGAGAAAAGAATCCGGATTAGATGGAAGTAACAGAGAATACGATTGACATAGACAAAATACTTAAGGACAAGATGGGCGACAAGGCACGCTACGTGCCGGGAGTGCTCACCAGATGGCTTAGGCATATAATCCACCAGAAAGAGGTGAACGCGTTCTTGTGGGAGCACAAGGACCACATCGGTGTGGAGTGGCTCGAAGACTGTGTGAAGTATCTCGACATGACGCTCAAGATTGAAGGCGCCGAGAACCTGCCCGACAAGAACGACGGCAAGCTCTACACCTTCGTCAGCAACCATCCCCTCGGAGGCATCGACGGAGTGGCGCTCGGAGCCGTGATAGGAAAACACTACGACGGCAACTTCAGATATCTCGTGAACGACCTGCTCATGAACCTGCCGGGACTCGCCCCGCTCTGTATCCCGATAAACAAGACCGGACATCAGAGCCGCAATTTCCCCGCCATGGTGGAGGCTGGATTCAACAGCGACAACCACATGCTGATGTTTCCCGCCGGACTCTGTTCAAGGCGTATAAAAGGCAGGATACACGACATTCCCTGGACGAAGACCTTCGTGACGAAGAGCGTGGAATACCACCGCGACATAGTGCCGATACACTTCGGAGGGCAGAACTCCAACTTCTTCTATAATCTTGCCAACATCAGCAAGCGGCTCGGCATAAAGTTCAATATCGCCATGCTGTTCCTCGTCGACGAGATGTACAAGAACGTCCACAAGGAATTCACCATCAAGATAGGCAAGCCGATACCGTGGCAGACCTTCGACAAGAGCAAGACACCCAAGCAATGGGCACTCTACGTAGAGGACAAGGTGTATGAGCTGTAATGGAAGAGAGGGGAGAGAAACAAAGACAAGTCAGTAACAAGAAAGAACAGATATTCTTACAACAATATCATCAGAAAATGGAACAAGAGATTATCCAGCCAATAGATAAGGAATTGCTCAAGCAGGAGCTCACTCCAGAGCGCCAGCTGCGAATGACAAACAAGAGCAACAACGAAATATATATCGTAACGGCTCATGAAGCGCCCAACGTGATGAAGGAAATCGGCCGTCTTCGTGAGATAGCCTTCAGAGAGGCTGGCGGCGGCACCGGCAAGAGTATGGATATCGATGAGTTCGACACCATGCCAAACAGCTACAAGCAGCTCATCGTGTGGAATCCGGAGGCTGAAGAGATCATCGGCGGCTATCGCTATATCCTTGGCACCGACGTTGATGTTGACGCCAACGGACAGCCCGTGCTCGCCACGAGCCACATGTTCCATTTTTCCGACAAGTTCATGAAGGAATACATGCCGCAGACCATTGAGTTGGGTCGCTCCTTCGTGGCGCTTCCTTATCAGAGCTCCAGAATGGGAGCCAAGAGCCTATTTGCCCTCGACAACCTGTGGGACGGACTGGGAGCGCTTACCGTGATAATGCCGAACGTGAAGTATTTCTTCGGCAAGATGACCATGTATCCCTCGTATATACGCAAGGGCAGGGACATGATACTGTATTTCCTGAAGAAGCATTTCGACGACAAGGAGAACCTCGTGATACCGATGGAGCCGCTCAAGATAGAGACAGACCCGAAGGAACTCGAAGAGATATTCTGCGAGGATGATTTCAAGGCAGACTACAGGATTCTCAACCGTGAGATACGAAAGATGGGCTACAATATCCCGCCGCTCGTAAACGCATACATGAACCTCAGTCCTACGATGAAGCTCTTCGGCACCGCCATCAACGATGGCTTCGGCGACGTGGAGGAGACGGGAATCCTCATTGCCGTTGACGAGATTCTGGAGGAGAAGCGCATGCGCCACATCGACTCCTATATCAAGGACCATCCTGAGGCCCTCGCCCTTACCAGCGGTGCAAATCCTATCATATATAAGGAAACGGAGAAAGAGTGATGATGGCAGGGCAACCCACACAACCCACACAACCCACCCTGGCCCTCCCAAAGGGAGGGGACATAGTTACTCTGCAACTGAACTTCAGCCCCCTCTCGTTCTCCCCCGTAGGGGAGATGCATGTTACTCCGGTTTGTGGGTAAGTTGTTGAAATTCAGATACTCCAGAGCAATTGATATTTCAGAATAATCGATACTCCAGTGTAATCAGTCCCTCCCCTACGGGGGAGGATAGGTGGGGGCTGATGTCAGCGGAATCATTTGTACTGGTAGGTGGTTGATGACAGTAGAATCATTTGCTCAGGTAGGTGGCTGATGCCAGCGGAATCATCTGCACAGTAGGAAGCTATGGGGGATAAAAAAAAATGGGGTGTCATTTTATAGTTATCCTTTAATAGTTTTAACCTTATGACACCCCAATGCGGCAACGACTTGCCGTCGTCAGTAACTACAAACAATCTATTACCACTTTTTTTGCTAAAAAATGATACACATAGGTCAATGCCTCCCGGCATGGTAACCTATTAACAATAGATTGAGAATGTGTATCTCTATGTATTTTGCGAATATAGCAATAAAGTCAATCCCTTGTCTTTTTCAAACCGTTTTTTTTGTTCGCTTTTGTTATCTTTAACTCAAGATAGAAAAAACCTTTAGAAGTGGGATGCATACAACAAACGCTTATTTCCGCTCCCTTTTCCTTCGTTTGTAACACTTGGCATAGTTGCACAATCCGCATGTATATTCCAGCTTTTTCACTTCCCTGCCGAGTCCTGTCACACCGCTCACGCTCTTTATCGGAACCATCAGCGACGAGTCGGTGAGCCTCACTCCGCAAGGGTCTTTCTCCGGCAGCATACTGAAGAGCATCTGCTGTTCGCTCACGTGCCATCCGCAGTAGCCCGGACTGAACCGGTTGGTGTGTTTCCATCCTCTGCCGTTTATGAACACCTGCAGCCAGCGCTCCATGATGTCGGCGGTCTTCTCTGCTATCACGCTTCCCATGGCATCGGCGATGAACACCCTCACCATGTCGCCCTCCTCTTCCAGTTGGCGTTGCAGCCTTTCAAACTCCATGCCGCTCGTAGCCACGAAAAATGCGTAAGCCTCCGATCCGCGCAGCTGTGAGGTGATAATCGGTCCGATGCCGAACGTGTGTCCGCCGGTGGTGAGCGTCTTCGAGTGGCAGTCCAGTTCTCCCTCCTCTTCGATGTGAAAGCAGAATCGTGGCTTCAGTATATCCCTCACCCTCTCTCTCATCCTCTCAATCTCCAGTCTGGTGTCGTCGTCAGCCTCCGCCTCCCCGTAGCCCATCTGTATGAGCAGTTCGCGGTCGGTGATGTCGAGGTCGTCGTAAGTCAGATGTTTCTCAAACATGATGTTGTAATTTATTATCGTGCCACACAGACTGTCTGTGCTGTGTCTATAGATGCAAAAGTATGAAAAAAAGGTAATATGAGAGCACAAGGGTGGCTTTTTTTATTGGCAGCCATTTTGGTTGCAAAAATAAACGGTGTTTTGCTGATGTCTGGAATTTGCTTGTATTGGCAGAACTCTGTAAACACGACCATGGGAATATATGCCTGTGTTGGGCAAGCATCGTGCCCATTTTAAACCCGAATCGGTCGTTAGGTCTTGCTTGTATTTTGATTATTTAGAAGAGTGTATTTTGTTTGGCTTTTAATGAGTAATAGCGAACGGCCAGATATACTGTTCCTAATTTCCAAGTTGTGGATATTTTGAACACTTTTCTTTGGAAAAAAGAATGTTTTAAGAAAATATGACTATATTTGCGGTCTGAACATTTTTAGAGACGGTGAAAAAATAAATTGGTATGCTTTTACCTTCACTTAGGAAAGAATTATTTATCTAACGACAGATATATTTATGGAAGAGAAAGAGCTGAACGTGAATATCGACTATCTCGTGGAGAAAGGTCTGGTGAACTATACCGATGGCGACATCGTGTTGCTCAACAGCAATGACCATGCCCATGTGGAACGCGCGGTGAGACTCGAGATGGTGACGATTGGCTTTGTGGAGAAGGGAGAGATGCAGTGCGACATCAATGGCGTCAGCGTGAAGGCTGTGGCAGGCGACTTGGTGATATGTCCGCCAAACTCGTTTATAAACAAGAGCAAGTGTTCTCCCGACTATGAGGTGAAACTCATGGCCCTGTCATACAAGGCGATGCGCAAGAGTCTCATTATCAACCGCGATGTGTGGAACATCATGGCATACGTGGCGAGAAACCCCGTCATCCATCTCTCCGGCGAGTCACGCTTTCTCATCGACAAATACTATTCGCTCATACGCTACAAGATAGACAATCCCCACGGCTATTACCACAAGGAGATAATGCAGTCGTTGTTCCACTGTATGTTTTATGAGCTTGCCGCCATCATCGCCCCCAATCTGGATGTCAAGAGGATGGATGCCGGTTTCAGACAGGGCGAACTCCTGTTCCACCGCTTTATAGAGATGCTTGCCAATGTCAACGGTAGCGACCGCTCCGTGAAGTCATACGCCGAGCGGCTCTGTGTCACTCCGAAATATCTCTCAACGGTGTGCAAGTCGGTGAGCGGCAAGACAGCCTTGGAGTGGATACACGAGTATATAGCCGAGCAGGTGACCCAGAAACTCAAATATAGCGACATGTCGGTGAAGGAAATCGCCGACAGCCTGGGATTCCCCAATATCTCGTTCTTCGGAAAGTTCGTGAAGAGCCGTTTCGGAGCATCGCCAAAGGAGTACAGATACATACTGCAGAATTCCGTTCCGAAAGACGATGCAAAGTGAGGAGTGCGGCGGCATTAACCACAAACATTCTGATTACCGTTTGGGGATTAGTCTGCCGCTTTCTTCATATATTCCAGTTCCGGCTTGCAGCGAAAACCTGTCTGTCGGATTTTTTCATGATAAAGAGCATTACAAAGAGGCGTGTGCCAACGTCTTGATATATAGGGTGAGGATTATTATACTGTGTCCTTTCCCTTCGTAAAAAACTACCTACAAGACAATGATAAAGACAATATTCTCATCACTCCTGCTGTTCCTTATGGGAACACCCGTCATGGCAGGCGACATATATGTGGCTCCTACAGGCAGCGACACCGCTCCTGGCACAGTCAGTGCCCCTCTGCTCACTCCTGCCGCCGCCATCAGGATGGCGAGGGAGTGGCGCCGGCTCAACAGACAGGAAACGGCTGGAGGCATCCGCATCCACCTCAGTGGCGGAGACTACCGTCTGCAGAAACCGCTGTTCCTGCGCCCCGAAGACTCCGGCACACCGGATTCACCCACTGTGATATGCGGTGATGACGGCGGAAAACCGACGGTGATAAGCGGAGGAATGCCTCTCGACGGCTGGCATAAGGGATGTTCAGACACGAGGATTCCTGAGAATGTCCGTAGCCGCGTGTGGGTGGCAGACGCTCCAAGAAGCGGAAACAGGATAGTATACTGCCGCCAGCTGTGGGTAAACGGCAACAAGGCGGTCAGGGCACAGCAGGGCCGTTATGGCGAGATGATTCGCATGAAAGACTTCGATGCGGCATCACGCACCATCACTATACCCACGCCAAAAGAAGACCTCTCCGGCGCAGGAGAACTCGAAATGCTCGTTCATCAGCGGTGGGCGATAGCAATATTGAGAGTAAAGGAAATGCGGCCCCTCGGCAATGGCTACACTCAGGTGTCATTCCATGAACCTGAAAGTCAGCTTGAATTCGAACACCCATGGCCACAACCCGTGATAGACGGTGAGAAAGGCTGTTCATCGTTCTGCCTCGTCAACGCCCCACAGCTGCTCGATGCTCCGGGAGAGTGGTATCAGGACTATCCCTCCGGCAGGATATACTATCTGCCACGAGAGGGAGAAGACATGACTACAGTCGAGGCCATAGTGCCGGTGATGGAAACGTTGGCTTCCGTTGACGGCACGAGGGAGCGCACGGTACACGACATACAGTTCCAGAATATCACTTTCGCCCACTCCGCATGGACACGTCCGCTATACGAAGGACTGGTGACGCTGCAGGGCGGTTTCCGCATGACAGACGCCTACAAGCTGCAGAAGCCGGGACTGCCGGAGAAGGCATCGCTTGAGAACCAGGCTTGGATAGCCCGTCCTGAAGCTGCCGTCAGCATCCGTCATGCCAGCGGCATAGACTTCAAGGACTGCCGCTTCGTCCATCTCGGAGCGACAGCACTCGACTATCAGTTGGCAGCATCCCGTTCCACGGTCAGCGGATGCACCTTCTCAGACATCGGCGGCACTGGAATCCTTGTGGGACATTTCCCCGACGGAGGCTTCGAGACCCATGTGCCCTTCAAACCGCTCGTGTCATCTGATCTCTGCGACGCCATAACGATTACCGACAATGAGGTGAGCGACGCCGCCAACGAGGACTGGAGCTGTGTGGGAATAGCAGCCGGCTACGTCAGCAATATCGAGATAAGCCATAACGAGGTGCACCATCTCAACTACTCCGGCATCTGCGTGGGGTGGGGATGGACCCCACGGGAGAGCGGGATGCGCAACAACAGGATAGTTGCCAACTACGTGCACGACTTCGCCCGCCAGCTCTATGATGTGGGAGGGATATACACCCTGTCGTCGCAGCCGGGATCAGAAATAAAGAACAACAGGATAGAAGACCTGCATGAGGCTCCATACGCCACCAACGACCGCGCCTTCTACATCTATTTCGATGAGGCCACCGACGGATATACCGTTACCGGCAACTGGTGTCCGAAGGAACTCTTCGGCTACAACCAGCCGGGAAAGAACATGCTGATAAAAGGCAACGGACCGAAGGTGGACAAGGCTACGAAGGAAGCCGCCGGCAGACTGAGGCGATAATCCACTACTAAAACAATAGAATACAACATACACAATGAGACCAACAAACTACCATCTGTTCGATTTCATGGATTTCGATACAGACCTCAAAAGAGATGAGTCGCTGTGGAAGGCATACAAGCCGACATCCGTCAGAGAGAAGGATGGAGACATCCTCGTGGAGGTGCCTTTCCAGAAACAGCAGCTTGCCAACGATATGGCTCCCGACACCGATGTGCTGCAGGAGACACAGACTCTCGTGATACGACAATATGAACCCGGAATCCTCCGCCTCTTCATGGGATGCGGGGGAGAGCAACCCTCAGACACCTCGGAGATGCTGCAGATGAGCGCTCGTGTGAAACGGTTGCCGCTGAAAGCGGAGTTCGTGGATGACCAATGGATCATTACCGACGGCGCTGGTGTGAGAAGGGCGGTGATAAACATGCAGCAGCCGGTGCTCGACAGATGGAGCGAGCTGCTGCCCGACCCACAGGAGACACTCGACATGCGACTGTATCCCGACGGGAAACATGAGGTGAGACTCGCCGCCTACGACCACTTCTCGCCGCCACGCTATGATGCCCTGCCTTTGGCTTACTGCAAGCTGAACGGCAGGAGAGAGCGTGCCACGTTGTCGTTCGAATGCAAGCTTAACGAGTGCTTCGCCGGAACAGGGGAGCGCTTCGGGAAGATGGATCTCAGCGGCCAGACTTTCTTCCTGAAGAACCAGGACGGACAGGGAGTGAACAACCGCCGCACATACAAGAACATACCGTTCTATATCTCCAGCCGCATGTATGGCGTGTTCTATCACACCACGGCATATAGTAAGCTGTCGCTCGCCGGAGTGTCAACGCGGTCTGTGGAATTTCTCAGCGACCAGGCTCTCATCGACGCCTTTATCATCGGCGGCGACACCGTGGAGCAGATTACAAGAGGCTATCGCGACCTCACCGGCTATCCCTCCATGCCGCCGCTATGGAGCTACGGAGTGTGGATGAGCCGTATGACATATTTCAGTGCCGATGAGGTGAACGGCATCTGCGAACGTCTGCGCAAGGAGCATTATCCATGCGACGTGATACATCTCGACACGGGATGGTTCAAAACCGACTGGCTCTGCGAATGGAAGTTCAACGAGGAACGCTTCCCCAATCCGAAGAAGTTTGTGCAGGACTTGTTGAAGAGGGGCTTCAAGGTATCGTTGTGGCAGTTGCCGTATGTGGCGGAAGACGCTGAGCAGATTGACGAGGCACGCAAGAACAACTATATCTGCAAGCTCACAAAGCAGCAGGATTCAGAAGGCTCCAACTTCTCAGCCCTCGACTATGCCGGCACCATTGATTTCACCAGCGAGAAGGCGACAAACTGGTATAAAGGTCTGCTGAAGAATCTTCTCGATATGGGAGTGAAATGTATAAAGACCGACTTCGGAGAGAATATCCACATGGATGCCGAATACGAGAACATGTCG
Source organism: Prevotella sp. LMAG:51 (assembly GCF_008680225.1). Taxonomy (NCBI): domain Bacteria; kingdom Pseudomonadati; phylum Bacteroidota; class Bacteroidia; order Bacteroidales; family Prevotellaceae; genus Prevotella; species Prevotella sp. LMAG:51. The sequence goes on along the minus strand of NZ_NALQ01000015.1, from coordinate 108,634 downwards.
CCGGAACTCCTCAACAACCTCTACTCGCTGCTCTATCAGAAGGCGGCATACGAGATAACGAAGGAGGTGACAGGCGACGGCATCGTGTGGGCACGTTCCGCATGGGCAGGATGCCAGAGATATCCGCTGCATTGGGGCGGAGACTCCTGCAGTTCGTGGGAGGGACTCGCCGGTTCGCTGCGTGGCGGACTCCATTTCGGACTCTCCGGCTTTGCCTTCTGGAGCCACGACGTGCCGGGATTCCATACGTTGCCAAACTTCATGAACTCCGTTGTCCGCGATGATGTGTATATGCGCTGGACACAGTTCGGCGTGTTCTCCTCGCATATCCGATACCACGGCACCAACAAACGTGAGCCATGGCATTATCCCAACATCGCACCGATGGTGAAGCGCTGGTGGAAGCTGCGCTACAAACTCATTCCATATATCCTCCGCGAGAGCGAGAAGGCAACACACAGCGGATCAACCATCGTGCAGGCACTTATCTTCCACCATCCCGAAGACAACAACTGCTGGCATATCGATGATGAATACTATTTCGGCGACGACTTCCTTGTGGCTCCCGTAATGAGCAGCGACAACTGTCGCGACATATATCTGCCGGAAGGAGAATGGGTAGAGTTCTTCACCGGCGACCGCTTCTCGGTAAGCGACGGCGGCAGATGGCTGAAGGACATAGAGACACCGCTCGACCGTATGCCGGTGTTTGTGCGCAAGGGTGCCGTAATCCCCGTTTATCCGGAGGATGTAGACAGCACCGACGACATGGATATGAGCAAGGTGAAGAATCTCATCATCAACGAGGAGTTTAAGGGATTTGAGATTTGAGTGAGGAGAGAGGAATGAGGAGAGAGGAGTCAGGATTGAGTAGTTTGGAGTGGTATTTCTCCTATTTGTCCTATTTGTCCCATTCTTCCCATTCCTCCCATCCCCTTTCCCAAGAAAATTATAAATCATAACAATTATGTGGAAACCCAATTTAGAAGAAACCAAGAAACACTATATAGACTGGTGGAACCATAAGGGCATCGTGCTCAATATGTGGGAACACTTCCAGGAAGGCGTCAAGCCCCATGCCGACGTGCCCATGCCGCCGGCACCGAAGTCGCTCGACCAGAAATGGTTCGACCCGGAATGGCGTGCCGAATATCTCGACTGGTATGTGGCACACAGTTCGATGAAAGCCGACATGCTGCCTGTTGCCAACACGCAGCTCGGTCCCGGTTCGCTTGCAGCCATCCTCGGCGGCGTGTTTGAGGGCGGAGAGGATACCATCTGGATACATCCGGACCCCAACTACACCGACGACATCAAGTTCGACATCAACGACCCTGCCAACAAGAACTGGCAGCTTCACAAGGATCTGCTGCGTGCCTGCAAGAAGAAAGCCAAAGGCAACTACTATGTGGGCATGCCCGACCTGATGGAAGGCATGGATGTGCTCGCCGCCATGAAGGGCACCGACAAGGTGCTTCTCGACACCGTGATGCAACCCGAAGTGCTGGAGCGGCAGATGCAGCAGATAAACGACATATACTTCCAGGTCTTCGACGAGCTATACGACATTATCCGCGAGGGCGACGAGATGGCATTCTGCTATTTCTCATCGTGGGCACCTGGAAAGATGACAAAGCTGCAGAGCGACATCTCCACGATGATCAGCGTGGAGGATTACCGCCGCTTTGTGCAGCCCTTCATCCGTCAGCAGTGTCAGAAGATAGACTACACGCTGTATCATCTCGACGGTGTGGGGGCAATGCACCATCTGCCAGCCCTGCTTGAGATAGAAGAGCTCAACGCCATACAGTGGACGCCGGGAGTGGGAGAGCCACAGGGCGGATCGCCCAAGTGGTATGACCTCTACAAGAAGATTCTTGCAGGAGGAAAAAGCATCATGGCATGCTGGGTGACCCTCGACGAACTGCGTCCGCTGCTCGACAATATCGGTGGCGACGGAGTGCATATCGAGATGGATTTCCACAACGAGGACGAGGTGGAGAAGGCATTGCGCATAGTAGAGGAATACCAGGAAAGTGCCGACGAGCCGGAAGCCGCCGACAACACTATCCGTATCAACAAGACCATGACTCCCGACGAGGAGGTGATGGCTATCATCGACAAGATAGAAAGCGGGGATGCCAATGCCGCTTCTGCCGCTGACGACAAGATGAAAGCCCTGCCTCTCAAGGCTGCTACTCTCGGCAGACCGTCGATGGATGTCGTGGCAAAGGAAAGGATATTCGTTCTCGACGGTGCTACAGGAACCACCATCCAGCAGTATAAGCTCACAGAAGAGGAGTTCCGTGGGGAGAGATTCAAAGACTTCGACGGGGAGGTCCGTGGAACAAACGACCTGCTTGCTCTTACTTATCCGGAGATTGTGACAAGTATGCACCGCCGTTTCCTTGAAGCAGGTTCAGACCTAATCACCACGAATACGTTCAATTCACAGCGCGTCTCGCTTGCCGACAAGCATCTGCAGGACTATGCAAGGGAGATAAACCTTGAAGCTGCCCGACTGGCAAGGAAAGAGGCTGATGCCTATACATTGATGAATCCGCGTAAGCCCCGTTATGTGCTTGGTAGTGTCGGTCCTACAAGCAAGACCCTGTCTATCGGAGAAAGTGCGGAGTTCAACGAAGATATCCTTCATGATGCCTACTATGAGCAGATAGAGGCTTTGATAGACGGCGGCGTGGATGCCGTGCTTATAGAGACAATATTCGACATAGAGAATGCCAAGGTGGCCTTGCGGTGCTGCAAGGAAGTGATGCTGAAGAAAGGCTTCCGTCTGCCTATAATGATGAGCTTCACTGTGGCAAGCGAGGATGGACACAACATGCTCGGACAGTCGGTAGTGGACTTTGTCAAGAGTCTTAATGACGACAGCGTGTTCAGCGTAGGACTTAACTGTTCGCTCAATGCCGCCAAGATGGCACCTATCATCCAGCGTATGGCTGCCGAGACCGGCTATTATATAAGTATGTTCCCAAATGCGGGATTGCCGGACGAACACGGTCATTACCTCGACACTCCAAAGATGATGCAGACCGAGATATGGCCAATCGTTGAGGCCCATCTGCTGAACGTGGTTGGTGGATGCTGCGGTACTGACGATTTGCATATCCGTGAGATAGCAAAGCTCGTGCAGCCGATAGAAGGATTGTTCATCACTCCTCACTATCCTGGAGGGGCTGGAAATTCTGGGGTTTCTGGCGTTTCTAGTCTTTCTAGCGTTTCTAGTGATTCTAGTCTTTCTAGAATTTCTAGCTTTTCTAGCATTTCTAGAGATTCTAGCGCTCCTGTGAAAGAGAAGAAATGCTCCTGCGGCATCGACCACGATGCCGCCCCTGTAGCCACATCCAAGCCGGAGAGCAATGCTGCAGAGGAAGTCTTTGAGGCAATCCTCGCCGGCAAAGGCGACAAGGCTGCCGATGCCACCAAACGTGCTCTTGATGAAGGCGTGGCTCCGCAGGACATCATAAACGGTCAGATGATACGCGCCATGAGTGAGGTGGGACAACGCTTCCAGGACGGTAAAGCCTTCGTGCCACAGCTGCTGATGGCAGGACGTGCCATGAAGGCGGCTCTTGAGATTCTGAAGCCGCTGCTCGCCGGACAGGCATCCACTACGCTGGGCAGGATAGTGATAGGAACCGTGAAGGGCGATCTCCACGACATAGGCAAGAATCTCGTTGCCTCTATGCTCGAGGGTTGCGGCTTCGAGGTGAAGAATATCGGCATCGACGTGCCGAGCGAGAAGTTCGTTGAGGCTGTAAAAGACTATAATGCCGACATTCTCTGCATGAGTGCGCTGCTTACAACCACCATGACATATATGAAGGATGTTATCCAGGCTCTTGAAGATGCCGGAATACGCCAGAACGTGAAAGTGATGGTTGGTGGTGCTCCCGTAACACAAAACTTCGCTGACGAAATCGGTGCCGACGGCTATAGCGACAACGCAAACTCTGCCGTTGCCGTAGCCAAGGAGCTGATGGGAAAATAAGACGAATACAGATAGGAAATAAAACGAATAAAACAATAAGACCCACCCTTGCCATCCCCGATGGGAGCCGGATGGGTTTAAAACTACAAAACCTATGAATACTCAAAATCTTGATGCACTTGATTGGATAATCCTTGTCGCTTACTTTGTGGTGCTCATTGCCATAGGAATGTGGGCAAGCTCTAAGGCAAAGAAAAGCGGAAACATGTTTCTTGCCAGCCGCTCTCTGCGCTGGCACCACATCGGTTTCTCCATGTGGGGCACCAATGTCGGTCCGTCGATGCTCATCGCATCAGCCAGTGCCGGTTTCTCCACCGGCATCGTGTCTGGCAACTACGCATGGTACGCCTTCGTGTTCATCGCCCTGCTCGCCTTCGTGTTCGCTCCACGATATCTTGGCACCGGCATCTCCACGCTGCCGGAGTTTATGGGACTGCGTTTCGGCGACTCCACACGCAATATCCTGGCATGGTATACCATAGTGACGATACTCATCTCTTGGCTTGCCCTCACGCTCTTTGCCGGAGGAATCATAATCCGCCAGGTGTTCGGCATGCCGATGTGGCTCTCGGCAATGCTGCTTCTCGCCATATCAGCGTTTTTCACTATGCTCGGCGGACTGAAAGCCGTGGCATATACCAACGTTTATCAGATGGTGCTGCTCATCATAGTGTCGGCAACGCTAACGGTAGTGGGAATATGGAAGCTCGGCGGCGAGTCTTTCTCTCATGGCATAGCGGTGCTTGCCAATCCCGATGTGGTGCCGTCAGACTATTGGAACCTCTTCCGTCCTAATACCGACCCCGGTTATCCGTGGCTGCCTATCATCCTCGGCTATCCCATCATGGGTGTGTGGTTCTGGTGTACCGACCAGTCTATGGTGCAGCCGGTGCTTGCAGCGCGCAACCTGAGCGAAGGACAGCGGGGAGCCAATTTCACCGGCTGGCTGAAGATTCTGGATGTGGCGATATACATCCTTCCCGGAGTGGTATGCTTCGCCATGGTCAAGACAGGGTTCTTCGGTAATGTGCAGGTAAATGCCGATGACGCCTATTTAAAGCTCGTCTATGAGCTTTTCCCTGCCGGTATGGTGGGATTGGTGCTCGCTGTACTTACGGCGGCTCTGATAAGCACTATCGGCTCTGCCCTGAATGCCTTGAGTACGGTGTTCACCATGGACATTTATGTGAAGAACATCCGTCCGAAGGCATCTCCCGAAGAAATCCGCAAGACGGGACGTGTCGTTACCGTTCTCGGTGCCTTGGTGTCTATCGTCATCACGGTTGCCGTAGACGGCATCAAGGGTATGGACCTGTTCAATGTGTTCCAGTCTGTGCTCAGCTTCATCGCTCCGCCGATGGCGGCAGTGTTCCTGATGGGAGTGTTCTGGAAGCGCTGCACTACACTTGCCGCCAACATGACGCTGACGTTCGGCACGGTGCTCAGCATCGGCACAGGAATACTCTATCTTTGGGTGATACCGGGATTTTCTGAGATGGTGCATTTTATGCTCCTCTCGTTCTTCATCTTCGTCGGTCTGGTAGCGATTATGATAGTGGTAAGTCTGTATGACATGAATGCCAACGAGAAACACGTCATCGTGGCTGTGAATGAAAAACCGGCAAGGAGTGTCATCATAGCATGGGTGTCGCTTGCCGTGGTGATGATAGCCCTCTATGTGTTTTTCAACGGCAACTGACAATACTGTAGCACGGAAAATATAAGATAGGATTATAAAGAATGTTGGTTTTATGACGGTTGGATGCCAACCCCATAAAACCAACATTCTGCTTTTGTTACCCTCCCCCAATAAGACCCGGTTGGGGATTAGTGTCAAAATACTTATTCGTCCACCAGCACCACGGTGACTCCGCGGGCTGCCTGTGCACCGATTACAAGAGCCTGCTCGATGTCGGCGGTCTTTGACGGACCGCTGATGAACGTGCCGAAGTTGTACCGGTCATCCATCCCGATGCGGTCATAGGCATCGTGCATGTTGTTGACGATGTTCTTCCTGTTGAGCACTATTACGAGATACTCGGAGATGAAAAGCAATGCTTTCTCCTTCATCGTCTGCGGAATCCATATACAGCCGTTTTCGGCAACTCCCACCGTGCCTTGCACAATGGCTACATCGGTGCCGTTCAGATCGTTTGCCTCTGCCACGGTATCCGGATTACGAAGTTCTAAGGCTGTGGAATCATTGCCGCCTTTCAGTCCCTCCAGCGTTATTCCCTTTAGATTAGAGCAGAACACTTTAGCGTCAGGATAAGCTCTGCGCACCAGTTCATTGAGGTCGGCATCCTTCCGGACATCGTTGATGACATGGCCGCCTACCGTTTCGGTCATCCTGACGAACTGTTCAAAGGTGTCTTCGTATTCGATGCCTTTTATCTCCTCCTTTGGCATATCGTATTGAAAGTGCGTGTTCTGGCGCAACTTATTCAAAAAATCTTCTTTCTTCATACTTTTTTCAAATGAATCCTTCTTTTACTTCACTTTTCCTTCTTTCCACAGTTCATGGAATGATTTCTTTGCGAATTCAGGCATGGCGTGTCCGATACCCCATGCGTTGATGTTGCCGATGTTGGTGAGGCAGTCAGGAACGTAGTTGGCGAGCGGAGCGAATTTCAAGGCTGTTGTGTAGAGGGCAGGGCGGTCGAACAGATATTCCATACCTGCCGACATCGCCTTCTTCAGTTTGTCGGCTTTTCCCAGTTTCTCCAGACTCTGTCGCCATACGTATATCTGAGACCCCGGACCTACCTTCGACGGACACACATTGTCGCAAGAGAGACAGAGGGTGCATGCCGAAACGTTGTCGCTGTATTTCTTCGGGTCGCGCAGCATGCCGAGGTTCACACCCACGGGACCAGGGATGAAATACGTGTAGCTGTATCCTCCCGAACGTCGGTATACCGGACAAGTGTTGATGCAGGCACCGCAGCGCATACATTTCAGCGTCTGCCAATGTTCGGTGTCAGCCAACATGTCGCTCCTGCCGTTGTCCACGAGCACCACGTGCATCTCTCCTCCGGGACGTGCCTGGCGGAAGTGTGATGTGAAGGCTGTGGTGGGCTGTCCTGTGGCGCTGCGGCAGAGCAAGCGCTGGAAGACGGCAAGCGACTTGTAGTCGGGCACCAGTTTCTCGATTCCCATCGCCACTATATGCAGCTTAGGCATTGATGTTGTCATGTCGGCATTGCCCTCGTTGGTGCATACCACGCAGTCGCCGGTGGCAGCCACGCCGAAGTTGCATCCCGTCATGCCGGCTCCAGCCTGCATAAACTGGTCGCGCAGATGCAGACGGGCGCAATGGGTGAGATAAGTAGGGTCGTAGTTTCCTTTCTCCTTCGATATTCCCTTCTCCTCGAACATCCTGCCCACTTCCTCGCGTTTGAGGTGGATGGCAGGCATCACGATATGGCTCGGTTTCTGATGCAGGAGCTGGATGATGCGCTCGCCGAGGTCGGTCTCCACCACATCGATGCCGTGCTGCTCCAGATAGGGGTTCATTTCGCACTCTTCGGTGAGCATCGACTTCGACTTCACCATCTTCGTCACACCGTGGCTCTGCAGAATGGAAAGTACTGTCTCGTTGAACTCCGTGGCATCCTTCGCCCAATGCACCTTCACTCCGCGGCTCTCCAGAGAGTCGGAGAACTGCTCCAGATAATCCGCCAGATGGGTGATGGTGTGCTTCTTTATCTGCGAGGCATGCTCGCGCAGGTCTTCCCACTCAGGCAGTTGCTGTGCCATCTTGTCGCGCTTCTCTCTCACCGACCAGAAGGTGGCGTCGTGCCAACTGGTCTTCTCTGCATCCGCCACAAAGCGGGCGGCTCTCTTTGAATGTATTGTGCTCATAACCCTGCTGCTAATATCTGGACTACGTGAATGAATTTGATAGGCATCTTCTCTTTCTTGGCGATGCCAGCCATGTGCATGAGACACGAAGAGTCTGGCCCCGTCACGTATTCCGCCCCGGTGGCGATGTGCCTCTTTATCTTCTCTTCTCCCATACGTGTGGAAACGGCTGGCTCCTCGATGGAGAACATGCCGCCGAAGCCGCAGCACTCGTCCTTTCGCTCCGGCTCATGGATGGTGATGCCGTCGACGAGCTGCAAGAGGTCGATGATCTTGTTGAATGGCTTGACGTTGCACTCCGAGGGCGACGACAGGTTCAGCTCTCTCACTCCGTGGCAGCTGTTATGCACGCTGACAGGGTGGGGGAACTTTCCCGGCACCTCCTTCACCTTCAGCACGTCGTGGAGAAACTCCACTATATCCATGATTTTGCCTGAAGAGACACACTCGTGCTTGCCCTTCAGAATTTTGGGATAATAGACTTTCACGTATGCGGCGCACGATGCTGAAGGGGCGACGATGTAGTCATAGTCTTTGAAAAGTTCATCAAAAGACTCGATCACTTTCATCGACTTGTCCTGGAAACCGGCGTTTGCCATCGGTTGTCCACAGCATGTCTGCCGCTCAGGATACTCCACGTCAAGTCCGTAGTGCTTGAGCAACTTGTATGTGGCTACACCAGCCTCTGGATACAGGGCGTCCACATAGCAGGGGACGAATAATCCTACTCTCATAATGGTTATGTTGTTAATGTTAACCCGTAGGCGGAATTGTTTTTAGATGATTATATATTTGTCGAGTCCGTTACTCCGTTGATTCATAGGGATTTAGTGGCGTATATGCCATCCCGTGTCAGTCAGCGTTCGTAAGACTCTTATACAAAATTCTATAAAATACTTGAGATACACAAGAATTTTTCGTGAAATGTTATCAAGACACAACGAAAAATCCGGGAATGACAATATGTTTTTTTCCTGAAGAAAAGTGTCAAAGTATCATTTTCGGGGGTGCTGGATGTATCTAAAGTGCATCAGACGAACGAGTTAGGGGTAATGACACTTTTCTGGATTCTTTACAGAAAAGTATCATAGAAGTATCATAAAGTATCATCGGAGCTATTGTCCTGTCTGGTAAGACTTTTGCAAGCCCCATAAAAGGACAGTCATTTCTCTGGTTGGTCTTTGTTTCCAAATAGCCGACTCACAATCATCGGCAAGGATAACAAAAACTACAAGAATCGGGCACGGTGCTTGCCCATGTGGGGCAACGTGCTTTCTCACTTGGGGCACGGTGCTTGCCCCAAGTGGGCACGATCTGTGTCCAAACCGTGCCCAAAGTATTCATGAAATGACAACGTTGGTAGAGGGGATGCAAAAGCGTCTTATAAAAGACAAAAGACTGCAAGCAGTTTAAAATATCACATAAAACGGCCTAATGGTCGATTGGGGTTTATGTAAGTTGCGCTGATGACAACATTCTAAACCAATGTTTTGGAGGCTGTAAAATGACTTAAACCCAAATCGGTCATTAGGGCTTGCTTGTATTTTGCTTTTTTAGAAGAGTGGATTTTGTTTGGCTTTTAATGAGTAATAGCGAGCTATTGCGAATTAAAAACAAGCAAAAGACGCCTTATAAAAAGCAAAAGACTGCAAGCAGTTATTAAAATTATACATTGAACGGACTAATGACCGTTTTGGGTTAAATGGTCTTGTCAAAGTCGTCGAGAGCCTTGAAGAAAGCGTCGATGTTCTCCATCGGAGTGTGTGGCGGAGTGTCGCAGCCGCTGGAGAGAACGAAGTTGGGATACTGCTTCATTTCCTGCAGCAGTCGTGTTGTCGTCTCGTACATCTGTTCCGGTGTGCCCTCCTTGAACACCGATACGGGGTCGATGTTTCCCATGGCGAGAGCCGTCGGCGGCACATCCTTTATCACCTGCCGCATGTCGCACTTGTTGCCGAAATGGTAGGCTGCCGCTCCTGTAGCCACCATCGCCTTTGTGCAGTGGCCAGTGTTGCCGCAGTTGTGCAGCACGATGCTGAAGGAGTCGTCCTGCACCTGTCCTACGATATATCTGATGTAGTCGGAAGAGAAGCGCTTGCAGTCGTCGTCGGACATCAGTCCTGCCGCCGGTTCTGCCATCACCACTCCGTCGACGCCCGTCATCTTCAGCGCCTTGCAGTATTTCAGTATAAACTCCGTGCATTTTGCCAGCAGCGTGTGGGCAGCGTCGGGGTTCTGGTATATCAGCACCATAATCTCCGACATGTCGTAGAGTCTGCCGGCGAGCGAGAACGGACCGATACATCCGCCCAGCACCGGACGGTCGTTGATAGCCCTTGCCGAGAGCAGGTTCGCCTTGAGATATTCAGGCACTCTGGCAGCCTTCAGCGACGGCACCTTGAGAGCCTTTATGTCATCGGCATCGTTCAGCAGATGGCCGATAACGGCAGGCACGGCATCCTCGGTGAAGTGTACGTCCGCTCCGAAAGCCTCCGCCTCCACGGTGAGGTCCATGATTACGGTGGCTGCCGCCGTAGGGTATCTGCCGGCGAGAGCCTTGATAGCCTCGAAGTGGGTCTGTCCGTCGCAGCAAGCCTCCCTCACGCTCTTCCCCGTCAGTTCTATGCCGGGATGCGTCATCACGGGCACGGCGACGGTCTTATGATTCTGGATAACGCCCGTTATCCATTCTTTCATGGAAATGTTCATAATATTGTGGTCTCCTTTTTATATACGTTTCTCAATATCATGACGCGTTTTTGCATGAAGTGTAATCATTGCCCCCGAATAGGCATTATGAGCTATCCGGGGTTGCCCCGAATAGATAACAGAATTCGGGTTTATTTTCTCTGTTCTTCGAGGATTCCCATCAGTTCGTCCATCGTGTTTGCACGTAGCATGGCGATGCGGGTCTGGCGGAAGTTTGGTATTCCCTTGAATATCGGACTTGCGGCGAGGTGGCGCCTTGTGTGCAGTATGCCGCGGTATTCGTCGATGCGTTCCACATTGATGCGCAGCTGCTCTTCGAGCACGTCGAGCATCCAGTTGAAGGTCATCTCGGGGTCTGGCTCCTTGCCGTCGAGATAGTCACGTATCTCCTTGAATATCCATGGGCGTCCGAAGGTGGCTCGCCCTATCATCACGGCGTCAACGCCATATTCCTCGAAAGCCCGTTTCGTTTCCTCCGGTGATGTGATGTCGCCGTTGCCGATGATGGGGATGTTGATTCGCGGGTTCTTCTTCACTTCGCCAATCAGAGTCCAGTCGGCAGAACCTGTATACATCTGTGCCCTCGTCCTTCCGTGTATGGTGAGAGCCTGTATGCCGCAGTCCTGCAGCTGTTCGGCGAGGTCGCAGATGATGAGGTTGTCGTTGCTCCATCCCAGTCGCGTCTTCACTGTGACGGGAGTGCTCACCGCCTTCACCACGTTTTTCGTGATGTCGAGCAGCAGCGGCACGTTCTGCAGCATGCCGGCTCCGGCACCTTTTCCAGCCACCTTCTTCACGGGGCAGCCGAAGTTGATGTCTATCACGTCGGGATGTGCCTGGTCTTCCACAATCTTTGCCGCCTCTACCATCGACTCCACGTCGCGTCCGTAAATCTGAATGCCCACGGGGCGCTCCTCATCGCTGATGGTGAGTTTGTTGACGGTGCTTTTCACCGATCTTACGAGAGCCTCTGCGCTCACGAACTCGGTGTATACCATAGATGCCCCGTATCTCTTGCAGAGCATTCGGAATCCGATGTCGGTGACATCTTCCATCGGTGCGAGAAACAGAGGGTGATCTCCAAATTGTATGTTTCCTATTTTCATTGTCTACTTGTCTACTTTACTCCTTGTCAACTCGTCTCCTTGTCAACTCGTCTCCTTGTCAACTAATCAAATGATACATTCCTCCAGCCAGTGCCTTTACCATTCCCTTCATCTCCAGTTCGAAGAGAAGGGCGGTGAGCCTGTTTATAGGCAATCCCGTGGATACCGTAAGCACGTTCATCTGCTGGTCGTTGTTCTTGGCGAGAGCGTCGATTATTGTCTTTGCGTCGCCTTCCACTTCGGGGAAGAGACTCCTCTCTATACCGTTCTTCTGGGCTGTGGCGAGCTGTGCGTCAGTCTCCCATCCCATGTCGCTGACGAATGATTCCGCCGATATTACCATCTGTGCTGACCGGTTGCGGATAATCTTGTTGCATCCTTCAGAGAGGCTGTCGCCAATTCTGCCGGGGAATGCGAAAACGTCGCGGTTGTATGAGTTTGCCAGCGAGCAAGTGATGAGTCCTCCGCCCTTTGCAGCGCTCTCCACGAGTATGGTGGCGTCTGACATGCCTGCCACGATGCGGTTGCGCCTCACGAAGTTCACTTTGTCGGCATTGGTATTCGTGAAATGCTCCGTCAGGAGTCCACCGCATCCCACCATCCTGTCTGCCGTCTCCCTGTGGCGTGGCGGATACAGGTTGTCGAGTCCGTGGGCAAGCACTCCCACAGTGGGTATGCCGTTTTCCAGCGAGTGTCTGTGCGCCATGATGTCCACACCGTATGCCAGTCCGCTGGCAATGAGGATTTCGGGACACATCACCTTGATGTCTGCAATGAACTTACGTATGCAGTCGTCGGCATACTGTGTGGCGTGGCGTGTTCCCACGATGTTGATCACCCGTTTGGCATTGAGGTCGGCATTGCCTTTATAGAAGAGTACGAGCGGTGCGTCGTTGCACTCTTTCAGCCGCTGCGGATAGTCGTCGTCGGATATCAGCAGTACCTGTATGCCGTGGGCAGCCGCATATTCCAGTTCCTCCTCCGCTCTCTGCTGCAGTGGGGCGATGTCTTTAAGCGAGTTGGCGAGACGCTTCGGACAGTCGGGCACGATGTCGAGTATGTTGTCATGATGGTCGGCAATGTTTGTGAACGAACCTGCCCTGTGGAGCAGTTCCCTCATCGCCGGGATATTGTAGAATCCCATTCTCGACAGCGTCAGGGCATTGAGTCTTTCTTGCTGTGCTGTATCCATCCGAATCGTCTTATTTGTTTATATATTCCTTGAAGGCATCGTCGTATTCGGGACTGTTGGCGAGTCTGCCGTCAACGATGCAGACCAGGTCAATCACTCCCTTGAAGCATATCTTGTTGTCCGACGCACGGTAGATGTCCTGATGGAACACGTATTTTATTCCCTCCTTGGTGAGGTTCAGACGGGAGAAGAACTCGTCGTCGCATCTGAGAGGAGTCTTGAACTGCAGGTTCATCCTTGCCACCACGGCGTCGATTCCTCTTCTGTGCATCTCTGCGAAGCTGAGTCCGCATTTCTGCAAGAACAGGTGTCTTGTGTGTTCGGCGTAGTGCAGGTAGTTGGCGTTGTTTACTATTCCCTCGATGTCGCATTCGTAGTCGCGCACCATCATCTTGGTCTCAAATATATAATCCATATTTGTTATGTTATGGTTTCTTATGATTAAACCCCAAACGGTCATTAGGCCGTTCCATTGTTTATTTATATACTGCTTGCCGTCTTTTGTCTTTTATAAGGCGTCTTTTGCTTGTTTTCAATTCGTAATAGCCCACTATTACTCATTAAAAGCCAAACAAAATCCACTCTTCTAAAAGAGCAAAATCCAGACAAGCCCTAATGACCGATTGGGTTAAAAAATCCCGTATTCATCGATAAAATTAGGTCTCGTTGTCTTACGTCTTTACCTTAAATCAGCAGACTTGCAATCTTACAAAAACTTAGATAAAGAATATCTGATATATGGCAAAGGTAAATATAAAAACTGAGATAAACACTCCTTTCGAGGAATTTATTGTGCAGGCAAGGCATTTTGCGGATTTAAAACGGACAAAAGGCATCTTGTAAAAAAGCTCTAAGAGGGACAAATTCGCCAAATATTTCCCTCAATGAGGGACGTTTTAAGCCAAAAGCGTCCCTCATTGAGGGATTTTTCGTATCTTTGCATTGTTATCAAACGTCTACAAGCTATGATAGAATTGAAACTTTATGAATACATGCGCGAATTGCTCAAGCAGACACCCACCACATTCGTGCGTTATAAGTATGACGATATCAGTTGGGATAGTCGTTTGGTGGGAATACTTGGTCCGCGAGGCATCGGCAAGTCTACAATGATATTGCAGCGTATAAAGAACACGCCCGAAAACCATAGCCTCTACATCACAGCCGACAACATGTACTTTGCCGACCATAAACTTTACGACCTTGCCGATAAGTTTGTGAAGGAGGGTGGTACGCATCTGTATATCGACGAGGTACACAAGTATAGCGGCTGGAGCAGAGAATTGAAACTGATGTATGATATGCACCCTTCGCTTCACATCGTCTTTACCGGTTCTTCGGTGCTCGATATATATCGTGGCGAGTCCGACCTCAGCCGTCGAGCCTTGCTCTATTTCATGTACGGCTTGTCATTCAGAGAGTATCTGTCTTTCTTCCATGGCATAGAGAGTCCGGTTTACACTCTCGACGACATCCTCAGCAACCGCGCAGTGCTTGATGCCGTAGAACATCCGCTGCCACTCTTCCGCGACTATATGAGTCGTGGCTATTATCCCTTCTCCGTCCAGGGCGATTTCCCGATGCGTATGGAGCAAGTGGTGACGCAGACTATAGAAGTGGACATACCGCAGTATGCCGATATGAAAGCCTCTACAGCCCGTAAGCTGAAGCAGCTGCTTGCCATCCTCTCGCACCTGGCTCCATACAAGCCCGTAGCAGACAGTCTGGCGTCGGAGATAGGCGCAAGCAAGAACAGCATACCCGATTATCTGGCTTATCTTGAGAAGTCGGGTATGATAGGACTGTTGCGCGACGACACTTCGGGCATACGCAATCTTGGAAAGATAAAGAAGGTATATATTGACAATCCGAGTCTGATGACGGTTCTTGCCGGTGGTACGCCCGATATAGGCAATCTGCGCGAGACATTCTTCTACAATCAGATGCGTGTGCGCAATGCGGTGACAGCCTCACGTCAGTCCGATTTCGTCATTGGCAAGTACACCTTTGAGATTGGCGGACGCAAGAAGGGCAAACAGCAGATAGAAGGTTTGGACAATGGCTATATCGTGAAGGACGATATAGAAACAGGCTTCGGCAATATCATTCCGCTGTGGTGCTTCGGATTGAACTATTAAACCCAAAACGGTCATTAGGACGTTTACTTTATTTTTTTATGACTGCTTGCAGTCTTTTGCTTTTTATAAGGCGTCTTTTGTCCGTTTTTAATTCGCAATAGCTCGCTATTACTCATTAAAAGCCAAACAAAATCCACTCTTCTAAAAAAACAAAATCCAAGCAAGCCCTAATGGCCGATTTGGGTTAAAGCCAAACAAAATCCACTCTTCTAAAAAGCAAAATCCAAGCAAGCCCTAACGACCGATTTTGGTTTAAGATTGGGCACGGTGCTTGCCCCGGATGGGCAGATTTGCTGTCAGACGTCTGCCCAATAAGTTCGTATTGTAATACTAATATTCCTGTTTTCAGAATTCTGCCAACGTATGCAATTCCTCTCATCTGAAAATTCCTCTCATCAGCAAACCATCCAGACAATTGGCTGACAATCGCCAGGTAGTCAACTATCTGTCTGTCAGTATATTACAACAAAAAACCAGACAGTCTGACAGTTTTTCAGAAATTCTTGTTTTTACTAAGAATCAGCGATATGGGCAACTTTTACTCATATCTATAACCATAGCACGCTCTCGTTTCCCATGTTGAAGAGCAGGTCGATAATACTCATGTTAGGCAGGAAGCCGTGGCGCTGTTCATACACCTGATAATAGCGCCGTGGTTCGAAGTCGGGGTCTGGCAACGGATGCTTGGGCCGGATAGCGTCGCGGAAGTCCGCGATGCCGAGGTCGCAAGCTTCCTCTCTGCTGATATAATGGTCTGTGAGCGAAATGTTCGGTTCTATGTCGAGCAGTTCGCACATCTTCCGGCAGATGTCCATGTTGAAGGAATACAGGTCAGTCCATTTCCCGGTGAAGAACGGTTTGATGTCGTCGGCATAGTATTCGAAGAAAGGCGACTCACCGTATGCGCTCTTCAATGCGTTCCAGTGTACGTGGCGCCAGTTGCCGTGGTCGCTGATTATGGTGGAGTTCACCGTCGTCGGCATCCCCTCATCGCCTTTGTCCTTGTTGCCGGGCGATGTTGGCAAACTGAGAGCCTGGCTCCCGTTAGCCGTCGCTATTATGCAGCGGTTGCGGTAGGTCTGCTTCACGAAACTGTCGTGCTGCTCGATTAATATGCTGTCATAGCGGTTGAGCTTCTGATACCACTGTATGGGTCCGAAGTATGTTGAAGATAATAAAGCTGTCATTCAGGGTGAGTTTTGTGGATGAGCGGGATGACTCCGTTATAGCGGCATCAGCCATCTGGCGTTTCTGAAGCTGCCGAAGAACGACTCGCTGTTGCCTCTGGAATAAACCACCATGACGATGCGTCCTATGATGTGGTCTTCGGGCACGAAACCGTAATATCTGCTGTCCGGCGTTGTGTCGCCGTCGACAGAACTCATCCAATAATAGTTTCTTGAGAAATAGGCGTAGCGTGTCGCCTTTCCGTCCACGATGAGTTTCCCGTCCTTGATGTCCGCCTTCCGTCCCTCGTGGATACGGTAGGTGTTGCAGAGGAGTTTTATGTTCCATGGCTTCACTTCCACCATGCGGCATCTCTTCGGCGGAATGATGGGGTGGTGGTCAATGTATGTGGTGTCGCCCGGTCCTGCCATGCAGAAAGCGGCGTGAACGCTTCTGTTCGTCACGGTGTGCATGGTGTCGAGCGGATAGTTGAAAGCCACGAGCTCGCCTTTGCCCACCGGCTTGCGGAACCACCGGCTGTATGGGAATGTCTTGTCGCTGCCCGTCCTCAGTCCATAGCTCCATCTGTTCACCAGCACACGGTCGCCATCGACGAGCCATGGCTTTATGCCCGTCTTGGGGACTATATAGATGGTGAATGCCACGCAGCGGAAGAGAATCATGAGCAGTCCCGCAATGATGATGGCGATTATGAACTTTATGGCGTTTCTCATCTGTTTCCTTGAGTTGCCGCCGGTGGGAGAGGGTGTGTCTCCCGCCGGCGGTCTTCTCTCTGTATGTATGGGATTTTATTCCGTCAACGTGTTATTTTATGTTGTCAACGAATCTGAAGAGTCTGCTCCATCTTATTCCGGAGAATCCTCTGTGGTCAGGGTCGCTCGACCACCAGATGAATATTGGCTTGCCCACGATGTGGTCTTCAGGCACGAATCCCCAGTAGCGTGAGTCGGCAGAGTTGTGGCGGTTGTCGCCCATCATCCAGTAGTAGTCCATCTTGAACGTGTAGCGGTCGGTCTGTTTTCCGTTGATGTATATCTTGCCGCCCTTCACTTCGAGCTTGTTGTGCTCATAGGCACGTATCGGGCGCTCATAGATGGCGATGTTGTTCATGTCGAGCTTTACCGTAGCTCCCTTCTTCGGAATCCAGATTGGTCCGTAGTTGTCGCGTGTCCATCCTGTCACGGCGTCGAGCGGATACAGGATGTCGTTCTTCATCTCAGGTGCCAGCTTGATGCTCTTCACCAATGTCTTGTTGGCGGCGAGTGCCTTTGCTGCACGCTTTGTAAGCGGCATGTATCCGTTGGAGTTGAGGCTTCCGAGATCTTCCATGCTGATGCCGAGTTCCTTCATCAGGTCGTCGCTGATAGGCTGGTTGAGCTGCACGTTATATGTATACTGCACATTCTCCGGCTCCTTGTTCGGCTTGCCGTTGAGGTAAACGATGCGGTTCTTTATCTGCAGAGTCATTCCAGGCAGTCCCACGCAGCGCTTCACGTAGTTCTCGCGGCGGTCGGTGGGCCGGCTGATGATGTTTCCGAACTGCTGTGGCGATGCAGCCACATAGTCGTGTCCTGTCTTGTATACCTTCTGGAAATAGTCGTATTTCTGCTGGGGCGTCATCTTGCTCAGGTCCACATACTGGTTTGCGAGCAGCTGGTAGCCTGTGGCATAGCAGATGTCTCGGTAGAAGTCGGCGTTGGGATAGTTTTCCACCAGGGTGTCGCCGGCAGGATAGTTGAACACCACGATGTCGTTGAGCTGCACGTTGCCCAGTCCTTTGACGCGTCGGTATTCCCAGTGTGGCCATTCTATGTACGACTTTGTGTTTATCACCGGCAGCGTGTGTTGCGTGAGCGGCATGGTGAGCGGAGTCTCCGGGATGCGGGGTCCGTAGCTCACTTTGCTCACGAAGAGGTAGTCGCCGGTGAGGAGTGATTTCTCAAGTGAAGATGATGGGATGACATAGTTCTGGAAGAAGAACTGGTTGATGAAATACACTGCCACGAGTGCGAACACCAGTGCGTCAACCCACGACATTATGAATCTTGTGGGGCCTTCGGCGTCTTTCCACCATTGCCATTTTATTTTCTTCGTTATGTAAACGTCAAAGATGAATGGCACTACGACGAGTCCCAGCCAACTCTTTACCCACACGAGGAACAACAGGTACAGCACGGTCACGCCGATGAACTTAGCCCATTGCACTTTCATGTTCAGCTTTGCTTTTTCCTTGTCAATCATTTTCTTGTCAATTATCAGGATTTATCTTTTTTCTGTTGATTCAATTATCCGGAGTATCAGGATTCGCCTTTCTGTTGATACTATTATCCCGATTCGTGTCCGGTCTATGACAGGCCATTAGAGTCCTGTCTTCGTCTTTCTTTTCCGCCGGCGGTTCAGAATTTGAACATGTCGCTTATCGTCAGCAGTCCGCTGTGGTCCTTGGTATATTCTGCTGCGAGCACCGCTCCCATGGCGAATCCCTTGCGCGAGTGGGCGTCGTGGGTTATGGTGATGCAGTCGGCGTCGCTGTCGTAAACCACGGAGTGGATTCCCGGCACCTCGTCGCGGCGGATGCTCTCTATGGCGAGCTGGTCTGCAGCCACATCGTTGCTGCCCTCCACGCTGCCGTCGGCAAGCCTCTGCACACCCTTCACCCATTCCTTCTTGCGGTCAACGTCGCTGATTATCTCTTCAGCCAGTGTGATGGCGGTGCCGCTCGGAGCGTCGAGCTTGTGGATATGGTGAGTCTCCTCCATGCGCACGTCATACTGCGGGAATCCGTTCATTATCTTGGCGAGATACCTGTTCACGGCAGAGAAAATCGCCACGCCGACAGAGAAGTTTGATGCCCAGAACAGTGTCTGTCCGCCCTCGGCAGAACACATCCTCCTCACGTCGTCGCCATGTTCCTTCATCCATCCCGTAGAGCCCGACACCACCTTCACGTTGTGTCTGAAAGCCTTGAGGTAGTTGCCGTATGCCGCTGTAGGGTTAGTGAATTCTATTGCCACGTCGGCACTTTTGAACGCCTCGCTGTCGAAATCCTGCTGGTTGTCAACGTCGATGACGCAAACTATTTCGTGACCACGGTCTTTGGCTATCTGTTCTATCATCCTGCCCATTTTTCCGTAGCCGATCAATGCTATTTTCATAAGAAATGCTTTGTATTTGTTTAATTAATGTTGCTTTTAACGTGCAAATATAATGATTTTACTTTTCCCTCGGTCCTTTTTCCGCTTAAATTTCCATAATGCGCAACGTTTTGTGGCTTCTCGTGGCGTTTTTTATGGTATATATTGGAATGAAAAGTAGTCTAAATTATTCGTTTTAACGCTGAAATCTTGCAAGTTAAAGGTTTTTAGCGTACCTTTGCCCCGGTATATTATATCCATACGCCAATTGACAGCCACGCTTGTGATGGCCTGTACTTGCAGATGGGTAAGTTTTTGTAACACAAAGGCGTGGCGCATGATGCCACGTGAACTATTATTTTAGTCTTGATGAAATATTCTATTTATTTCCTTTCAGCAATCGGAGCTTGCACTATGCTGACCTCTTGTTTTAAGGATGAGGCCCCGAATGCCGAATGTGATATACAGAAGGCGTTTGTCGTGATGGACAACTGGGACGCGGTCTTCAACAACCAGACCGACGCCAGTATCGACGTGCCTTCAAACACCTCGCAGATCTCCTTTGAGGTGAAAGACAATGCCAATATCAGCAAGATGTCGCCGCAGTTCCAGCTCACACCCGGCGCCACCATCAGTCCGGCAAGCGGTACGGAACTCGATTTCTCCAACAATGCCAGACACAAATACACCGTGACATCCGAAGACGGTGCGTGGACAAGGGAATATTACGTGGGCTTCGGTTCCAAGCTGCTGCCGCTGAAGTACAGCTTTGAGAACATCGACTTCTTCATCGACAGAGACGGCACGGAGAAATACCATCAGTGGTATGACTACAGCCGTGGCAGCGACAGCAAGATATACCGCGATTGGGCAACCGGTAACGGCGGATTCAAGCTCAGTATGGGCAAGGCACCCTATGAGGATTATCCCACGGTGAGCGTAGAAGGCGGAGTGAGAGGCAGATGCGTGAAGCTTACCACACGCAGCACGGGACCTTTCGGAGTGATGTCAAATATGCGCATCGCCGCCGGAAACCTCTTCATCGGAAAATTCGACACCAAGCCTGCTCTCACCAATACCATGGCGGCGACACGCTTCGGACTGCCGTTCGACAAGAAGCCGCTGCGATTAACGGGTTACTACAAGTATGCTCCCGGCGAGACATATCAGGACAAGGCAGGAAAGCCGGTAGAGGGAAAGACCGACCATGGCGACATCTATGCCGTGCTCTATCGCAACCACGACGACAACGGAGAGGCTTTCGTTCTCAACGGCAACGACGTGAAGACAAATCCATATATCGTGGCGCTGGCAGAAATCGGCGAGATAAACGCCACCAGCGAATGGACACCGTTTGACCTGCAGTTCAAATACACCGGTGTGGTAGACCCCGACCTGCTGCGTGCCAATGGATATAGCATTGCCATCGTGTGCACCTCGAGCTATGAGGGAGCCACCTTCCAGGGGGCAGTGGGCAGCACTCTCTATGTGGATGAGTTCGAACTCATCTGCGAGGACTGATGCCACGGCACCGCATGGCAGAAACCAACTCTTACGATAAACAAGAAGAAAGACAACAATGAAGAAGACAATATTATCACTGGCACTCCTTGCCGCATCGGCACTCTCAGTTCATGCCGGAGGAATACTCGATGACCTGAAATATGACCTCAGGGCAGGATACAATATCGGTGGAACGATGCCGATGGGAATGCCGGCCTCTATCCGTTCGCTCGATGCCTACAGACCGACGCTGAGCGTGATGCTGGGACTCGGCGTCTACAAGCCGCTGACAGACAAATGGGGACTGACCACAGGATTGAGACTCGAGAACAAGGGAATGGACATTGACGCCACGGTGAAGAACTACCACATGAGGATAGTGCGCGGCGGACAGGAACTCGAGGGTATGTTCACCGGAAAGAACCAGTCGGAGGCTGTGCAATGGATGCTCACCATGCCTCTACAGGCAACCTACCGCTTCAACGACAAGTGGCAGATCAAGGCTGGTCCCTATCTCTCTTATGTGCGCACCCGCACCTTCAAGGGAGCCGCCTATGACGGGTACCTCAGAGTGGGCGACCCTACGGGAGAGAAAGTGGAACTCGGCACCACTGACGGAAGCCGCGGAACCTATGACTTTTCCGACAGTATGCGCAAGCTGCAATGGGGAATGATGGTGGGAGCCGACTGGCATTTCCATCACTCCTGGGGAATATTCGTTGACCTCTCATGGGGCTTCACGGGGATATTCAAAGGCAATTTCGATACCATCGAGCAGACGATGTATCCGGTGTATGGCACTGTCGGCGTTTCGTATAGGATGAAATGACCTTGTACTTGTATTCAATCCGGCGGCGGCAACCTCTGCTGACAGATTCCTCCCCGATGGGCAGTCAGGATTCTGATGAATAGACAAGACAATTAAATAAAGGCAAAAATAAATTAGGAAAACATTAAATTAAAAACATTATCATTTTTATTATGAAGAAAATTTTTACTCTTATCGCCATGGCAATGATCGCCATGGGAGCAATGGCACAAGGAAACAACGAGAAAACTTATGAGGACAATATCGTAATCACCGTTGCCAATCTGGGTGAGCCTATCACAGACAGGGCTTCCATCACTATCACCGAGCAGGCAGAGGAAGGCAAATACACCATCAAGCTCAACCAGTTCAGCTTCCAGGGGATACTTATCGGCGACGTTACCATGACCGATGTTCAGGGCGACGACGACTCAGAGGGATTCACCAACTATGCCACCACACAGACAGCTACCATCACCAATGGCGCTGAAATCCAGGAGATGCTCGGCGGCAAGATCGACGTTACCGTGAAGGAAGGTTCACGCAGCAAGGGCGACAAGTTCTATGCTCTCATCAGCCTCACCGTGCCTGGCGTGGGTGACGTGGAAGCCGTATTCGGCGACAACAACTTCGGTACCGACGGCATCTCTGCCGGCACCATTGACCAGAATGCCAAGGTGGCTGCCGTATATACTCTCGGCGGACAGCGCGTGAACTCTATGGTGCGCGGCATCAACATCCTGAAGCTCACAAACGGCAAGACCGTGAAGGTGATGAACAAATAATGGAGAAATCATTTAATCGTTAAAAATAATACTACACATGAAAAAATTATTATCTTCATTCATCCTGGCTGCCGCAGCACTCACAGCACAGGCAACCGACTATGTGACCACGTTGGACATCAACGCCGGTTCCGGATCCAAGAAGTATCCTAAATCAACTGTTCAGGTTCAGCCAAACGGCGACGGCACATGCACCGTGACCATCAAGAACGTGAAATACGAGTATTATATGCAGGAGCAGCCAGTAGGAAACATCGTTATCGAGAACGTTCCTATGACAAACGCCGGCGTATATACCATCCTGCGCTCTGTTCAGGACATCGAAATCGTTGAAGGCGACGACACGAATATCAGCTGGCAGGGTCCTGGCTACACTGCCCTCAACGGCGGCAAGCTGCAGGCTTACTTCAACGGAGAAATCCGCGGCGGCAAGTTCTATGGCAACCTCATCATCGATACTTTCAAGGCTATCAGACGCTCGCTGAAGCTCACTCTCGGCGACGAAGACTATACCATCGGACAGATTCCTAACTCTGGCTTCGAGAAATTCCATACAGCCACAGCCGGTTCTGCAACAAGCCAGGAGCCAAACGCATGGCATTCGTTCATGACAGCTACCGGTACGCTGGCTTCAATGGTGAAGAGCGCTGTCCACACAAAGGAGAGCAACGAAACTCGTCCCGGAACTACAGGAAAGAAGAGTGTGCTCATCACAACAGGAAATGCTATTTTCGGACAGATTCCTAACGGAACAATCACTACAGGACAGATGAACGCAGGTGCTGCACAGGCTGCAAACACCGGCAACCACGCATTCCTCGATTTCAGCAACGAGGCTCTCGACGCCAACGGCGATCCGTTCTATGCTACTGTAGACGCCAAGCCGGACGCTATCAGCGTGTGGGTGAAGTTCCAGCAGGGCGGCGGCGACCTCGCCAAAGACTATCCTTATGCCACAATCAGTGCGGTGATCACCGACGGCAAGAAGTATCAGGATCCAGAGGCTGAGGGAACAGAATACAAAAATGTAGTGGCAAAGGCTCAGAACAAGACCATCGAGAGCAAGGACGAGTGGCAGAAGATCACAATTCCGTTCGACTATGATTCTTACATCGCCAACGGTGCCGACCCTAACGCTATCCTCGTGACCATCTCTACAAACGCTACTCCTGGTAAGGGAAGCGCTGACGACAAGCTCTATGTAGACGACGTGGAACTCGAGTACAGTTCACAGCTCAGCTCCATCAAGATTGACGGACAGGAAATCAACGGATTCGAACCTGGAACATACTACTACTCTAAGGTGCCTGCTTCAAAGAAGATGACTGTAGACATGATCGAGGTGACAGCCGGCGCCGGCGCTACTGTGACAAAGAGAGTAGAGCGTTCTTCTACCGACCCTAAGGCTTCTACGGCTACAATCACCGTGGTTTCTGCCGACAGCAAGAACATCACCCGCTACACTGTTGACATCAAGGAAGGAAAGGTGACCAACGGCATCTCTACAGTAGAGACCAAGATGGACCAGAACATCCACGCTACCAAGATCTACACCGTTAGCGGACAGCAGGTGAGCAAGATGCAGAGCGGCAACATATACGTTGTGAAGACTGCTGACGGCAAGATGGTGAAGGTGGTGAAGAAATAATGGCATAGCTTTTCACTGCATACATACACAAAGACAAGGCTCCGGGCATTCTACACAAAGGGAAGGCACGGAGCCTTTTCGTTTACTCAAGAATACATATTGATATGACATTGATACCCAACGGCGAGACCCTCTCGTTCATATCCATACACAAGACCGACGACGTGCGCCAGCTCGCCCTCAAGTCAAGACCCGATGGCGTTGACATGGCATACGCACTGGAACAGATTGCGGGATGGCAGGCGGCACGACGGAAACTGCCTTCATGGGCAGACACCGACGGACTGGTATTCCCGCCGCATCTATCCATGGAACAATGTTCGTCGGAGCCTACTGCCGTATACAAGCAGCGACTGGCTGAGCGTCTGGCTGACGGCAATGCAGAAAGACACGTAGACCTGACGGGAGGATTCGGAGTGGACTTCTCCTTCATGTCGAGAGGCTTCCGCCACAAGACGTATGTGGAGAGGCAGGAGAATCTCTGTAGGGTGGTGGCCCACAACATGCCGCTGCTCGGCGTGAAG
The DNA here is from genome assembly GCF_008680225.1 of Prevotella sp. LMAG:51. Taxonomy (NCBI): domain Bacteria; kingdom Pseudomonadati; phylum Bacteroidota; class Bacteroidia; order Bacteroidales; family Prevotellaceae; genus Prevotella; species Prevotella sp. LMAG:51. The sequence goes on along the minus strand of NZ_NALQ01000015.1, from coordinate 84,023 downwards.
GATGCGGAAATCGTTTGTGGCGACACCGAGGAATATCTCCTCAACATGCCCCATGCCACGACGATATTCATCGACCCGGCACGCCGCGACGACCATGGCGGACGTACCTTCGCCATCGCCGACTGCACACCGGATGTGGTGGCGCTCAAGGGTGAGCTTCTTGCTCATGCCGACTATGTGGTGGTGAAGCTGTCGCCGATGCTCGACTGGCACAAGGCGGTGGCAGACCTCGGCAATGTATCAGAGGTGCATATCATCTCCGTGAAGAACGAGTGCAAGGAACTCCTGCTCGTGCTCTCTGCTGGTGGCGGCAGACAGGGTGGTGCTCCGCTGCATGTATGTTGTGTTGACTGTCAGCAGCTGGCTGATGGCTCTTGGCACTATGTGTCAGAGGAATATACCGATGGCGGCGACACCTGTGCTCTGCTTCCATGCAGTTCTCCATCTGCCGTTTCCCCTTCAGCCCTTCTTCAGCCCGGATGTTGGATTTACGAGCCTAACGCATCAATAATGAAGGCAGGCTGTTTCGCCATGATTTCGGCGAGATACGGAATGCCGCAGGTGGCTCAAAACAGTCATCTGTTCCTTTCTGAAAGTCTCGTTGAGGCTTTCCCCGGCAGACGGTTCCAGGTGTGTGCCGTTACGGAACTCAACAAGAAGGCGTTGCGGCAGGCTCTCTCAGGCATTGCCAAGGCAAACGTCGCCGTGAGGAACTTCCCTCTCTCCGTGGCAGACCTGCGCAAGAAGCTGAAGATCAAAGACGGTGGCGACACGTATATCTTTGCCACCACGCTTGCCGACTCGCGCCATGTGCTGATAATAACGAAAAAGGCACCTGCCCAATAGGGCAAGCGCCTTCACTTAACCAACACCAACTATGTGGGTTTATGTAATCTAAAACATTCTCCTTTCTCTATGCTTTACTTCTCTCTCACGCCTTATTTGATTTCAATCTGACGTGCTGTCTTCTCCTCTGCCTTCACGAGCTTTGGAAGTTCTACGGTCAATACGCCATGGTTTACGCTGGCAGCGATTTTGTCTTTCTCCACATCGTCAGGAAGGAGCAATGTCTGCTCGTATTTGCTGTATGAGAATTCGCGACGCAGATAGTGGCTCTTCTTGTCCTCATCCTTCTTGTTGCTCTTGTTCTCAATCTTGATGTGCAGGTTACCGTCGTTGTCGATATTGACATTGAAGTCATCCTTTGTCAGTCCAGGAGCGGCGAGTTCCACTGTGTAGTCTTTCTCGCTTTCCTTAACGTTGATTGCCGGTGCCGTAGCACTTACACGTGGCATGAAGTCAGTATCGAAAAAGTCATTAAACTCTTCTGGCATCCAAAGATTTCTGTTCATTACTGGTAACATATCAAATACCTCCATTTTTATTTTAGTTTTTTATTTATCTGTTTTTTTCCGTTGATCTCTGCCTCTTTTCATCGGCTTTGACCAGCAGTCTTTTCATCGGCTTTCTCCTCTCGGCTTCAGGTTTCTTTCGAATCCTTCCGCCTTCGGTTTTCAGCCTTCGCTAATGGAGATGCAATTCCTGTGCCGCTTACATATTTTGTCATTATGACTATTGTGGCTTGACAAATCGTCAGAAAAGTTTAAAAATATTAACCGTTCTCTGACATTATGTCGCTGACTGCAGAATTCTAAACTGTGTTCTTTGGATTTTATCTATGACGTGGGGGGAAATTTGGATGATAATAAACCCAAATCGCTTTCTATGTTAATATCCAAATGTTTTGACCATTATTTTCAATTTATGCTGAGATTTTATATTCAGGGGTGAATGTTTGGCGATTTCTGACCATGGCTGTGACCAAATGTACAAGTTTGTTCTTGACATTGTTCAGTGCAACCTGCTTCTTCTTTCCTCGTTCTACGAGGCGCATGTAGTACCTCGCCATAATGGGATTGAAGTTGACGGCAGCTAGTGCCGCTTGCGTCAGCATGGCCTTTATCTGGCGGTTAGCCATATAATGTACATGCGGATCGGAATGCACACTGGTTCCCGAATCTTTGCCAAATGGAGCTAGGCCGTAATAGCAGGCAATCTTGCGTGAGTCGTAGTTGAAACGCCGGAAGTTGTCGGTGTACACCATCAGGCACACAGCGTTCTGCGTTCCTATGCCAGGCACCGAGGTCACGATGGTGAACCCCTCGGTGAGTTCCTCGTCCGACTTGATGAGATCGGCAATGCGCTTATCTATCTTCTCTATCTCCTTATTGAGTTCAGAGACGATGTGCCGTCCGCTCTGCGAAATCATTGTCTTGACTGGCGACTTCTCCATAGTGAGTCGCTTTTCGCCTCTACGCACCTGGAAACTGCATCTGTGTCTTACGATCATCTGACGGTATAGGAACAGCTCACGCAGTTGTGTAAGCGACTCGCTAAGAGGCTCGTACATAACGGCTTTATCGTAATTCCTCATGGCGTATTCTGCAATCATCGAGGCGTCAGCACGGTCAGACTTCAATCGTCTAAGACCAGATGCGTCTTTGATGCTCTTTGCGTTCTCAAGCCACATGTCGTAGCCTTTACCGTAGAGGAAGTTGCACAGTCCCTTGCTGTAGTCGCCCGTGTTCTCGCCACAGAAGAGCCACAAGGACGAGTCGATACCGCAGGAATTCTGCTCAACCCACTTGACCAACTGCCTATAGCCAGACACGGTTGTCTTGAACTCGTTGAACACTCTAGCAGCGGTTTCTGCCAGTCCGTCTGCAAAAAGGATAGCCACATCAACTTTTTCTTTCGAAAAATCAACTCCGATAAATAAATTCTTCATAACTTTGTACGAGTTATATTGTGTAGAATTGGTCAATAGTTGTATGGACTAACACTCTAACAAGGCTCAGAGCCGATAACTTTCTATCTGGTCTTTGCAACTATGTCGATGAGGACCTAAACGATTTATAGCTTTACGGCTGGGTCATTAGCTGGTTTACCTCTTCGACAGACCGATTCTACCTTTTTACAACAAAGGTACGAAACTGTCTTTAGCAATCATAGTTTTACCTTGATTATTTTGGAGTTTATGCGACTTCGTCGCAATCTTCTGCAAACTTAGAGGTCATTAGGCCGTTTAATGTATAATTTTAATAACTGCTTGCAGTCTTTTGCTTTTTATAAGGCGTCTTTTGCTTGTTTTTAATTCGCAATAGCCCGCTATTACTCATTAAAAGCCAAACAAAATCCACTCTTCTAAAAAACAAAATCCAGGCAAGCCCTAATGACCGATTTGGGATAAATAGGGCTTGCTATTAATTAGTGTTCACTGAATAATTACAACTATAAGATATTCAATTTTATTTTCTTCCCAAACGCCCTAATGGCCGATTCGGGTTAAATGACAACGTTTTTCTTGCATTAGAAAAATGAATATATTACTTTTGCAACGATATAACCCAAATCAGTCATTAGGACTGGAATCATACCATTGCAAATATACAGATATGAGAATAGGAATACTCGTGGGCAGCTTCGACCCCTATACCATAGGCCATGACTCGCTCGTGAAACGCGCTCTGCCGCTCTTCGACAAAATCGTGATAGGAGTGGGCTACAACGAACGCAAGAAATACATGCAGACCACGGAAACGCGCGTGGAAACAATACGCCAGATATACAAAGAGGAGGAGAAGATAGAGGTGAAGCAGTATAACGACCTCACCGTAGACTTCGCCCGCCGCGAGGGAGCGGAGTTCATCATAAAGGGAGTGAGAAGCGTGAAGGACTTCGAATATGAGCGTGAGCAGGCGGATATCAACCGGCAGCTAACGGGAATAGAGACGGTGCTCTTCTTTGCCGAAGCCGGAATGGAGAGCATCAGCTCGAGCGTGGTGAGGGAACTGACACACTTCGGAAAGGACGTGAAGCGATTCCTGCCCTGACAAAAACGGACAACAATAAATTTTCTGATTATGATTTCATACGATTCAGAGGGCATAGCAATGCCAAAGATAAAGAAGCGCGAGACGACGGCTTGGATTAAGGCTGTAGTGGCTTCATACAAGCGTCGGTTGGGCGACATAGGATATATGTTCGTTGACGACGAGAAGATTCTGGAGGTGAACCGCGAATATCTCGGTCACGACTACTATACGGATGTCATCACCTTCGACTACGACGAGGATGATGTGGTGAGCGGTGACATTGTGATATCGCTCGACACGGTGCGCTCGAATGCCGAACTCTTCGGCAAGGAATATGACGACGAGCTTCACCGCGTGATAATCCATGGCATCCTGCATCTCTGCGGCATCAACGACAAAGGTCCCGGCGAGCGCGAGATCATGGAAGCTGCCGAGAACAAGGCACTGGCGCTGCTGAAGGAAATGAAGCGTTGACAACCTGTATATCAAAGGATATGCAAAGAATTCCACAAAGAATATCATCAAGAATAGTTCCCGTGAGCAGTATCGCAACCATCAAAGTGATACTGCTCTTCGTCGTACTGTCGCTTATGACACCGGCAACCGCCCTCGCCCAAAAGAAGAAACAACGCAAGACATTCAGAGAAAAACTGCAGATTGCCGACAGTCTCAGACTCCAGCTCCGGCAGTCGGCTGACAGAGGCCAGATGCTGCGCTGGGCTGACTCCCTCTTCATTGACAGGGTGCTCCGCAGCAATATGGGCGAGAAGAAGAAACAACGACTGCTGAGACAATACCACAAGCGCCAGGCGCGCATGCAGCGCTACGACAGGCTCCTGTTCCGCGGCGACTCCCTCCTGGCTGCCAAATACAACAAGATAAAATATGACACGGCATACATCGCCCGTCCTGATGCACGGTGGACGGTGAAGCTTACTGGTGTGTTGTCGGGTGCCGACATGCAGACCGTGACGAAGACGGATGCTTTGGAGCGCCGTACTCATGTGATGGCAGACTGCCGGGGCACGTTCAGTGTGGCGGCGGCATATCGCGGACTGGGGCTCAGCCTCTCTGTGAATCCTGCCAAACTCGCCGGAAAGAACAAGGACTATGAGTTCAACCTCAATTCATACAGCAACCGCTATGGCTTTGATGTGGTGTATCTGTCGTCGAAGACCTTTCATGGCCACCGCTATGTTGATGGCAAGCGAGTGGACGTGGGTAGGGGACAGGTGTCGCAGAATGCCCTGAACCTCAATTTCTATTACGCCTTCAACAGTCGCCGCTTCTCATTCCCTGCCGCCTTCAGCCAGAGCTATGTGCAGAAGCGCAGCGCCGGCAGTTGGATGATAGGGGCGAGCTTCGACGGGTCGAAGACGGAGATGAAAGATATGACCATCCGTCTCAACGAGTTTGCCGTTGGTGGAGGATATGCCTATAACCTCGTTGTACACCGCCATTGGCTCTTCCATCTCTCCGCCCTGCCCACCGTCACCATATATTCCCATGACTACACCAAGACCCGGATTTCAGCCACCGGCGAGGAATCTGCCGCCGCGGCTGATGCCGCCATCAGCGATGGCGCTACAACCACCTCTGCCGCCTCTACCTCTCCGGACGTCTCTGCCGATGAATCAACAGATTCCTCTACCGGCTCATATACCTATCGTAACAGTATGGAGTATCATTTCCCTTCAGTCATCATCACCGGCCGTGCTGCCGTGGTATATTCCTGGCGCAACAAGTTTGCCGGAGCCACAGCGATATACAACTATTCCGTTGCCGGCGACGATGCCCACCTGCAGCTCCACAGAAATAAATGGCGGGTGAGAATGTTCTTCGGCTTCAGATTCTGATGGAGAAGCTTGTAATCAACAACAGATGACAATAGGAAACTATCCTTTAACAAAGATATACATCTGTGTTGTCTTTCAGAAATGCAGACTCCACCTTGCCAAAATTCTTTTTTTTGTCCTTCTTTTTTATTTCAACCTCTCTGCCGACCATAGCGAATATGTCGACTATAGGCTGAAAATATTGCGTAAATTCAAAATTATCGTTAGGAGCAAGAAGAGAAAAATCCAAATTCTCTGAGAAACGCTGCAATCCATGGAATATGCGCAGACAAGTTCCACCGTAGAAAGCAGCTTCGTTGAAAAAAACACCATTATAAAGACCTGCAAGAACAATCTGCTGGTTGACCTCAAAAATAGCATTCCGCTTTTGCTGTCCGTCGTTATGTCATAGCCCGAAAGCATTTCATTAAAAACAAAAAAAGCAGCTACGGAATCCGTAACTGCTTTCTGTTGCAAGTGGGCCATCTAGGGCTTGAACCTAGGACCTCCAGATTATGAGTCTGTTGCTCTAACCAACTGAGCTAAAAGCCCGGCTTGACACTTAAGTGGTCAAGTTTGCGACTGCAAAGGTAAGAAGTTTTTGTCTAAATTCCAAATTTTATCGCAAAAAAAGATATTCGCAGGCTTCTTGTCCTGTCTTTTTTTGCAAAATATACATAAAAAGCGGTGGGCGGATTGGTGGTGAAGTCACTAATCATTGTCTTTTTATTACCTTTGCATTGCCTAAGCATCGGATAAGCGGTGCTTCGGCATTATTGACATAAACATTATGAAAGAAACATTAGATACAGACGCCGTCACCGTTGGCGGCCTCTCTGCCAGCCAGGTGGAGCAGAGCCGCAGAGAGCATGGCGAGAACGTGCTCACGCCGCCCAAACCGGTGAGCATGTGGAAACTGTATATGGAGAAATACCAGGACCCTATAATCCGGATTCTCCTCGTGGCAGCGGTGATATCCCTCGTGCTGGCATTCGTGGATGGTGATTTTGTAGAGACGATAGGCATATTCATTGCCATCTTCCTTGCCACAACCATTGGCTTCATCTTCGAGCGAGATGCGGCAAAGAAATTCAATGTGCTCACCGCCCTCAGCGAAGAGCAGCCCGTGAAGGTGTGCCGAGAGGGCAGGGTGGTGGAAGTGGCACGTCGCGACATTGTTGTCGGCGACATCGTATTGGTGGAAGTAGGCGATGAGATACCTGCCGACGGACTCCTCGTCAGAGCATCGAGTCTGCAGGTGGACGAGTCGTCGCTGACGGGAGAACCGATAATCACCAAGAGCGTAGCCGGTTCCGAATCGTCAACCGCAGATGATGCCACTTATCCCTGCAACATGTTGCTCCGCAGCACTATGGTGATGAACGGCAGCGCCACATACAGAGTCACTGCAGTGGGCGACGCCACGGAGATAGGCAAGGTGGCACGTAGCAGTACCGAACTGACATCGGTGAAGACACCCCTCAACGTGCAGCTCGACAAGCTGGCAAAGCTCGTCAGCAAATTCGGCATCGGCATCTCCGTTGCAGCCTTCCTGATATTCCTCGTCCATGATGTCGTTACCGACAGCGTGTGGCGAGGCGACGACTATTTCCGCATGGCAGAGATTGTGCTCCGCTATTTCATGATGGCGGTGACACTGATAGTGATGGCAGTTCCCGAAGGGCTTCCTATGGCAGTCACCCTTGCCCTCGCCCTCAATATGCGCAGGATGCTCAAGAGCAACAACCTCGTGAGAAAGCTTCATGCCTGTGAGACGATGGGAGCCGTCACCGTGATATGTACCGACAAGACCGGTACGCTCACCGAGAACCGCATGCAGGTTGCCGATATCCGGAAACTGTATGGCAGCGACGACCTCCTCGCCAAGGCATTCGCCCTGAACACCACGGCTCATCTTGATACGGAGGCAGGCACCAATGGAATCGGCAATCCCACAGAAGTGGCGCTCCTCTTGTGGCTCGACAGAGAGGGAGAGGACTACCGTAAGCTTCGCCATGCCGAGGATATCATATACCAGTTGCCATTCTCCACCGAACGCAAGTATATGGCCACTGCAGCACGCCTCGGCAACCATAAATACCTCTTCGTAAAGGGAGCGCCGGAGATAGTTCTCGCCGCTTGCCGGATTGCCGGAGAGGAAGCGGATGAGATATCCGGCAGGCTCACCTCGTGGCAGACCAAGGCAATGCGCACCCTTGCCTTTGCCTACAGAGAGCTGCCGGCTGATGCCACGCCAGCCGATGCGGAGCGTGCCGCCATGCATATAGGGCAGTTGCAGGCACAGGCCATTGTGGGCATTTCCGATCCGATTCGCAGCGATGTGCCTGGTGCTGTGGCAGAATGCCAAAGAGCCGGAATAGAAGTTAAGATTGTGACTGGCGACACAGCCGCTACTGCCCGTGAGATAGGCCGCCAGATAGGAATAATAAACGAGGAGTCGGCCGCCGACGCCGTAATAACCGGTCCCGACTTCGCCGCCCTCTCTGATGATGAGGCCTATGAATGCGTTGTCGGTCTCAAGGTGATGTGTCGTGCCCGTCCTGCCGACAAGCAGCGCCTTGTGGCTATGCTTCAGAAACACGGTCAGGTGGTCGCCGTTACTGGAGACGGAACGAACGATGCCCCTGCCCTCAACCATGCCCATGTGGGACTCTCACTCGGTTCCGGAACCAGTGTAGCCAAGGGTGCCAGCGACATGACGCTGCTCGACGATTCCTTCGGAAGCATCGTCAATGCCGTGATGTGGGGACGGTCGCTGTATAAGAACCTGCAGCGTTTCCTCTTCTTCCAGCTCACGGTCAATGTGGCAGCCTTGCTGCTTGTTCTCGGTGGAGCGGTGATAGGCACCGAACTGCCGCTTACGGTGACTCAGATTCTATGGGTCAACCTCATCATGGACACCTTCGCCGCCATGGCACTCGCCTCACTGCCGCCAACAAAGGATGTGATGGACGACAAACCGCGGCAGCAGTCCGATTTCATCATAAATCACTCTATGGTGAGAGGCATAATGGGAATAGGCGTGGCGATGTTTGCCGTGATGTTCATATATCTCATCCATTGCTTCAACACGGGCAGAGGAATGCAGACACACGAACTGTCGATGTTCTTCACCGCCTTCGTCATGCTGCAGTTCTGGAACCTCTTCAATGCCAAGGCGCTCGGCACCGACCATTCCGCCTTCCGCGGACTGTGTCATGACAAGGTGCTCACAGGTATACTCGTCGTGGTGTTCGTGGGACAGTGGGTGATAGTGACCTTCGGCGGAAAGATGTTCCGCACGGTGCCTCTCTCGCTTCTCGACTGGGTGTATGTGGTGGCAGCCACATCCCTTGTGCTGTGGGCAGGAGAGATATGGCGCCTTGTGGCGAGATTGATAACCAAAAACGGTCATTAGGCCGTTTAATGTGGTATTCCTAATGACCGATTTGGATAAAGAAATAAACAATCAGTGATGAAAAACGATATACTCAACGGAATAAAGAATATAGTCTTCGACTTCGGTTGCGTCTTAGTAGACCTCGACAGGCATAAGTGCATCGAGGCCCTCAACGCTATCGGTGCCCACAAGATTTCCTGCTATGTGGATGAATGCAAGCAGGCAGACATGTTTCTCGATCTGGAACTGGGAAAGATCAGTGTGGAGGAGTTCTGCGATGAGATTCGCCGCCGTGCTCCAGGCTGTGAAGCCAGCAATGAGGAGATACGCTATGCCTGGGGCGAACTGCTGCAGCAAATCCCGGTGAGGCGCATGAGGGCGGTGGAACGTCTGCACAAGACCCACAAAGTGTATATGCTCAGCAACAGTAACTCCGTGCATTGGGACAAGGCGGTGGAACATTTCTTCCCGCTCTCAGGCCATGGTCCGGAGTATTATTTCGACAAGACATTCATCTCGTATAATATGGGAATGGTGAAACCTGACCCGCGGATTTTCGAGACGTTGCTCCAGGAGACGGGAGCCGTGGCAGAGGAGACGCTCTTCGTTGACGACTCCCTTGCCAACTGCAAGGCGGCAGAAGCCTTCGGCATCCGCACGCTGCATGTCACACATGGCGACGAGTGGCTCGATATCCTCTCGCCAGACGATGAAAACTCTGTTGGCAGAGAGTCCGTCACCAATCATTGTCACGGTGCAGGCTCTGTTGCCACCATCGGTTTTTTCGACGGTGTACATCGTGGTCACCGCTATCTTATAGACCAGGTGAAGGAAGTAGCAGAGCGACACGGACTGCAGTCTGTTGTAGTGACCTTCGACAAGCATCCTCGTGAGGTGTTGCATAGCGACTATATGCCGCAGATGCTCAGTACGCTCGACGAGAAAGTGGCGAGAATCCGTGCCACAGGCGTTGACCGCTGCGAGGTGTTGCCTTTCAACGAAGAAACGGCGTCGCTCTCGGCTTTCGACTTCATGCGCATGGTGTTGAAAGACCGTCTCGGTGTGGAGTATCTCGTGATAGGCTACGACAACCGCTTCGGTCATAACCGTTCTGAAGGTTTCGACGACTATGTGGCATTCGGCAAGCAGATCGGCATTGAGGTGATACGCGCCAAGGCTCTCGTCCTCAACGAAGTCAACGTGAGTTCTTCCGTCATCCGCACCTTCCTCTCCGGGGGCGAGGTGGATCTTGCCGCCAAATGCCTTGGCTATCGCTATGCGTTGCAAGGCAAGGTCGTTGGAGGAGTGAAAGAGGGCAGGAGGATGGGTTTCCCCACGGCAAACATCGCCCCTTCGTCCGTCCGCACCATGATTCCCGCACCGGGAGTATATGTCATGACAGCCAATGTGGGCGACGGCAAGGAAAGGCCGGCAATGATGAACATCGGCTGCCGTCCTACTTTCGACGGTGAGACCACCACTCTGGAAGTGCACATCATCGGTTATGAGGGCGATCTCTACGGCAGCGAAATCAGCGTAAGCTTCGTGAAGCGGCTCCGTTCTGAGCGCAAGTTCGCTTCTGAGCAGGAGCTGATGCGCCAGTTGCAATCCGACCGCCAGCAGGTGCTCGACCTCTTGGGATGATGGATACCCACCCAACGGTCATTATCCCCAATCGGTCATTAGGACGTTTATAGAAATATTTAATGACTGCTTGCAGTCTTTTGTTTTTTATAAGGCGTCTTTTGCTTGTTTTTAATTCGCAATAGCTCGCTATTACTCATTAAAAGACAAACAAAATCCACTCTTCTAAAATTCCAAAATACAAGCAAGCCCTAATGGCCGATTTGGGATTATTGATTACTGGTTTGTATTAGAAAAAAGAAAAACAAATGATTTCCCGATATGAAAGAAGCAAAGAATAAAGACGTGTTCACCTATCTCCTTTGGAGTGTAATCATCCAGGTGGTAGCAGGATTCATGATACCCCCACTGTATCGTCTCATCGCCGGCCCGGCAGCCGACAAGGCCACCGAACTGGTGCTCACTTCGGCGGTATACAGTATAGTGCTCTTCGTGATGTTCTATAGATTGAAGTGGTGTCCGCTGTCGCCCGATTATGTGCGAGGCAAACATTGGGACGTGTTGTTCTGGACAGTGGTTTTCACTCTGGGCTCCATCATTCCCATGGCGTTTCTCGAAGAGGCGATGCCAGAGCTGCCGAATCTTGTGGAAGATGAGTTGACGCTGCTTGTAGGCAGCAATTTCGGCTATGTAACGATATGCCTCTTCGCTCCGCTTGTGGAGGAGATGATATTCCGCGGGGCGATATTGCGCACGCTGCTCTCCGTGATGAAGGGCAAGACATGGTTGCCGATAGTCATTTCGGCCCTTCTCTTCGCCCTGATCCATATGAACCCCGCCCAGATGCCATACGCTTTCGTTGTCGGCATCTTCCTCGGTTGGATATACAGTCGTACGGGTAGCATCGTGCCGGGAGTGCTATGCCATTGGGTTAACAATACGGTGGCATATCTCATGATCCGCCTTATGTCACATCAAATGTCAGATGTGCGGATGACGGATCTGTTCGGCGGCGACCACCGTCGGATGGGACTGGCCATCATATTCTCCTTTTTCATCCTCCTGCCGGCGCTCTATCAGTTGGTGACGCGCACGGCAAGACGGGGCTGACCTGATTGCAGAACCGTCAGAACAGCGACGGTTCTGCAGGATTTCCGAATGTCAGGTTTCTGCCGAAATGCTGGAAGGCGAGTTCTGTCACCACTCTGCCTCGTGGTGTGCGCTTTATGAATCCCTCCATGATGAGATACGGTTCATAAACCTCCTCCACTGTGCCGGCATCCTCGCCGATAGCTGTTGCGATGGTGGTGATGCCCACCGGTCCGCCTCTGAACTTGTCGATGATGGTGAGCAATATCTTGTTGTCTATCTCGTCGAGACCATATTGGTCGATGTTCAGCGCCGTCAGTGCCACGTGGGATATCTTGGTGTCTATCTTTCCCGTTCCCCTCACCTGGGCAAAGTCTCTCACCCTTCTTAGCAGTGCGTTGGCGATACGTGGCGTGCCACGCGAGCGTCGTGCTATCTCCATTGCCGCATCGTCGTCGATGGGCACCTTCAGGATGTTTGCCGAACGTTTCAGGATGCGCATCAGCGTCTTGGGGTCATAATATTCCAGATGCAGGTTTATTCCGAATCGCGCTCTCAGCGGTGCCGTGAGCAGTCCGCTGCGTGTCGTGGCCCCCACGAGCGTGAATGGGTTGAGGTCTATCTGTATCGACCTTGCCGACGGTCCTTTGTCTATCATTATGTCTATGCGATAGTCCTCCATGGCGGAATACAGGTATTCCTCCACGACAGGCGACAGACGGTGTATTTCGTCGATGAAAAGCACGTCGTTGGGCTCCAGCGATGTCAGTATGCCGGCGAGGTCGCCAGGTTTGTCGAGCACCGGACCGCTCGTTATCTTGAATCCCACTCCCAGTTCGTTGGCAATGATGTTGCTGAGCGTCGTCTTTCCCAGTCCTGGCGGTCCGTGCAGCAGCGTGTGGTCGAGCGGTTCGCCGCGGTATTTCGCCGCCTCTACGAACACCTCCAGGTTTTCCACCACCTTTTGTTGTCCGCTGAAGTCACCGAAACGTAGCGGTCTCAAGGCGTTTTCGTATTCTTTTTCCGCCGACGACAATGTCTCTTGTCTTATATCGAAATCGTTGTCCATATCCTTGTCTTTAGTTTCTCTGCCGTAATGTGCGGCATCCATATTCGTGCAAAAATATTAAAAAATAGGCTATTCCCCAAGACTTGCGCTCATTTTGTTTTTTTTGTATCCCCAATTGGTCATTAGTGTTTTCTTGTATTTTATGCTTAAAAACGTGGTCTTTTCTTGATTATTCATTGGGAAAAGTATAATCATTGGCAAGTATTCGTCAGGAAAAGTGTGTACTTTTAATGATAATTCGTCAGAAAAATGTGTCCACCCCAAAAATGGTGCCGATATTCAAACTATATGAAAATAAAAAAGGAACCACTCGTAAGTGATTCCTCTTTGCGCTTCAAGATGGGCTTGAACCAACGACCCCCTGATTAACAGTCAGGTGCTCTAACCAACTGAGCTATTGAAGCATTGCTAAAAGCGTTATTGCTTAATTGCGAGTGCAAAGGTAAGGCATTTTTATGTAACTTCCAAATATTTTCCGTCTTTTTTTTGATTTTTCTTCAAAAAAGTCATTCTATTCCCTGATTTGTCATCTTTTCCGAGGACTCTCTACCTTATATTATAAGATTGGACAGATTATTTATAAGATTAAGCAAATTATATTATAGGATTAAACAGATTGGCTCTGAATGAGGATAAAAATAATTGCTATATATGTGTATGAGCTGTAAAACTCGCCATGAAACAATATTTATGAAAGTAAATAAGGTGAAAATCGAAAGTTTTGTGTAAGTTTGCAGATTATAATGAAATCCAACGGAAAAGAATGAAGAGAATATTATTATTATCCGCCATCCTGCTGTCGGTTTTCTCCGTCACTATTAAGGCGCAGAACGACAAAGACCATAACTTCACCGTGTCGAAGAACATCGAAGTGTTCAGCGACATCTATCGCTACCTCGACATGATATATGTTGACACACTGAATGCCGACGAGGTGATAGGCAATGGCATCAATGCAATGCTCAATTCGCTCGACCCCTATACCGAATACTATCCCGAGAGCGAAGTGAACAAACTGAAGAAGATGTTCACTGGAAGATACGTAGGCATAGGAGCCATGATACGCTATAACACAGCCTTGTCGAGAGTGGTCATCGACGAACCATACGAGGGAAGTCCAGCCGCAGAAGCTGGACTCAAGAAGGGTGACATCATCCTGAGCATCGACGACACCACGATGACCGACAAGACCGTTGCCTTCGTCAGCTCCCATCTGCGCGGCGACCCAGGCACCTCCTTCATGCTCAAGATAAAGCGCCCGTCAACAGGCAAGAAGATGCAGATGCGCATCAAGCGCCGTGCCATCACGCTGCCATACCTGCCATACTACGGTGTGCGCCCCGACGGCATAGGATACATAAATCTGAACAGTTTCACTGACGGATGCGCCAAGGACGTGCGCCGTGCCTTCATCGACCTGAAGCACAAGGGGGCCAAGGGCCTCGTGCTCGACCTCAGAGGAAACGGCGGAGGATCGGTGAAAGAGGCAGTGCAGATAGTAAACATGTTTGTGCCCAAAGACCTCACCATCGTGAGGACCCGCGGCAAGATGAAACGCATGAACACAGACTACAAGACCACCGTGGAGCCTATCGACACAGTGATGCCTATCGTAGTGCTGGTGAACGGCGAGACGGCGTCGGCAAGCGAGATAACCTCAGGTGCGCTCCAAGACCTAGACCGCGCCGTGGTGCTCGGCACGAGGACATACGGCAAGGGTCTCGTTCAGGCACCCGTTGACCTGCCTTATAACGGCCAGCTCAAACTGACTACAGGAAAATACTATATCCCCAGCAACCGTTGCATACAGGCAATCAACTACAAACATGCCCACGGCGGATACACCGAACATGTCGCCGACAGCCTCACCCACGTGTTCTACACCAAGGCAGGTCGAGAGGTGCGCGACGGCGGAGGAATAAAGCCCGACGTGGAAGTGAAACCCGACTCGCTGCCGAATATAGCATACTATCTCAGCGTTTCGGGACTCGACTCCACTGAAGTGATGCTCAACTACGAGATTGACTACATCGCCAAGCATCCCACTATAGCACCGGCAGGAGAGTTCAAACTCACCGACCAGGAGTATGAGGATTTCAAGCAGCAGGTGATAAAGAGCGGATTCAAATACGACGCCGAAAGCAGCAAGGAACTCGACAAGCTGAAGAAGATAGCGAAGTTTGAAGGCTATTACGACGATGCCAAGGAGGAGTTCGATGCGCTGGAGAAGAAATTCCGCCACAACCTCGCCACCGACCTCGACCGTAACAAGCAGTTGATAAACCAGATAATATCCGCCGACATTGTGGCGGCATACTATTTCCAGGCGGGAGCGATAGAAAACAACCTCAACTACGACAAGCAGATGATGGAGGCATGCCGCATCATCAACGACCGGCAGGAATACACGAAAATCCTGACTCCAGCCACGAAGCAGGATGCCAAGGACAAAAAACAAGAGAAGAAAGACAAGAAACAGAGCACCAAGGACAACAGATAATCCGATGCCAGACGCTGCGTTGCAGCGACAGCAACATGTGTGCAATACACGTCATATATATACCCCAAACCGACTAATCGGACGGTTTGGGGTAAATCATATCCGATTTTTTGTGCCGTATGAAAAAACTTTATTATCTTTGCATAAATATAGGTGGAAGAAGTCTCGCCGTACGACGAGGCGCTGCACCCGAAAAACAGAACAATTATGCAGACTAAAAGTCATTTGTCAGTCTTGGTTCACGACCAGGCAAAGAAGTATGGCGACCGCGAAGTGCTTGTATACAAGGATTTCGGAGGCAAGACATGGAAGTCATACACATGGAACGAATTCTCATACAAAGTGAAAGTCGTGTCCAACGCATTGCTCAACTTCGGTGTCAAACCGCAGGAGAACATCGGAATATTCTCGCAGAACTCCGTGCAGTATATTTTCTGCGACTTCGGAGCGTGGGGCGTGCGTGCCGTGACAATACCTTTCTATGCCACAAGCAGCGAGCAGCAGATACAGTTCATGATAAACGATGCTCAGGTACGTTTCCTCTTCGTGGGAGAGCAGGAGCAGTATGACAAGGCACACCGCGTGTTCTCTCACTGTCCTACGATGGAGCGTATCATCATCTTCGACAACAACGTGAAGATCGACCCCAACGATTCCAACGCCGTATATTTCGACGACTTCCTGAAGCTCGGCGAGAACCTGCCGCGCCAGACCGAAGTGGAAAAACTATATAAGGAGGCGTCGCCCGACGACCTCGCCAATATTCTGTATACCAGCGGAACCACCGGCGACAGCAAGGGGGTGATGCTCAGTCATCTGCAGTATAGTGCCGCCATTGAAGCCAACGACAGGGCGGTGAAGGTGACGGAGAACGACCGCGTGCTCAACTTCCTGCCATATGCCCACATCTTTGAGAAGGGATGGACGATACTGTGTATCTCGGAGGGTGCTACGCTGATTGTGAACACCGATCCGCACGAAGTGCAGAAGTCAATGAAGGAGACACATCCCACGAGCATGTGCGCCGTGCCGCGCTTCTGGGAGAAGGTCTATACAGGAGTGAAGGAGAAGATAGACAGTGCGAACCCCATACAGCGCAAACTCTTCAAACACGCCCTTGCCGTGGGCAGAAAGCACAACATCGAATATCTGAGCCGCGGAAAGCGTCCGCCTTTGGCACTGCACATGGAGTATGAGATGTATAACAAGACATTGTTCAGTCTCGTGCGCCACGAGCTGGGACTCGAACACACCAACATCTTCCCGACGGCAGGAGCCACCGTGTCGTCACATGTTGAGGAATTCGTGCATTCCATCGGACTCACCATGGTGGTGGGCTACGGACTGACGGAGAGCCTTGCCACCGTGACCTGCGACAGAGTGGGAGAGAAACCCTATACCATAGGGTCGGTGGGCAGACCTATCCACAACATAAAGATAAAGATCAGCGATGAGGGCGAGGTGTGCCTCAAAGGCCCTACCATCACCAAGGGTTACTACAACAGACCCGATATTACCGCACAGTCGTTCGACGACGAGGGATACTTCAAGACTGGCGACTCGGGATATATGAAAGACGGTGAGCTGTTCCTGAAAGACAGGATAAAAGACCTCTTCAAGACATCCAACGGAAAATATATCGCACCACAGATGATAGAGGCGAAGCTGCTCGTCGACAAGTTCATCGACCAGATAGTGATTATCGCCGACCAGCGCAAGTTCGTGTCGGCACTCATCATTCCCGAATACGGTGCCCTCGAGAAATACGCCCAGGCCAACGGCATCAGCTTCACGTCAAGAGGAGACCTCTGCAGCAACGGCAAGATACACCAGATGATATCCGAACGCATAGAAACGCTGCAGCAGCAGCTCGCCCACTATGAGCAGATAAAGCGATTCACGCTGCTGCCCAAGCCGTTCACTATGGAGAGCGGAGAGCTGACAAACACCCTGAAGATGCGCCGAAAGGTGATCAATGAGCATTATAAGAACGAAATAGAAAAAATGTATGCCGAGTAACTCC
Organism: Prevotella sp. LMAG:51; assembly: GCF_008680225.1. Classification (NCBI taxonomy): domain Bacteria; kingdom Pseudomonadati; phylum Bacteroidota; class Bacteroidia; order Bacteroidales; family Prevotellaceae; genus Prevotella; species Prevotella sp. LMAG:51. The sequence continues at coordinate 66,648 of NZ_NALQ01000015.1, read as the reverse complement.
TCGCCATACCATATACAAGAAGAATAATGATAACGCAAGATCAATTGAAAGACGTGTTGGAGCGTGCCGACGCTCTACACAAATATCTGGAAATCGACAAGAAGAAGGTGGAGTTTGAGGAAGAACAGCTCCGCACGCAGGCTCCTGACTTCTGGGACGACCCGCAGAGGGCGCAGGAACAGATGAAGAAGGTGAAGGGCATTGAGAAATGGATCACCGGATACAAGGAGGTTCGTACCTATGCCGAAGAGCTGAAGCTTGCCTTCGACTTCTACCATGACGATATGGTGACCGAGGAGGAAGTGGACGAAGACTACGCCAAGGCGATAAAGGCGATTGAAGACCTGGAGCTTATGAACATGCTGCGCCAGAAGGAAGACCCTATGGACTGTGTGCTGAAGATAAACTCGGGAGCCGGCGGTACGGAGAGCCAGGACTGGGCATCGATGCTCATGCGTATGTATATGAGATGGGCTGAGTCGCATGGCCACAAAGTTACGATAAGCAACCTGCAGGAGGGCGACGAGGCCGGAATAAAGAGCGTCACCATGGAGATAGAAGGCGGCGAATACGCCTACGGATATCTGAAGAGCGAGAACGGAGTACACCGCCTCGTCAGAGTGTCGCCGTTCAACGCGCAGGGCAAGAGAATGACGAGCTTCGCCAGTGTGTTCGTGTCGCCGCTCGTCGATGATACCATAGAGGTGTATGTAGACCCGTCGAAAGTGAGCTGGGACCTCTTCAGAAGCGGTGGAGCCGGAGGACAGAACGTGAACAAGGTGGAAACCGGAGTGCGTCTGCGCTACCAGTATGTCGACCCTGATACCGGCGAGGAGGAAGAAATCCTCATAGAGAACACCGAGAGCCGCAAGCAGCTCGAAAACCGCAACAACGCCATGCGACTGCTCAAGTCGCAGCTCTACGACCGCGCCATGAAGAAGCGTCTCGAGGCACAGGCGAAGATTGAGGCAGGAAAGAAGAAGATAGAGTGGGGAAGCCAGATAAGAAGTTATGTCTTTGATGACCGTCGTGTGAAAGACCACCGCACCAACTACCAGACCTCTGATGTGGACGGAGTGATGGACGGCAAGATCGACGGATTCATAAAGGCGTATCTCATGGAGTTCCCTGTGAACGACGAACAGCAATAATACTATTAATGTAATCGCAAATAATATCATTAATGTAATCGCATGTCGTCGGCAGGGCTTCTTCGCAGAACGGCAATATGATTATGGATCTAAATAATTTTGTACTATGAGCAAGAAAGGAAAAGACCGCCGCGAGCGCTATCAGGAGCGCCAGGCTAAAGAAGGAGTAAAGGTGTTCAACTGGATATTGGGTGCCCTCGCCATAGGAGCATTGGCATTCATCATCTATTTCGCGACACAAGGTTAATCAAGGAAAGACTGCTGATGAGTGGACTTGAGATAGAAAGAAAGTTCCTCGTGCACAAACGCGACGACGAATACAAGCGACAGGCTTATTCGTCGTCGCGCATCAAGCAGGGGTACATATGCAGCGGTCATGGCCGCACGGTGCGTGTGCGCATCCGCGACGAGAAGGGATACCTTACCATCAAGGGACCGTCGGTAGACGGAGGACTCTCGCGCTATGAGTTCGAGAAGGAGATAACCCTCGATGAGGCGGAACACCTGATGCAACTCTGTGAACCGGGAATCATCGACAAGACTCGGTTTCTCGTGAAGAGTGGCAGACATACCTTCGAAGTAGACGAGTTTTATGGTGATAACGAAGGACTCGTGATGGCAGAAGTGGAGCTTCAGAGTGAAGACGAGGCATTCGAAAAGCCTGGTTTCATCGCAAAAGAAGTGACCGGAGACGCCAGATTCTATAACTCCTATCTTCGCCAGATGCCTTTTGTGCTGTGGCGCAACCAATTGCCGGAGGAGTTTCGTTGACCAACCGACAGCAAATGCCGATTTCTTCCCGTTGACGAATCTGCGGGAGGGATTGTCTTGCTTACAATACAATAAAAAAGCCAGGGATGCCATTAGGAGATTTCTTTTATTTCACGAAGTCAGACCGCATAGCGACGATATTCATCGTCAGTCTCGTCATAATTCTGGCGGTGACATCATATTTCGTGGTCTGTTCCGGCGATGATTTCTTCGTCGGAACCCCTGCCGACAGCACCGCGGTGGCTGGCGGGAAGGCTCTTGGCGCTGGAGAGAAAGAATATTATAATGTGGAGGGAAGAAAAGCCGAACTCTTCCCCTTTGATCCCAATACGGCAGACAGCACACAATTGTTGAGGCTCGGACTGAGCGAATGGATGGTGAGAAACATATACCGCTATCGTGCTTCCGGAGGAGTATACCGGGAGCCGAAGGATTTTGCGCGCCTCTACGGACTTACCGTGAAGCAGTACAGAGCGCTCGAACCATATATCCGCATCAGTGCAGACTACAGACCGGCATCGGAGCTGTATGCCGATGACCGTTCCGCCTACGACCGCCATGGCTCGCCATCGGCAGAATACAATGACGCTCCGCCGAGAGACACACTGAAATTTCCACGTAAGCTGCGCCCCGGAGAGACCGTGCCGCTCAACACCAGCGACACTACACTGCTGAAACGGGTGCCGGGAATAGGTAGCGGATACGCCATCGCCATAGTGAGAAAGCGCGAGCGGCTGGGAGGCTTCTATTCCGCAAGGCAGTTGCTCGAGATAGATGGACTGCCCGAACAGGCTCTCCAGTATGTCAGCGTGGACGAAGGGGCGGTGACGAAGCTTAACATCAACAAACTGTCGTTCTCAAAACTCCGTCAGCATCCATACATCAATTACTACCAGGCACGCGATATCGTTGACTACCGTCGGCTGCGCGGAGATATAAAGTCACTCAGAGACCTGCGCCTGCTGAAATCGTTCACGCCGGCAGACATAGAAAGGCTCAGCCATTATGTGACCTACTGACGGATGTTTTTCCGCTAAATAACCGGCAAGGACAGATACAACAGGGAAAACAGACAATACAACATAAAATAACCAAAACATTATCAAGCATGGTGCTGAATTACATTTGGATAGCGTTTTTCGTCATAGCCTTCGTCATAGCGTTGGTGAAGTTGATCTTCATGGGCGACTTCGAAGTGTTCCCGGAGATGATGGGGTCCACGTTCGAGTCGTCGAAGGCAGCCTTTAAGATTTCCCTCGGACTGACCGGCGTCCTTTCGCTGTGGCTCGGCATAATGAAGGTGGGAGAGAAGGGCGGAATGGTGAATGCACTGGCAAGGCTGCTCTCGCCGGTGTTCTGCAAGCTCTTTCCCGACATACCTAAGGGGCATCCCGTTACAGGCTCCATATTCATGAACATAGCCGCCAACATGCTCGGACTCGACAATGCGGCGACGCCGCTCGGACTGAAGGCAATGGAACAGCTGCAGCAGCTCAACACGAAGAAGGACACGGCAACGAATCCGATGATAATGTTCCTTGTGCTCAATACCAGCGGACTGACGCTGATTCCCGTCAGCATCATGGTATACAGGGCGCAGCTCGGAGCGGCACAGCCCACCGACATATTCATCCCCATCCTCCTTGCCACATTCTTCTCTACTATGGCAGGAATAATAATCACGAGCCTTTATCAGCGCATCAACCTTCTCAACAAGGTGATGCTGCTCACCGTCGGCGGCATGTCGCTCGCCGTGGCAGGCATTATATGGGGATTCGGACAGCTCGACAAAGACCAGATGAACATAGTGAGCACCACGGTGGCGAATATCCTGCTCATGACTATTATCGTGGGGTTCATCATGGCAGGAGTGAGGAAGAAAATCAACGTTTACGACGCTTTCATCGAAGGAGCGAAGGAAGGATTCCAGACCGCAGTCAGGATAATACCATACCTCGTGGCAATACTCGTGGGCATCGGAGTGTTCCGTGCGTCGGGAGCCATGGACATGATAATCGACGGAATAAAATGGACAGTAGGAGTGTTGGGCGGAAACACCGATTTCGTGGGAGCGTTGCCTACAGCACTCATGAAGCCGCTCTCCGGCAGCGGAGCACGTGGAATGATGGTAGACGCCATGACGACATACGGTGCCGATTCCTTCGTGGGCAGGCTTAGCAGCGTGTTCCAGGGCTCCACCGACACCACTTTCTATATCCTCGCCGTATATTTCGGCAGCGTGGGCATCAGATACACCAGACATGCCGTGGCATGCGGACTTCTGGCAGACCTTGCCGGAGTAATCGCGGCGATAGCGATATGCTATATGTTCTTCTGATGCAGCATAGGGGCATAAGACCTGCATACACGTCAACAAGAAACAGAAAACAGCATAGCGGCAAGGCATCCTGACCATGCCGCTGACAAACAAACATAAGCAAATGGCAAATTTAAAATCACTCGCTAAGGATACGGCAATCTATGGATTGAGCAGTATCGTAGGAAGATTCCTCAACTATCTTCTCGTGCCGCTATACACGGCAAAGCTGTCGGCAGCGAGCGGCGGCTATGGTGTCATAACCAATGTCTATGCCTATACGGCATTGCTGATGGTGATACTGACATACGGAATGGAGACCACCTTCTTCCGCTTCGCCAACAAAGAAGAAGAGAATCCGCAGACAGTATATACCACTACGCTCATCAGTGTGGGCTTCACCTCACTGATGTTCATAGCCCTCGTGCTGCTCTTCATCAATCCCATATCCGCCTTTATGGGCTATGCCGACCACCAGTCGTATATATGGGTGATGGCGATTACCGTTGCCATCGATGCCTTCCAGTGCATACCGTTCGCATACCTCAGATATAAGAAGCGCCCGATAAAGTTCGCTGCCCTGAAACTCCTCAACATCTTCATGGCGATAGTCCTCAACATCGTGTTCTTCCTCATTCTGCCCAATATCTACGAGGCAAACGGCGGCACCGGGTTCATATCCGCCATCTACGACCCTACGGTGGGAGCAGGCTATGCGTTCTATGTTAATCTCTTCTGTTCTGCCATCCTCACGTTCTTCTTCTGGCGGGAACTCGTAGCACAGAAATATTCGTTCAGCAAAGCGCTCCTGCGCCGCATGTTCAGCTATAGCTGGCCCATCCTCGTGCTTGGCATCGCCGGCATCCTCAACCAGACAGCCGACAAGATTCTCTTCCCTTATATATATAAAGGAAGCGATGCCCATTCGCAGCTCGGCATCTATGGCGCGGCAAGCAAGATAGCCATGATCATGGCTATGATAACACAGGCGTTCCGCTATGCCTACGAACCGTTCGTCTTCGGCAAGTCTAAAGACAAGGACAACCGTGAGACCTATGCCAAGGCGATGAAATACTTCATCATCTTCACCCTCCTTGCCTTCCTCGTGGTGGTGGGCTATATGGATGTGCTGCGCCATATCATCGGCCGCGACTATTGGGACGGACTGCGTGTGGTGCCTATCGTCATGGCGGCAGAGATAATGATGGGAGTGTATTTCAATCTCTCCTTCTGGTATAAGCTCATCGACAAGACCATCTGGGGAGCGTATTTCTCAGGTGCGGGATGCGCCGTGCTGATAGCGGTCAACGTTATATTCGTGCCTCGCTACGGATATATGGCATGCGCCTGGGCTGGTTTCGCGGGATACGCCACGGCGATGGTGCTCTCGTATTTCGTGGGACAGCGCAAGTACCCCATTGCCTATCCGATGAAAGACATCTCCGTTTATGTCCTGATCACCGTAGTGCTGTATTTCTGCATGACCACGGCAAATGCCAGACTCTCCACACCGCTCGCCCTGACGGTGAATACAGTGCTTGGCGTCCTCTTCATAGCATATATCGTGAAGAAGGATTTTCCGCTCAGCGGATTGCCCGTGATTGGCAGGCATTTCCGCAAATGACAGGCATCAGCGGAGAAATTGAGAAATTATGAGGATTTAAAAGCGATATTTTCATCCACAAGCAAGTACAGTTGGAAAATATATCGTATTTTTGCCGAAACTTTAAATTAAATATACGAAAAATGAGAAAGAAATCATCAATCCTGTTAGCAGGACTGTTGGCTCTGTCTGCTGGCAGCGCCAAGGCTGACGAGGGAATGTGGACTCTCTACAACCTTCCCCAGGCAGTGTATGAGCAGATGAAGACCTACGGTTTCAACTTGCCTTACGACGCACTCTACAGTGGCGACGACGCCATCATGAAGTCTGTTGTCAACTTCTCCGGATTCTGTTCCGGTGTAGTGGTGTCGCCAGACGGACTCGTCTTCACCAACCACCACTGTGGTTTCGAGGCTATCCGCAGTCATTCTACTGTAGAACACGACTATATGCTCAACGGCTTCTATGCCAAGAGCTATGAGGAGGAGTTGCCAAACGAGAACATGTTCGTGAGCTTCATGGTGGAGCAGAAGGATATCACTGACGAGCTCACCAAGAAGGGACTCTACAACCTGCCTATCAACAAACAGTCAGAATTCCTCGATTCCATCGAGAATGTGATGTCTAAGGAGGTGAAGGCAGCAGACCCTACACTCCGTCTTGAAATCAAACCATATTTCGAAGGCAACAAGTTCTACGCCACGACATACCGCGATTTCACCGACTTGCGCCTCGTCTTCACCGTGCCTAAGTCTATGGGTAAGTTCGGTGGCGAGACCGACAACTGGATGTGGCCGCGCCAGACCTGCGACTACTCTGTCTTCCGTATCTATGCCGATCCTAAGACAAACGGTCCTGCAGCATACTCTAAGGACAATGTGCCTTATCGTCCGAAGCATTGGACTAAGGTGTCGCTCGACGGATACAAGGATGGCGACTTCGCCATGACAATCGGTTATCCGGGCACTACCAACCGTTACCTCTCATCATACGGTATCAAGGAGCGTCGCGATGCCGACAATGCCCCACGTGCACAGGTGCGTGGCGTGAAGCAGCAGATCATGATCCGCCACATGCGTGCCGACGAGGCAGTGAGAATCAAGTATGATTCCAAGTATGCACAAAGCTCCAACTACTGGAAGAACTCCATCGGAATGAACAAATGTATCGATTCCATCGGTATTATCCGTCAGAAGCAGGAGTTCGAGCAGCGCATAAAGGCTTATCAGGACAGCACCGGCTATCTGAAGGGCAAACTTGATTTCGACAAGATGAAAGACCTCTACGCCAAGCGCTTCGACGTGCAGTATGTGTTCACCAACTGGATTGAGGCTTTCAACCGCACCAGCGAGTTCAATACACGTGCTTTGCAGGTGCTCGGAGGAATGGAAGTAAAGGGTCCTAAGGACAAGCCGGCAAAGCAGTATGTGCAGTTCGAGGACAACAGCAATGCTTGGGACGAGGCTCTCGACAAGGACGTTATGGCAGCTCTGCTCAAGAACTACCGTGAACATGTAGACGCCAAGTATCTGCCGGCTTGCTATGCCAAGATTGACAAAGACTTCGGCGGCGACTACAAGAAGTTCGTTGACTATCTCTACGCCAAGTCTATCCTCATGAAGAGCGGTGAGAAGATATTCTTCAACAAGAAGAACTACAAGAACGACCCGGGTGTGCAGTATGGTCTTGACATCAAGGCTATCTATGACGAAGTGATCGAGAAGATCCGTGCCCTCGCTCCGGAAATCAAGCAGCAGGAGCGCTACCTCTGCGACGCCAAGGTGCGTATGGAGGAAGACCTGCCACACTATAGCGACGCCAACTTCACTATGCGCCTGAGCTACGGACAGGTGAAAGACCTCGTAGTCGGCGGTAAGCCAGCAGGCTACTACACCACTTCAGAGAGCATCGTTGAGAAGATGAACACTGGCGACAAGGTAGTGGATTATTATGCTGAGCCTGAGCTGAGAGACTTGATGTCGGCAAAAGACTTCGGTCGCTACACCGACAAGGAGAGCGGAAAGATGCAGCTCTGCTTCCTCACCAACAACGACATCACCGGTGGTAACTCCGGTTCACCGATGTTCGACGGCAACGGAAACCTCATCGGTCTCGCCTTCGACGGCAACTGGGATTCACTCTCAAGCGACATCCGTTTCGATCCGGTACTTGCCCGTTGCATCGGCGTTGACATGCGCTATGTAATCTATCTCATGGACAAGTGGGGTCATGCAGACCGTCTGCTCAAGGAGATGGGAATCGACAAATAAGTAATCACCCTCCCCAAACGGTCGATTTGGGTTGAAACGATAACGAAATAAACGGCGGCAGCCTCACGCTTGAGGTCTGTCGCCGTTTCGTCATTTTGTGAAATTGAAAGTATATAAGGTGTTTTCCATGGTATTACTTCTTCATTGCCTTCCTGCACCTTGTCACTGCCGAACCGAGCCATGCAACGGCTAACAGACGGACAGCCACCGACAGGTCAGCGGGGAATATGCAGGCGAAGAATGCCAGCTGCACCTCTATCAGGCGCCATGTCTGACCGATAGACAGCTTTCTTTCCAGCACGCTCGAGTAGTATTCGCCCAACAGGCGGACCGGTTCTGATGCCCATGCGCCTATCTTGCTGATAAGCTCCGTGAAATCAATGTTCTCCTTCTCATTCACGCCAGTTGTCAAAATCATTTTCTTCTCCATATCCTTAAGTTTTTTATTTTCTGTTTTTACTTTGTCCTTTCTCTCTCTCTAAGAAGCCCGTCGGGTTTATTCCCAAACGTTCTGATGACCGGTTCGGGACAGATAGCCCTGTTTTCCTCTTCCTGTTGCAAAGATATGTGGAGTTTTTGCACAATAAGTTCACACAACAGACTATTTCTGTTAAATATGATATAACATATTGCCAGTTGGTGGAATTAATTTAACCAAACAAAGTCCACTTTTCCAAAACCAAAATCCAAGTAACCCCTAATGACCGGTTGGGGTTTAAGTTACTCGATATGAGTAAAAGTTGCCCATAACGCTGATTTTTAGTAAAAAACAAGAATTTTCAAAAAAACTGTCAGATCATCTGGTTTTTTGTCGTAATATTCTGATAGACAGACAGTTGGTTGTCTGGCGATTGTCAGGCAATTGTCTGGATGGTTTGCTGATGAAAGGAATTGTCAGATGTGAGGAATTATCAGATGATAGGAATTGTCAGCTGAAAGAAATGTCAGCTGTGGGTATGTAATTCAGACTACAGGAATAGTATGCGTTGGCAGAATCCAGAAAACAGGAGTATAGGTATAACAACATTCACTTATTGGGCAGACGTCTGACAGCAAATCTGCCCAACAGGGGCAAGCAGCGTGCCCCACTTGAGAAAGCACCTTGCCTCACTTGGGCAAGCATCGTGCCCATTTGTGGTCAATTTATTGGTCAATGAGTTGGCTGGTGTCGTTATATTTCAATAGAGATAGAAGAAAAACAGGACAATACGCATAGAACTTTGTACGTAATGACACATCTATTTACTCTTTGAAACCCTGAAAAACATATTCTTCCGTTAATTTTGCCGGCAGGAAATGGATGCCCCATTGTCAATACAAGAACAATCAAATATAAATCAAGCAAGCTTCACTGCTTTATTGTTAAACTAAAAACTATATTATTATGAAAAGAAATCTATTCAGAATCTTCGTGGCATTCGCAGCTTTCTTCTTTGCTGCACAACCGGCAGACGCACAGTTTGGGAATATCCTGAAGAAGGTGACAAAAACTCTGGACACGGTATCTAAGAAGGACGCCAAGATCAAACGGACAGATCCAGCAGCCAGCAAGGATATGCCGCCACAGTTCGTCGGTACTACCACCACATCAGAGTCTGGAGCCACCGTCATCAATCCGTTCAGCAAGGATGTAGACATCCAGTTGGTTGGTGCCTATGGCAAGAGCACCTCAGAGAACTACGGCACCGTGACCCTCGTGCTGAAAGTGAAGATGATAGCCGACAAGTCGCGTATCAGTCTCGGCGGTGTTGGAGATTTTCCTAATTCAGACCTTCGCAGCGTAACAATGTTCGTTGACCAAGACGGTGAATCTTATACGCCAGACGGCGGCACTACATCTGACTCTTTTGACGTCAGTGAGGGAGTTTATGTTAAACTGAAGCTCGATGGTACCTATACAAGATTCGAGAATGTGAAGAAGACCGCCAAGGTGATGCAGGTGCTGAAGCTCGGACTGTATGTTGATGCGGCAATCAGAGGATACATCACGATGAAGAACGTGCCTATTCAGTGGGACGTAGAGCCATAATTTGTCATCTTAAGCATAACCTTCGAAATCTCCCCCTGTCGTGGGGAATCAAACCCCACATTAGGGGGTTCCGTTCCCCACGGTGTGGGGGGATTTCTGGCATATATTTAGTCACCTTTATTATTTGGCTAATCTTACAGGTTTCTTATACAAGACTAACGCAAATCGGTCATTCTGGCTAAAAGATAAAACTCGCTGTGTATCTTTTTGATATGTCGGAAATAATTTGTACCTTTATACTTTGAAAGATATAAAGATATTGTCCGAAACAAAAAGAGAAGTATACAATGCTGGAAAATCATTATTACGAAGGTCTCGTTGAGGCAGGCTGCGACGAAGCCGGCAGAGGCTGTCTTGCCGGAAGCGTTTTCGCTGCCGCCGTTATATTGCCACCCGATTATGAGAACGAACTGCTCAATGATTCGAAGAAACTCACCGACCGCAAGCGCAAGCAGCTTCGCGAGATAATAGAACACGATGCCGTGGACTGGGCTGTGGGCATCGTGGAGCCTGGAGAGATTGACGAGATAAACATTCTCAATGCGAGTATCCTCGCCATGCACCGTGCTTTAGACCAGCTCAAGGTGCGTCCCGAAGCGATGATAGTAGACGGCAACCGCTTCAAGCCCTACCGCGACCTTCCATACACCACCATCGTGAAGGGCGACGGCAAATACCTCTCCATCGCTGCGGCGAGCATCCTCGCCAAGACATACCGCGACGACTATATGGACCGTCTGGCGGAAGACTATCCGCAGTATGACTGGAAGAGCAACAAGGGCTACCCAACTAAGAAACACCGTCAGGCTATCCGTGAATGCGGTATTACACCATTCCATCGCCGTTCTTTCACTCTCCTGCCTCCCGAAGAGCTGACACTCGACTTTGAATTCTGAAATCATCCGGAAACCAGATTGCCTGATGGTTTCTGAAGACTTCTGATGAATGGGGTTGAGGTTGCTTATCCCGAACTGGGGTAATATCTTTGTAACTGTTTGGTTTTTACATATAAAGGTGCAAAATATTCATTAGACTACCAATTCACTAGTCTTTCGAATGCCTATACTATAGGCAGGCTTATACCGTTGATCTTCTGGTAAATGTCCAGAGCATACACGTCGGTCATGCCGCTGATATAGTCGACTACCGCCATGATTCTCGTCTCCAGATTCGGCGACGTGATGTCATACTGGCTGCTCACCCTGCTTATCAGCTGCTTGGAGTAGAACCTGTCGGGATATACTGCAGCTTCGGTCATTATCTCCATCAGCGTTTCCATAATCTTGAAACCGCTCAGTTCCACGTCGAGCACCGGTTTGCTCTTGTATATTCTGTTGAACGACACCTCTGTGCACCTTTTGTATGCTTCTCGCTGAGGTTCCGGGATGTGGTCGATGAGACATCCCTTGAAAGTGCCGTCGAGAATCTCCTTCTCGTGGTCGATGAATGCCCTCGCACACACGTTCTCCAATTTGCCTATCACGCAGGCACGCATGTAAATCACCTTCTCGTTGTCGTCGGTGATACCTTCGTCCTTGATACGCTTTTCGATACTGTTTTTCACGCTTTCATCGAAGAATCCGAGCAGGAGGTCCTTTGTCTGCTCAAACGAAAGAATCTTCAGCTTGTGAGAATCCTCAATGTCCATTATCTCATAACAGATGTCGTCAGCCGCTTCCACCAGATACACCAGCGGATGACGGGCATAGGCAAGCGGAGCGCCAGACTGAGAATGACGGATAATGCCCAATTCATCGGCTATTTTCTGATATATCTCCTTCTCCGTGCAGAAGAATCCGAATTTGCCGTGGTCTCCGGCGAGAGCCGATTCGAACGGATATTTCACTATTGAGGCGAGCGTGGAGTATGTCATCACGAATCCACCGTCGCGACGCCCTTTGAATCTGTGGGCAAGCAGACGGAAGGCATTGGCATTACCCTCGAAGTGGGTAATGTCGTTCCATGTACCCTCGCTGATCTCGTTTTTGAGGAAAGCCCCCTTTCCTTCGGTGAAGAACGTCTGTATCGCTTTCTCACCGGAATGTCCGAACGGTGGGTTTCCCATATCGTGGGCGAGACATGCCGTGCTCACAATCGTGCCGATCTGCGGAAACAGCGTCTTGTCCAGTTCCGGCTGCTTTCCTATTATCGCCGCCGCCACGTCGTTGCCCAGCGACATTCCCACGCTCGCCACCTCCAGACTGTGTGTGAGACGGTTGTGAACGAAGATGCTTCCCGGCAGCGGGAACACCTGAGTCTTGTTCTGCATGCGGCGGAAGGGAGCAGAGAAAATCAGACGGTCGTAGTCGCGTTTGAACTCGCTGCGGTCGTCATGGCGCTCTATGTGGCGGTCTTCCTGTCCGAGGCGCTTGTTAGAAATCAGTTCTTTCCAATTCATATAGAAAACGGTTATTTTGTGCAAAGTTACAAAAACGTGGAGAAAAGCGTGCCCATATCAGCAAGAAATGTATTACCTTTACACCCGACAACAAAATCTTAGCCGTTACTGTGGGGATGCGGAGCAAGTATTCTCCGGTGGGATACCCTGCCGCTTGGAGATATTGGGCACATCAGCAGACGGCACAAAGGAAAAAATCACGGAAATATGAAAGTAGCGATATTCTGTTCGGCAAATGATAATATAGAGCCGGTTTATTTTGAGAAAACGAGAGAGTTAGGGGAATGGCTTGCAAAAAACGGCGATTCCATCGTGTTTGGCGGTTGCGACATGGGCTTGATGGAGTGTGTAGCCAAGGCAGCCTATGATGCCGGCGGCATGACAATCGGCGTGGTGCCGTCGAAAATAGAAGAGAACGGACACGTGAGCCAATACCTCAGTGTGGAGATACCCTGCGACAATCTCAGCGACCGCAAGGACCTGATGCTGCTCAAGAGCGATGTAGTGGTGGCGCTTCCCGGCGGACTCGGCACCTTGGACGAGATCTTCACCGTGGCAGCTTCTTCAACTATAGGTTATCACAACAAGAGGGTGATACTCTATAACATCAACGGCTTCTGGAACACCCTCATCGCACTGCTCGACGACCTGCAGCAGCGCGGAATGATCCGCGGCGACTACCACAGGCACATCGAGATTGCAGATTCCTTCGAGCAGCTGAAGCAGCTGCTGGGTTGACGTTTCCTGCCGTTGGTGTCAGAAACTTCTCAACCACGCCTTCAGCATGAGTTCCATTTCGGTGTGGTATTTGAACGACTCCCTTATTCCGAAGCCGTGGCCACCCGACGGGAAGACATGCAGGCTTGCCGGCACATCGTGGCGGTATAGTTCGTTATAGTAGTTCACTCCGTTTGCCGGTAGCACGGCCCTGTCGTCGTCGGCAAGCAGGATGATGGCACGTGGTGTGGTTCGCGACACCTGGGCGTCGTTGCTATACAGTTTCTCATCCTTCTTCTTGGCATCCTTGCCGAGGAAGTTGTCGTGGCTGCCCTGATGAGTGATGTCAGGCATCATCGTTATCACGGGATAGAAGAGAATCTGGAAGTCGGGTCTGGCTTCACCTTTTGAATGAGTTGCAATAGTGGAGGCAAGGTGTCCGCCGGCAGAGAATCCCATTATACCCACCTGGTCAGCCTTCACTCCCCATGCCGCAGCGTTTCTGCGCACGAGTTTCAGCGCTTCTTCAGCATCCGCTATGGGCACCTCGCAGTTGCCGTGAGGCATGCGGTATTTCAGCACCACCGCCGTGATGCCCATATTGTTGAAAAACGGAGCCCAGTTGTGTCCCTCGTGCTCCATTGCCAGATGCGAATATCCTCCGCCCGGGCATATCACCACGCATCTGCCGGTGTTGTCAGCCTTTGCCGGCTTGTATACCCACACCTTTGCAGTGTCCTGGGCGTCACCGTTGTCGTTCGGCGCATTGTTGTTCCATAAGTTCATGCTGATGCCCTTCTGGGCGTTGGCCACACAAGCCGTGCCTGCCACAAGGAGGGCAGTCAGAATCATTCTTGCTCTTTTCATTTCCGTAGTTGTCGTATTTTGATTATTCCCCATGTCGGAAGACGACATGAGTAGCAGTTTGCTAATGCAATATTCGCAAAAAAAACTGACATACGCAAGAAACTCCCTCCATTCACATTGATTTAAACATTTTTTTTGTAATATTGCAGTCGCAAAGGCTACGACGGCCATTGTCAGCATCACTTAAAAACATACATTATGCACGTATTGGAACAATTCAGATACTGTCCGAAATGCGGCAGTTCGCATTTCGTGGAAGCAAGTGAAAAGAGCAGAAAGTGTGAAAATTGCGGTTTTGAATTCTATCTCAATCCGGCTGCAGCAGTTGCCGCCTTCATCCTTAACTCCAAGAACGAGCTCCTCGTGGAGCGTCGCAAGCTGGAGCCAGCCAAGGGGATGCTCGACCTGCCCGGTGGATTCTGCGACATGGGCGAGACCGTGGAACAGGCGATGAAAAGAGAGATAAAGGAAGAGACGGCACTCGACGTGGTGGATATGAAATACCAGTTCAGTCAGCCGAACGTCTATAGATTCTCAGGTTTCGACGTACGTACCCTTGACATGTTCTTCCTCTGCAAGGTGGCAGACGAGACGCAGCTCAAGGCTTCCGACGATGCCGCCGAATGTTTCTGGCTGCCACTGTCGGAGATACATACCGAACAGTTCGGACTACGCTCCGTACGCCAGGCACTCCATACATTCTTCGACGGAGTGTTGGGTTGATGCCCACAGAGGCAAGACTTGCCTTTTATCAGATATCAATAGTGTTTTATTAACTTATGGAGATTATTGAGCAATGATCAACAGACTGAAGATCATGGACCTCAGAATGTTGCCACTGGCAGTGCTCTCGATGGTAATGGTGCTTCTTGCCGCTTGCGGAGGCAACGGCAGAAGAACGTCGCCATATGTTGACGTGAACACCGATTTCAACCATATTTATGAAAATATCGTGACCAGCGCCGACCTGTCGCATGCCAAAGGGATGATAAAGAAGGCATACGACGAGGAGAGAATAGGCGAGGGACAGAAGAAATATCTCGAAGCCATCGTGGTGTATCGGGCTGAGGCACGCTTCGACTCCGTGATGGAAATTTGCCAGCAGGCTCTTGACGCTTCTGACACCAAGGGCGACAAGACGTTGACATACTGCATCTATGCACTCATGACAAACTCGGCAGTGGCTTCGGAAAACAATGCGGCGATGCTGCAGTATGCCTCAGCCACAGAGACGCTCGCCCAGGAACTGGGACGCAAGGACAAGGAATTCGAGATGAAGGCCACCGTGGGATATGGTATGGTGCTTCTCGGCAACTCTGAAGAAGGACTGAAAATGATAGACCAGGCTCTTGCCGATCTGATGAAATACGATTCGTGGAACTGCTTGAACAGTTATCTGATAGTATCTAAACTCAAGGTGGTGGCACTGCATATTCTCAACAGACCGGCTGATGTGGTGGACTTGTGTGAAAAGGTCATTGCCCTGCTCGACAAGGGTATAGCCCATCCGGAAGGAATAAAGGACAAGCCGCTGGCATGGGAGAAAGACAAGGAATCCTTCGCCGTGATGCTGAAACTCTACCGCACCCAGATGCTGGCTTTCCTGTCTAATGCCCATGCCGAAATGGGAAACAGAGACCTGGCTATGCAGAGCCTGAAGGAATTTGACCAGTCGGAACAGTCGAAATCCCTCGACAGCCAGCGTATGATAGTGCCGGCTCTCGGAGAACTGAAGCTCTTCGACAGGATGCTCGCAGTATATGCCAAGATTGACAAGGAAGACGGTGGTGACACTATAACCGAAAGCTATAGGGATGAACTCGAACTGAAGGCGAGTGCCGCTTCTGCCAAGGGGAACCGCGAGCTGGAGCGTCATTACCTGAGGAGGGCGCTGAATCTTGAAGACACGCTGCATGAAGCACAGAACATGGCGCTGATGGCACACACACTGTCAGTATACAAGGTGCAGGACGAGCAGATGAAGGCTCAGGATGCCAAGGCTGCCGCCAAGCTAATGCTCGTGGCACTGGTGGCGCTCGCGGCAATAGTGATATTCGTAGTGGTATATATGTTCCGCCTGTATAAGCAGAAACAAGTGGTGGCGCTCAAGAACAAGGCTCTTGTGAGTTCCATAGAGAAGGCATTGGAATATAAAGACAGGTATGAGATGGCAGAAAGGGCACTTGAAGATGCTGAAAACAGGGCGTGCGAAGCTGAACGCAACAGCGAGATGATGAGAGTTGCCATACAGAGAACCGCAAAAGGCAAGGAAATCGCCCTTAGAGGCGACAATGCCGGTCTGGACGAGGAATTGTCAGCAGTGGCTGCCAAAGAGGCTGAAAACGCAAATGACGCATCTCCTGACAACTCTGAAGATGCAAGTAGCCTCTTTGAACAGATAGACCGCACCATCCGCGACGAAAGATTGTATCTTAATCCCGACTTCCAGCGCCAGACGCTTGTTGACATGTTCCATTCAGACAGGAACAGGGTGGGGCGTGTGATAAAGGATTTCAGCGGTTTCTCCAATCTCTCAGCCTATATCAACAACTACAGACTGGAATATGCCTATCGTATGCTGCGCGACTTGGACAACAAGCAGACCATCGACAGCATTGCCAAGGCATCGGGATTCTCCACCGTGCGCACCTTCCAGCGCCTTTTCAAGGATCGTTATGGCATGACACCGGCAGAGTTCCGCGAGAGTTATTCTGGCTTGAGGACAAATGAATGATTGTAGTGGACAATCAAATGAATTATAGTCTATAAGATAATCAGATGAATTATGGTCTATAGTAAATCAGATTAATGATTGTCCATAGATGGTCCGGATACAGATTTCCCCTCATATCCCCGACGATACCATGGAAGTGATGCTTCCTTTGTGATATTGTCCGGGATATGAGGGGAAACTCATATATTCTGTTTGTACGTGACTTTGTGATTAAGCCAGCAGTTTCTTCACGATGTCTGAAATCACCTTACCGTCGGCTTTGCCAGCCATCTGCTTGCTTGCCATTCCCATCACCTTGCCCATGTCCTTCATGCTCGAAGCACCGGTCTGCTCGATGATGCCCTTCACGATGCCTTCAATCTCATCGGCGCTGAGAGGCTTAGGCAGATACTCCTCGATCACCTTTACCTGTGCCAGTTCCTCGTCGGCGAGGTCCTGACGGTTCTGGGCGATGAAGGTGTCGGCAGACTCCTTGCCCTGTTTTGCCAGTTTGGCGAGAATCTTCAGGGCGGCAGCGTCCTCAAGAGTGTCGTTGGCACCTGGTGCTGTCTTTGCCTCTATGAATACTTTCTTGATGTTGCGGAGGGTTTCCAGGCGAACCTTGTCGCGGGCTTTCATTGCCTCCTTGATGTCGTTGCTTACTTGATCGTATAACATTGTTATTACTTTTTTTGTGTTTGAATTCTATGCAAACTTTATAGTGCCCGAAGTTGTCGTTCCCACCTTCGTCTGCGAAACGCTGTCCACATCGCCCTTAGAGAGCTTTATCAGCTCGTTGTTCTGCGTTCTGCTGCGGCTGTAGGTAGGCATCGACTCAATGGCAGAGATGAGGTTGTCGTTGTCCAGATCGTCGTTGCCGAAGATGAAGCAGCGCACCTGTGGTCTCTCCTTGTTGTTGCTGCCCTTGCCATAATAGCTGTCGATGAGAGCATCCTCGGCGTCCTTCTTCTGTCGGGACTTGCGCATCTCCTCCACACTCTGCTCGTTCTTGTCGGTGATGTTCATCTTGCCGTCTTCCACCTTCATGCCGAAGCCGGTGGCGAGGATGGTCACCTTCACGTTCTCCTTCAGTTCCGGGTCGATGGAAACTCCCCATTTCGTCTCTATGTCGTCGTCGAAGCCGTCCATGAACTCGTTGATGGCCTTCATCTCGTCCATCATCAGCTCGTTCTTCTTGTCTTCGCCCTCCGAAGAGAACGATACGCTGAGAAGGATTTTCTTCGAGTTGAACACGTCGTTGTCGTTGAGCAGCGGAGAATGGAGGGCATTCTCGATGGCCTTCTTCAGACGGTCCTCTCCCTTGCCGAAGCCGGTACTCATCAGAGCCACTCCGCCATCCTTCAATACGGTCTTCACGTCGTTGAAGTCGAGGTTTATGATTCCGTGCATCGTGATTATCTCGGCGATGCTCTTTGCCGCCACGCTCAGTGTGTCGTCTGCCTTGCCGAAGGCGTCGATGAGCGATAGTTCAGGATAGATGTCAAAGAGGCGCTGGTTGTTTATCACAAGCAGGGCGTCCACGTTCTGTGCCATCTTCTCAACACCGGTGAGTGCCTGCAGAATCTTCTTCTTGCCTTCCCATTCAAACGGGATGGTCACGATGCCCACGGTGAGGATACCCATCTCCTTGGCGATGCGTGCCACTACAGGACCGGCACCCGTACCGGTGCCGCCACCCATTCCGGCAGTGATGAACACCATCTTGGTGCCGTCGTTGAGCATGTGCTTTATCTCCTCCTCACTGTCTTCTGCCTCTTGGCGTCCCTTCTCAGGCTTGTTTCCGGCTCCCAGTCCCTCTTTTCCGAGTTGCAGGTGCACGGGGACAGGAGAGTCGTTAAGGGCCTTCTTGTCGGTGTTGCAGAGAAC
Organism: Prevotella sp. LMAG:51; assembly: GCF_008680225.1. NCBI lineage: Bacteria > Pseudomonadati > Bacteroidota > Bacteroidia > Bacteroidales > Prevotellaceae > Prevotella > Prevotella sp. LMAG:51. The sequence goes on along the minus strand of NZ_NALQ01000015.1, from coordinate 47,925 downwards.
GAATGTGACGTCGTGTATACCTTCGCGGTACATGTGGTTTACGGCATTGCCGCCGCCACCGCCCACTCCGATGACTTTTATTATGCTGCTTGGCTTGTCCGGCTCGCCGAAGGCTGATGCCATCATGCCTATTTTCTTATCGTCTGCCATATCTCTTATATACTTTCGTTGTTTACCAGTTTTGTCTTTTCTCTCTCTTATGTCTCGTTTATGTCGGTAGTATTATTCTTCGTTTTCTTCAGTAATCCACCTCTTGAATACCGAGATGCCCCTCTTGATTATATTGTCTTTCGGCTTGGATTCTTTGTTCTGAATCTCCTCGATTATCTTTGTAGCCTCTTCGGTGTGCAGTCCGTTAGGATATTTCTCCTTGTAGCTCTGGTATGCACCGATGGTGTTGTCGGCAACGGCCTTTGTCCATTCGTCGTTGTCCTGCTTGCGTTGCAGTTCCGCAGCAGCGGCAATTTCTGCCGGAGTCCTCACTCCTGCCGTTCCACCAGCCACATAGTTTGGCTCCGTAGGCTGTGTCTTTGTCAGAGCAGGTTGTTCGGGCTGGTTGCTTTCATTGAAGAGAGAAGTCTTTATCTCGCCTCCGTCGCAGCTCTGGTCGCCCTTCATGAGCAGTCCCAGCAGGGTGTTCAGCGTACCGTCGTGGGGGAGGTTGATGTTCTTGGTCGTCGTCACGGTGTCGTTGATGAACTGCACGATGTTTATCTTGTCAATCTCCGTCTTCTTGCTGAAAGCCTTGGTGATGTTCTTCATGTTGGAACCACCGCCGGTGATTACGATGCCGCCGTTCAGTTTCTTCTTGTATTCTGTAGGCACCTGTGCCCACACGTTCTCTATTATCTCCTGTATGCGGGCTTCCACAATCTGCTGGAACTTTTCGCTTGAGATGGTCTGCTCCGGTGTGACGGAGTATTCCATCGTCTTGTCTCGCTCTTCCAGTTCGGTATATGCGCTGCCGTATTTTATCTTCATCTTCTCAGCCACATCCTCTTCGATGTTTGCCGAGGCGATGTCCTTGGTTATGTTGCTGCTTCCGAGAGGAATCACGGCGATGTGGCGCAGTATGTTCTTGTGGTATACGAGCATTGTGGTCGTTGCCGCACCCATATCCACAAGCATGCAGCCAGCCCTCTTGCGTGTATCATCGAGAATACAGTCGGCAAGTGCCAGCGGAGCGATGTCGAGTTCGGCAATCTTTATCCCTGCCTTGTCGAAACAGTTGGTGAGCTTGTCGTAGAAAGATTTGCGCCACAGGATGTTGAGGAAGTTTCCAGTCAGCTGGTCAGCCTGAATTCCTGCGGGGTCGTTCTCGTAGTCATTGCCCACTTTGTATTCTTGTATGGCAACATCAAGGATTTGCTTGTCTGAATATGTCTTGTTGCGGTTAGTGTCCATCAGTTCGTTCACCATCTGTTGTGTGATGAGCGTGTCTTTCGGCAGGTCGCGCACGATTTCGTTCTTGACGCTGAAGATTGACTGTCCGCTGACTCCTACATACACCTGCGAAATCTCCCTGTTGAGGGCGGCTTTCAGCTTTCCGATGATGTTGGTGATGCCCTGGATTGTCTTCTCCAGGTTGTGTGCCGTTCCCTTCTTGATATACGTTGAGGAGTCTTCGCTGGCCATGGCGTAAACGCTGATGCTTCCGTCATTGTTCTTTCGTCCTGCTATTCCTCTTAGCTTCGACGAGCCCAGTTCTATTGCTACTATAAAATCCTTTGCTGGCATATTGCTTATTTTTTATGGGGTTGCTTTTATTTGTTTCTTGGTTTATGACCGTCTGTTCTTGTCGGTAGACTTTTTGCTTCCCGATTTCTTCTCGGCAGACTTCTTCTTGTCTGCTTTCTTCTCGGAAGACTTCCTGTCTGCAGCTTTCTTCCTGTCCGACCTCTTGCCGTCGGTCTTCTTTTTGTCAGCAGCTTTATCCGACTTTTTCCGGTTGTTCTCCTTCCTTTCAGTCTTTTTGTCCTTTGTATTATGACTGTTCTTCTCAGCCTCGTTCTTTTCAGTCTTTTGTCTGTCGTTCTGCGGCTTTTCCTGATGACTGTCGCCAGACTGCTGGGCGGCAGGAGTGTTGGCATCAGGCTTTTGTTCCTGCTGAGGCGCTTGCGGGGCGGTCTCCTGATTGCCTTTGGCGTTCCTGTCCTTCTTGCAGATTATCTGGTTGTCGAATTCCAGGTTTATATACGGATATTTGTTCCATCCCACTTGGCTCAGACCATATTTGTAGAATTTCTCCAGTCGTGTGAGTTTCGTATCCACGAATGCAGCAATCTTCTCCTTCCGTTTGGATGCATATCTTGTCTGAGGCATGTATCCGAGGAATACCACGTGGTCTCCGATTCGCGGCACTATTTCTATTCCACCGTCCGACAGCACGTTGATCTGCTCTATCATGTTCTTCCACAGGTCGTTTGCCATTATGATATTTGCCATTGGCGCGATGTAGTTGCGTGCGAACGATTGTCTGATGTTGCCCGTGGCTATTATCAGGTCAGAGGTATAGCTGGTGTTGGGCATTATTCCTCCTTTGTCGTCGAGATAGTAGTCGTCGCCCCTCTCGCTCTTTATCCTTATCACCGGCAGTCGCTGCGTGATGCTCACGAACACCTTGTTGTCTTTCGTCTTGTAGCATTCCGCTGTCTTCACGAACGGGCTCTTGCACAGCAGGTCTTCTATCAGCCTTGGCTGTATGTCCGTCATCTTGAAGTTCAGAGGATACATCCTGCTGTCCTTCATCATCTTCTTCACCTCGTTGGCGGTGAGGAAGCCGTTGGCATTCTGGTCGGCGATAACGATGTTCACCTCTGTGCACACGTTTTTGCTCTCGTCCGGTTTGTTGAACGAGATCATCGCTACGAAGACATACACCAAGAGTATGACATCGAGCATCAGCAGTATTAGTTTCTTGTATTTTGGTCGCATTTCCATTCAGCCTGCCAGCGAGCCGCTTCCTTGACAGTCAGGGACGCTCGCCGGCAGGTAGTGTTTATTTCCTTTTCTCCAGTATCTTCTCTATTTGAGGCACGTAGTTGTCAAGGTCGCCAGCACCAAGTACGACGAGCACCTCGAAATCGTTGTCTTCTACAAACTTCAATACGTCCTCCTTGTGTATCATCTCCTTCTCCACTCCCGGTTTCAGATTGTCGTATATCAGTTTCGATGTCACACCAGGTATCGGTTCCTCACGGGCAGGATAGATGTCGCAGAGCACCACGCGGTCGAGCAGGCTGAGGCTGTCGGCGAAGTCCTTGTAGAAGTCTCTTGTCCTTGTATAGAGATGAGGCTGGAAGATAACAGTTATCTTCTTGTCCTTATATAGTTCCCTCATGCTTTTAGCACTCTGGTATATCTCCTTAGGGTGATGTGCGTAGTCGCTCATGAACACGAGCTTGTCGGTCTTTATCTTGAAGTCGAACCGGCGGTCCACTCCATGATAAGTCTTCATTCCGTATTTCAGTTCCTCTGCATTGCAGCCGTTAAGCTGAGCCATAGCCATAGCAGCCACACCATTCTCTATATTGATAGGCACCGGCTGTCCGAGCTTCACGTTCTTGATGCTTTCCACCGGCGATATGAAGTCAAAAGTGATTTCTCCGTTTCCGATCTTCACGTTCTCCGCATGGAAGTCACCTTCATCGCGGCTGTATGTATACACCTTCACTCCATCCTGCACGTCAGCCTTCATCTCCAGGTTTTTGTGGATTATGAGTGCGCCTCCTGGCTGTATCAGAGTGGTGTAGTGGCGGAAGCTTTCGAGATAAGCCTCTTTGGTGCCGTATATGTCGAGGTGGTCAGGGTCGGTAGAGGTGATCACGCTCATCCAAGGACGGAGCCAATGGAAGCTGCGGTCGAACTCGTCGGCCTCTATCACCACGTAGTCGCTCTTTTCGCTGAGGATATAGTTTGTGCCGTAGTTCTTTGATATGCCGCCGAGGAAAGCGTTGCAGTCTATAGAACTCTGATGCATGATATGGGCACACATCGTTGATGTCGTTGTCTTGCCGTGAGTGCCTGCCACGCAAAGCCCCTTGTGAGTGCGTGTCAGCATACCGAGCACCTGTGCTCTCTTCTCCACGTCGAAGTTGTTCTCGCGGAAATATACCAGTTCCTTGTGTTCCTGCGGAATGGCTGGTGTGTAAACAACGAGAGTCGATGCCGGTTTCTTGCATGCATGGGGAATCTCGTCCACGTTTTCCTCATAGTGGATGAGCATACCCTCTTTCTCCAGCTGTTCTGTCAGTTTCGATGGTGTCTTGTCGTAACCGGCCACCACGAGTCCTTTATGTATGAAATAGCGAGCTATGGCGCTCATACCGATGCCGCCGGCTCCTACGAAATATACTGCTTTTATATCTTTCAGTTCCATTGCTTCTTTGTTTTTCTCCACAATAGCGTCAGCCTTTCCAAGCTGCTTTCAGGAATTAGCCTTCCGATTCAGCTACTGTATTGTCAGGGATTTGTATTTGTTTGTCATTTTTTGTTTTCCGCCAGTTTCAACACCTCGTCGGCAATGATGTCGGCGGAGTGGGGCAGACCGAGTTTCTTCACGTTTGTTGCAAGGCTCTCCAGTTTTGCCGCATCGCCCACTGTTGTCAGTGCGAGCTTTATAACATTGTCCTTTGCCTCCACATCTTTCACCATCAGCGCGGCGTCCTTCTCCACCAGTGCCATGGCGTTCTTTGTCTGGTGGTCTTCTGCCACATTTGGCGATGGCACCAGTATCACAGGTTTGCCTATCAGACAGAATTCCGAGATACTGCTTGCTCCGGCACGGCTTATCACGAGGTCGGCAGCCTTGTATGCCGCTCCCATATCGGATATGAAGTCCATCACCTTCAGCATCGGCATGTCATTGTGGGATGCCATTTTCTGCATGATGCTCTCGTGGTAGTATTTGCCGGTCTGCCATATGAACTGCACTCCCGACTCCTTTATCTCCTTGAGATGAGCCAATACGCTCTCGTTCACGGTGCGTGCTCCGAGGCTGCCACCCACTATGAGTATCGTCTTCTTCTCCGGGTCGAGTCCGAACTGTTTCACCGCATCCTCATGGCTTATCTCCGCATTCACGATATTCTGTCTGACGGGATTTCCCGTCATCATTATCTTGTCAGCAGGGAAGAAACGCTCCATGCCGTCGTAGGCAACGCATATCTTGTCAGCCTTCGTCGAAAGCATCTTGTTGGTTTTTCCTGCGTATGAGTTCTGCTCCTGGATAAGACTTGGGATGCCCAGGGCATGTGCCGCGTCGAGAGTCGCTCCACTTGCATATCCTCCCACTCCCACTGCAGCCATCGGCTTGAAGTCTTTGATGATCTTCTTCGCCATACCCTTGCTCTTCAGGTAATCTATGAGCACACCGATGTTTTTCGGCGACCACAGTGGACGTATCAGTCCTCTGACGGGCAGACCTTTGATTTCGTATCCTGCTGCCGGCACACGCTGCATTTCCATTCTGCCAAGTGCTCCGACAAACAGAATCTTTGCCTCCGGGCGCTTCGCCTTTATGGCATTTGCGATAGATACGGCAGGGAATATATGGCCTCCAGTGCCGCCACCGCTGATTACAATCCTCAGTTCATTATCCATTGTTCCGAAATTTTGTTTCTTTGTTACTTCATCCGCAGTAGATATGCTGTCTCGCAGATGTCTTTTCCTTTATCAACCTTTACCGGTTATCTTTCCCTTTGATCTTTTTCATGACCTTTGCCGGTCGTTTCAATGCTTATGCTGCTATCGGCGTTGCTGTGGGAATGTGAGCTGTTTCGTTCTTCTTCTTTGCCGACCGGCTCACGCTCAGTATCATTCCGATATACACGCAGTTCATTATAGAAGAAGTTCCGCCCTTGCTTATCAGCGGCAGCGGCTGACCGGTCACCGGCAGCCATCCCACAGCCACGCCCATATTGAACAGAGCCTGTGTGACAAGCATCAGTGCTATTCCTATTATCAGCAGTGCCGGGAAGGTGTTGGCACATCTGCTCGCTATCGTCATGGTGCGGAACAGCAGTATTATATACAGCAGACACACACCCACGGCACCTATCAGTCCCATCTCTTCAATGATTATGGAGTAGATGAAGTCGCTGAAAGCCTGTGGCAGGTAGTCTCTCATCGTGGAGTTTCCCGGTCCTTTGCCCATCATGTTAGATGATGCTATGGCAATCTGTGAATATCCCTCCTGTGCGTCATTGTTGAGGTCGAATTTCTCCGGCGGAACATCTTTGCCGTCGAGGAACTTGTCTATACGGCTCTTCCAAGTGTCAAGGCGGTGGAACAATTTCGGTTCTTTGCTATCTTCTTTGTCTGTTGCCTTGACCTTGTTCTTGTCCACCATAGCCATCCTCGGGTCCTCTTCAGCCTCTTTCTCCTTGTCGTGTCCGAAGGCCATTACGATGATCAATCCACCCACTGCCAAAATGGCAAGAGATCCCATCAGTTTGCCCAACTGCCTCTTGGGAATTCTTCCTATCCACATCATCATCAGCACCACAGCACCCAGCAGTGCTGCCGTAGAGAGGTTTTCCAATCCTATGAGAATTATGAAGCCGCCGCTGACGGTGATGATGAATTTGAATGCCCTCTTGTCGACACCCGTATCCGTCTGCATGGCGCTCAGTATTGTTGCCACGGCGAGCACCACGGCTCCTTTAGCCATTTCAGAGGGTTGGAATTTCATGCCGATTACCGGTATTGGAATCCATCTGTGGCCATCGTTCACGGCACCTACGAAAAAGCAGATTATGAGCAATACGAACGATATGAGCAATGCCAGCGGCATGACGAGCTTGAAATATTTGCATTTCAGGTTCATCGTTGCCAGCATGAACAACACTCCCCATCCGAGCAGGAACACATGCTTGCATATCGGTCCCCAGTAGTTGGAAGTCTTGTAGGTCAAGTTGCTCGAAGCGCTGAACACCTCGATGATGCTTATTATACACAGCATGATGAAGACTCCCCATATCACAGGGTCGCCCTTTATCTTCCTTGTGGCAACTTTTTTCTCTGTCGTAGTCTCTTCTGCCATTTTCTGCCTATGTCTCCTATGCTATCAGTTTATTGTGTAATATATGGAATTTACAAGTTCCTGACGAGAGTCTTGAACTGTTCGCCTCTGTCCTCCATGTTCTTGAATAGGTCGAAGCTTGCGCAGCAAGGACTCAGCAGTACCGTATATCCCGGCTTTGCCATCTTCTCGCATGCCTCCACGCAGTCTTTCATACAATGCGTGTCAGCCACCGGAATACCCATTCCATCGAAGAAATCATGCAGTTTCTTGTTGTCAGCACCGAGATATACGATGCCCGCACATTTCTTCTTCACCAAATCCTTTATCTCGTTGTAGTCGTTGCCTTTGTCCTTTCCTCCGATGATGAGGATGGTAGGTGTCTTCATGCTTTCGAGGGCATACCAGCATGCATCCACGTTGGTAGCTTTCGAATCGTTCACGTAGAGCACGCCCCCCACGGTGGCAACCTTCTCCAGTCTGTGCTCCACACCGGGGAAGTCGCTCAGGCTCTTGCGTATTTCCTCCTTCTTGATGCCGGCGATGTTTGATGCGATACCGGCAGCCAAAGAGTTATAAATGTTGTGTTTGCCCGTGAGGCTCAGTTCCTCCTGCTCCATGTTGAACGGAGTGGGGTATTCAATCTTGTACTGTCCCTCTTCGATATAACCGATGGAACCCTTCTCCTTCAGTTCAGAGAACGGACACTTCACAGCCTTGATGTCATATTTGTCGAGTTCCTTCTTTATCACAGGGTCATCGTTCCAGTAGATGAAAGAGTCCTCCTGTGTCTGGTTCTGCAGAATCCTCATCTTTGCGTCCACATAGTTCTGCATGCAGAAGTCGTAGCGGTCCAGATGGTCCGGTGTGATGTTCAGCAGGATGGCGATGTTTGCCCTGAAGTCATACATATCGTCAAGCTGGAAGGAGCTGAGTTCTATGATATAGTATTCATGAGGCTCCTCCGCCACCTGCAGCGCCAGGCTCTTTCCGATGTTGCCGGCCAGTCCGGCGTCATAACCTGCGTTCTTGAATATATGATAGATAAGCGACGTTGTAGTCGTCTTTCCGTTGCTTCCCGTTATGCACACCATCTTGGAGTGTGTGTATCTTCCGGCGAACTCAATCTCGCTGATGATATGTATGTTCTTCTCCATACACTTTCTTATCATCGGCGCCTCCTTCGGTATGCCCGGACTCTTTATTATCTCGTCAGCGTTGAGAATCTTCTCCTCGGTGTGGTGGCCTTCCTCCCATTCCACGCCGTGGTCGTCAAGGAGCTTCTTGTATTTGTCCTTGATGGCCGACATGTCAGACACGAACACGTCGAAACCCTCTTTCTTTGCCAATACGGCAGCTCCGGCTCCACTCTCGCCAGCTCCAAGTATAACAATTCTTTTCATATTACTTTTGCTATATAATACCTTATATTTTATTCTTTTCTTCTCCCTTTTTATCTCATCTTCAGCGTGATGATGGTCATTGCAGCCAGGATGATTGTCATTATCCAGAAGCGGATGGTGATCTTCGACTCATGGATAGCCGTGTGAGGCTTTTTGAACACATACTTGATGTTCGGGTCGAGTTGGTCGTCCGTGGTGCGGAACGTGTCGTGCAGAGGAGCACGCTTTATCAGTCGTTGCTTCACGCCTTTCCTTGTTCCTAACTTGGCGTAGTAGACCTGCAGTATCACGCTGAGGCTCTCCACGAAGAATATGCCACACAGTATCGGCAGCATCAGTTCCTTGTGTATAATTACGGCACATACACCGATGATGCCGCCGATGGTCAGCGATCCCGTGTCGCCCATGAACACCTGGGCCGGATACGAGTTATACCAAAGGAATCCCACCAACGCTCCCACGAAGGCACACATGAACACCACAAGCTCCTGTGAGCCCGGTATATACATGATGTTCAGATATGCCGCATATTCTATGTGACTGCTGACATAGGCGAATATTCCCAGCGCCACACCTATTATTGCGGAGTTTCCCGCACACATGCCGTCCATTCCGTCGTTCAGGTTAGCACCGTTGGAAACAGCCGTCACCACGAGGATTGTCATTATCACGAAGAGAATCCATCCTGCCGCCGTCTTGTATTTGCCGCAGAACGACATGATGTTGGAGTAGTCCAGGTTGTGACCCTTCACGAACGGTATCGTCGTCTTCAGTGACTTCTGTGCTTCAGGGCGGTGTTTCACCACCACCTCCGTGCCGTTCATCTTCTTCATGCTCAGATTCTCGTTTATTTTGGCGTCAGGACTCAGCCACAACACCAGTCCCACGATGAGTCCGATGCTTATCTGTCCCACGATCTTGAACTTGCCCGGCAGTCCCTCCTTGTTGTGGCGGAAAATCTTGATGTAGTCGTCGAGTCCGCCGAGGAATCCCAGCCATATCGTCGTGATGATCATTAGGATGAGATAAATGTTCCTCATTCGTCCGAGCAGCAGCACCGGCAGCAGTATGGCGGCAATGATGATGATGCCTCCCATTGAAGGCACGCCGATTTTCTTCACCCCGAACGGGTCTATCTTGGCATCGCGCTGCACCTCTGTTATCTGCTTGCTCTTCAAGTATTTTATAAACTTCTCTCCGAACCAAGCCGAGATGGCGAGCGAGAGAATCAGGGCGAGCAATGCGCGGAACGAGATGTATCCCCACATGTGACTTCCCGGAATGCCGAACTGGTCTAAGAATCTGAATAGATAGTATAACATGATATATTATATTCGTTTCACTTTTTGTTTGTCCCGTAGTCTGTCTTCCGTCAGGCGTCAGGGATTGCTTCGGTGATGTGAGTATTTTGCTTTCCGCATCCTTATTTGATGCCCATAGCCTCTCTCAGCACCTCCTTGTCGTCGAAGTGATGTTTCACTCCCTTTATTTCCTGATAGTCCTCATGGCCCTTTCCGGCAACGAGTATCACGTCGCCCTTCTGTGCCAGCATGCAGGCGGTGCGGATGGCCTCACGACGGTCAACGATGCTTACCACTTTCTTCATCTGCTGGTCGTCCAGTCCGGCAAGCATGTCGTTGATTATATCCTGCGGCTCCTCAAATCTTGGGTTGTCGCTCGTTATTATCACCTTGTCGCTCTGCTTCACCGCCTCTTGCGCCATCAAAGGACGCTTGCCCTTGTCACGGTTTCCGCCGGCGCCACAGACCGTTATCACATGGCCCTTTCCTTCGAGCACTTCATGTATGGCATTGAGCACGTTCTCCAGTGCGTCAGGAGTGTGTGCATAGTCCACGATAGCCGTGTAGCCCTCTGGCGACTGTATAGGGTCGAGTCTTCCGCTCACGCTCTTCAGCGTGCTCATCACGAGGAGTACGTTCTCCGGTTTCTCGCCCAGCATCACGGCAGCACCATATACGGCGAGCAGGTTGCTGACGTTGAACTTACCGATGAACTGCACTCCCACTTCTCTGCCGTCGATTTCGAGATACATGCCGCCGAAGTGACATTCAAGGATCTTTGCCTTGAAGTCAGCCATTGTGCGTGTGGAGTATGTCTTCACCGTAGCCTTCGTGTTCTGCACCATCACCATGCCGTTCTTGTCGTCGGCATTCGTTATGGCGAACGCTGTCTTCGGCAGCTGGTCGAAGAATGCCTTCTTTGCATTGCGGTAGTTCTCAAACGTCTTGTGGTAGTCCAGATGGTCGCGTGTCAGGTTTGTAAACAGTCCTCCAGCAAAGTCCAGTCCTCCGATGCGCTTCTGTGCTATGGCATGGGAGCTGCACTCCATGAAGGCATACTGGCATCCGGCGTCTACCATTCTGCTGAGCAGATAGTTCAGCTCGATAGGGTCCGGTGTGGTGTGGTCGGCAGGAACCGCCTCGTCCTCGATGTAGTTGCACACGGTAGACAGCAGTCCGCATTTGTATCCCAACTTGCGGAACATATTATATAATAATGTGGCGATCGTCGTCTTGCCGTTCGTTCCCGTCACTCCCACGAGTTTCAGTTTCCTCGATGGGTCACCATAGAATATCGTGGCAACCTTTCCTGCCACGTCCTCAGTGGATTCCACCTGCACATAAGTCACTCCCTCGGCTTTCTCCTCTGGCAAAACCTCGCAGAGTACAGCCTTTGCGCCAAGTTCGATAGCCTTAGGTATGAACTTGTGTCCGTCCACCTGGGTTCCGCGCTGTGCGATGAACAGGTGTCCCTCCTTGATTCGGCGTGAGTCGATGTTCACGCCAGTTATCTCTATGTCTGTCTGACCGCAGACGCTGACCGTCTTCAGTCCTTTGATAAGTTCTTCCAGTACCATAGTCTTTCTTTATATATGTTATGTTGTTTTCTTTATTGTCCTTGATTTCCCCCTCCGTAGTCTGCCCTTCTGTACATTAGGGTGTCAAACTTCATTCATTAGGGTGTCAATGTCAGTTCCTGAGCTTTATCACGCATCGCTGTCCCTTCCTTATCTTCGAGCCAGCCGCTATACTCTGCTCATACACCTTTCCTCTGCCATAGATAGTCACCTTCAGACCTCTTGTCTCCGTGATGTACACGGCGTCGCGGGCTCCCATTCCTATCACGTCTGGCATCAGGTTCTTGGCATACGCCTTTCCCTTGGTCAGCGTCACCATCCTGTTGTTGCTCTCGGCCTTTCCCCATATCGGGTTTCCGTTTGCATAGCTGCCGTTCCATCCCTCGTTGGTCTTCACACCGAGATGTGCCAGCACATAGTCGGCGGCAAGCATGTTGCCGTTTTTCACTTCCGGCGTCAGCAGAGCGTCCGGTGTGCGTGCATCGGATGCGAGCAGCTTCAGGCTTTGAGCCATTATGCCCTCCGATATCTTGTGGAACACGGCACCACTCTGTCTTCCTCCCGATGCCGGCAGTCCCGGTTTCTGTATGCATACGATGCAGCTGTATCGTGGAGCGTCGGCAGGGAAATATCCGGCGAAGCTGACGAGATAGTTCATCGGTCCGCTCTTGTATCCCGACCGTCCTTTTGAAATCTGTGCAGTACCTGTCTTGCCGGCCACCTTGAACGATTCCGAACCGGCAGCTTTGCCCAGTCCTTGACTCACCACGTGGTATAGGATTGTCTGCATTTCCTTGAGAGTCTTCTCCTTGCAGATCTTCTCCTTCACCACCACGGTGGGGAAATCCTTCACCACCTGTCCGTCTTTCACCACGCTCTTCACGAATCTCGGCGCCACCATCTTTCCGTTGTTTGCGATGGCGTTGTAGAAGGTCAGCGTGTATATCGGCGGCACCTGAGTCTCATATCCGATACTCATCCACGGCAGCGTGGTACCATACCAGTTGGTGTATTGCCCACGTTTGTTTTTCTTCGGCATGCGTATCTGCGCCTTTCCCGCTCCCTTGAACGGCAGGTTCAGCGGTGCTCCCATTCCGATGCGTCGTAGTCCCTCAACGAATTTCTCCGGGTTCTTGCCGTAGTATCTGTCGATAATCCGGCTCACTCCGATGTTGGAACTCACCTCCAGCGTGCGAGGCAGTGATATCGTCTGATAACCGCCTGATGACCAGTTGTGGTCTCTCATCTTCGCTCCGTACATGTCCCATACTCCGCCTCCGGTGTCCACCATATAAGTAGTGTCCACCACTCCGTCGTCGAGTGCCACCATTATCGATGCCGTCTTGAACACCGAACCCGGTTCGAGCAGGTCAGACACGGCGTTGTTCTTTATCTCGGCATAGTCGCCGCTTGCGAGTTTCGACATGTTCACCATTGCCTTGATGTCGCCGGTGCTCACCTCCATCACGATAGCCACTCCCACGTTGCCGTTGATTTCCTTCAGCTTCTCCAGGAGCGCCCTCTCGCAGAGGTCCTGCATTCCCACGTCGATTGTCGTTATGATGTCGCATCCGGCCACCGGCGGCACGATTATCTCAGGTATCGTCTTGTCGAACACCTTGCGTATGCGCTTCTTTCCCGGTGTGCCGCTCAGGTATTTGTTGAACGACTGTTCCAGTCCGCATTTCGGCTGCCCGTTACTTATTATTAGGTCACCGATTGTTCGGCTTGCGAGCGACCCGAAGGGCTTCTTCCTCGTCGTATGCTCCACTTCGTGGAATCCTCCTCTCAGTCTTGGCTCTCTGAACACCGGCAGCCGTTTCACCTCCGTCATCTCCTCGAAGGTAGCTCGCCTCTTTATTATTTTCCAGCTCTTGTTCTTCTTGTCGTATCCCTCCTGCAGTCTGTCGCGGAAATACTCCTCGCTTTTGTCAGGGAATATACGGTGCAGCCCGGCGCAGATTTTCGGGAAATCGGCTCTCCACATGGAGTCGCGCCACTCCTGACACACGCTGAAGTCTATTATAAGGTCATATTCCGGCAGTGTTCCGGACAGCAGCCTTCCGTCGCAGCTCAGTATGTTTCCGCGTTCGGCAGGTTCCGGCTTTTCCTTTACCTTTTTCTGTTCCGCCACTTTCATCCAGTATTCACGCTTCAGAGTGCCCACATAAACCACCTTTCCGATGATCAACAGGCAGATAAGCACGGCAATCCAGGCTATTATCCTGTATCTCTTCACCGATTTGGCCAAGTTTTGCTGTCTGTTTGTATTCATTGTTCCGGTACGTTTATAATATAAGGTGGCTGGTTAGGAATATGCAGCACGCTGTCTTTGCAGTTCTGCAGCATCTGCAGCACGTTGCTCTCGCGGCTTATCTTCGTCAGTTCGCTTGTTGTCGTCATCGCCCTGAACTTCGCTTCTTCCAGCTCCTTGTTGAGCTTTGAAATCTGTATTCTCTTCTGGTCGCAGCTGTATCTGTTTGACACATATACTATCATGAAGCCCACGATTATCACGATGAGCCATTTGTACTGCTTTATTATCTTTGCCTGCAGGAATTCGCCGCCGAGGATTTTCTTGAGCGAGAAGTTCGACGACATCGGCCGTTCGTCCTCTCTGGCAATCTCCTCCACAATGCGTTTCAGTTCCTTTCTTGCCTCTTGGCTTTCCAGGTTTTCGCCGGTAGCCTCCACGTCCGTCTTCCTCTTTTCCGTCGTGTCGGCGGATGCTGTCGTGTCGGCAGTGTCAGTCGTTGCGGCGTCGGTGTTGGCGTCGTGTTGGCTGGCGAGAGGTTCCGTCCGGTGTCCGTCCGTATCTGTCAGTGTCGGTGTCGTTCCCTCTTCGGCGTTTATGTCAGTATAGTCTTCTTTCATTTCTTTTGTTCGTCTCCACTATTTGTCGGCCGGTTCTCTTTTCTCTGCAATTCTCAGTTTTGCGCTTCTGCTTCGCGGGTTGACCTGCTGTTCTTCGTCGGATGGCACTATCACCTTGTTGTTGACAAGTCTGAACGGTGTCTCCACCCTTCCGAAGAAGTCCTGTGTCGTCTTGCCTTCAGCATTTCCCGTCTTCATGAAGTTCTTTACTATCCTGTCCTCCAGGCTGTGGTATGTTATCACCGACAGCCTGCCGCCCGGTTTCAGCAGTTCCGTGGCAGAGGCGAGCATCTCCTTCAGTGCCGTCATCTCGTGGTTCACCACGATGCGCAGCGCTTGGAACATCCTCGCCATGTCCTTCTTTCCCCTTTCCTTTGGAAACAGTGGCAGCGTGGCATCCATCAGGTCCTGTGTCGTCAGTATTGGCTTCTGCTCCCTCGCTTGGGCGATGGCTTTCGCTATGCGCCTTGAGTTCTTCAGTTCACCGTAGAGGTAGAACATGTCGGCGAGTTCCTCTTCCGACCTCTCGTTCACAAGGTCGGCGGCATTCTCTCCGCCCCTTTTGTTCATCCTCATGTCGAGCGGTGCGTCGAATCTGAATGAGAACCCTCTCGTCTCGTCGTCGAAATGGTGGCTCGACACCCCCAGGTCGGCAAGCAGTCCGTCGAGTCCTTCCACTCCGTAGTAGCGCATCCAGTTCTTGAGATATCTGAAGTTGCTCCTCACGAATGTGAAGTTGTCCTGCGGACTCACGTTCTTTTCCGCATCCGCATCCTGGTCGAAGCTGTACAGGTGTCCGCCACCGTCCAGCTCCTGCAGTATTCTGCGGCTGTGACCGCCACCGCCGAACGTCACGTCGACGTATGTCCCGTCATGTTTGATGTCAAGTCCGCCGACGCTCTCTTCGAGCAATACCGGCACGTGATATGTATCGATGATGGTAGCCATTGTTTTATTTAGTTTTTTTCTTTAGTTTCCAGCAATATTGTCATTCACTTTCCCGTTGTCGGCATCCGCCGGCGAGGGGTCACCCATAATGCTCTCCAGAGCGGCGCCGAATTCGTCGGGCTCCATAAACGGGTCTGCGGTGTTTCCTTCGCTCCAGATCTCTATCGAGTCGCCCATGCCGATGAATTTCACCTGTCCGCTTATCGCAGCCATGTCGACGTATCTCTTTGGAATCAGGAATCTGCCGTTGCCGTCGAGCGATATCGCTTCCACGTCGCTCACGAACTGTCTGAAGATGCGCTGATGCTCCCTGTTCCAGCGGTTGAGCCTTGATCGCAGCTCGTCCATCTGCTCGTTCCATACGCTTTCCGGGTAGAGCACGAGGCATGGCTGGAACACGTCTTTGCGCAACACGAGGTTTTCCTCTCCGCCGGCTTGCAATACCTTGCGGAAAGTTGCGGGGAGGAACACACGTCCCTTCGCGTCGATCTTTGCCTCTATGTTACCTAAAAATCGCATACGTACATCTTAATGGGTTATTGGGCTTCAAAGTTACACATTTTCCCCCACACTCCGCCACTTTTCCCCACAATTTTCCTCTTTTCAGTATTTTTTTTTGATTTCTCTTCATTACTTGGTGTCTAATGAGGGCAGGTGGTGGGGTGGGTAGATGAGGCTTTTGGAACTAAATAAATTAATAAGAGTTCACAAATGAAGATATATTATTTAACATATCAGACGCCTTGCCCAATTGGGGTATGTCACAATATTCATATTCCGGTTTTAACCCAAATCGGTCATTTGGCCTTATTTGAATTTTGTTTTGATTTCTGCCATCCGGATTCAATTCATCAGATTCCTGTCGTCTGGCAGCTTCTCCTGTCTGCGAATCATCCGGATAACTCGCGGATAATCATCTGGCTGTTAACAATCTGGTTGTCAGTAGTCTGTTTGTATAGGTATTGCATTGAAAACAGATGGCCTGATGGTTTTGTGGCGATTGTTTTTTGCCAATATGGAATTTGGAGTAAAATGGAGTGAGATCTCCTCTGGCTGTTGATGGTCCGGACTAAATGCTTGAAGTCCCATCTGGTCATTAAGAATCAGTAATATGTATAACTTTTATACATATTTGTCAACTGTATGATTTAACAATTAAGCACCGTAAAGAGTTAAAATATTCTAATTCCAAAGCATTGTTTGTTTTCCCTTGCTGCAATGGTTGGGATTGGTGACAAGTCTTGTGTCCTGTCCGGTTTCAGTGCTGACGATTATGTTTCAGATGTATTTGTCTGGTATGTCCGGAAGGGTGGGGCATTAGCGATGCTGTGTCATGTTCCGTCCTTTTCCGATTGCCGTGCATGTGTGCGTCTCTATATATAATAGGTAATAGAAGGGCAAAACCGGTGCTTGGAATGAAGGTCAGGCAAACAATTCCCTCAGAATGGAGAGCGACTTCATTTCGCGGAAGTCAGCCACGTGCAGCCTGTAGTAGTCTGTTATAACGTCGAGACATCGGTTGCGGTCGGCGTGCGACATCTTGAAGAGTCGCATGTTGTCGTAGTTCATTCGCATCAGAGTCTGCATCTTGGTGGCGTCGTCGCCCGTGAGGAATCCCCTCTGCTGCGGTGCCCAGTCCACGAAACATCCGTTCTGCATGTCGAAGGCGCATCCCTCGCTGTAGTCCTCAAGGTTGGGAAAGAATCCCACAAACCTCGTCAGGCGCATCATGAACACAAGATGGAAGTTCGAAAAATCCTTTCTCGCTCCGTCGAGCCACTGCAGACTCTCAGATATGTAGTCGAAGAGAACCTCCGATTCCTTTTCTGACCGCGTGACGTTGGCAATGAATTCGGCGAGAAACATCGATATGGCGAGTTTGTAGGGGTCGAAGGGGATATTGGCGAATGCCACTGCCACATGAGCGTCTTTCACTGTGGCGAGTAGTCCCGGTACCTTGCGGTCGAGAGTCAGTTCGAGAATCGACAGGGGTTGGAACAGTTGGCGGCGCCCGCGGCCCGCCTTCGACCGCCCTATGTTTAGCACGCACGACAGCCTGCCCTCCTCTCTGGAGAGCACGTCTACCATCATTTTCGAATCGTTGAACATGAAGGCGTGGAGCACTATGCAATTGATGTTGAAAGTCATATTTGTCGGCAAAATTATCAAAAAACCTCATTCGAAGGGCGTAAAATCCTTAAAAACAACAAGAAAAGCACGAATTTCAATATTTTTTCTTGAAAATATTTGTGTATATGATAAAGTTGACGTAACTTTGCACCGCAAAATCCGATTATGGTCCCTTCGTCTATCGGTTAGGACGAGAGATTTTCATTCTCTAAAGAGGAGTTCGACTCTCCTAGGGACTACAATAAAAAATAAAAAGATAATAACAAGATGGCAAATCACAAATCATCACTAAAAAGAATCCGCCAGGATAAGAAAAAGAATTTGCACAACAGATATTATGCAAAGACTATGCGTAATGCAGTTCGTAAACTGCGCGCTATGACAGACAAGGAAGAGGCTGTTAAGATGTACCCAAGCGTACAGAAGATTCTTGACAAGCTGGCTAAGACTAACCTTATCCACAAGAATAAGGCTGCTAACATCAAGTCAAGCTTGGCACAGCACATCAATAGCCTAGCCTAAGTCAAGAGTCGCACTATGGGGCGATGTAAAATGTTATTGAATCATACGGAATGCTGCAATCGGAAGATTGTGGCATTTCTGCGTTATGGCATATCGTTATGTTATGGCATATCGCCGTTTTGCATGCCGATGGTGGCGTGAGGATGATGCAGCGTTATGTGTATGAAAACAAAGGCCTGGCAGATGCGGAATCTGATGGCCAGTTTGGAAATAACCCCAATATGTCGAGGGTGAAGAGGAACGGCGACACTTTTTAAACCGAAAATTTCCCTATGTCAATAAAATTGACTATCTTTGCCCCTTGAAAAAATCAAGAAATCAACAATGTCAGACAATCAGATAAACGAGAACAACTATTCCGCCAGTAACATTCAGGTGCTGGAGGGTCTTGAGGCTGTGCGCAAGCGTCCGGCCATGTATATCGGCGATATCAGTGAGAAAGGTCTCCATCACCTTGTGAACGAGACCGTGGACAACTCCATCGACGAGGCGATGGCAGGCTATTGCACGCACATCGAGGTTACCATCAACGAGGACGAGTCTATCACGGTACAGGACAACGGACGTGGTATTCCGGTGGACATGCACGAGAAACTCCACAAGTCGGCACTCGAAGTGGTAATGACGGTGCTCCACGCAGGAGGAAAGTTTGACAAGGGATCATACAAAGTCAGCGGAGGACTCCACGGAGTGGGTGTGAGTTGTGTGAACGCACTCTCCACAAAGATGCTCTCGCAGGTGTTCCGCAACGGCAAGATCTATCAGCAGGAATACGAAAAGGGAAAGCCTCTCTATTCCGTGAAGGTAGTGGGAGAGACCGACCAGCAGGGAACACGTCAGCAGTTCTGGCCGGACCCAACCATATTTACCACCACCACGTATAAGTACGACATCATAGCCAAGCGAATGAGAGAGCTGGCATATCTGAATGCCGGCATCACCATAACGCTTACCGATATGCGTCCCGACGAGGAGGGAAAGACCCGTCAGGAGGTGTTCCATGCCAAGGAGGGACTGAAGGAGTTCGTGCGCTACGTCGACCGCCATCGCACCCACCTCTTCGATGATGTCATCTATCTGAAGACCGAGAAGCAGGGTATTCCAATCGAGGTGGCTATCATGTATAACACCGACTATAGCGAGAATATCCATTCATACGTAAACAATATCAACACCATAGAGGGAGGAACACACCTTATGGGCTTCCGTATGGCACTCACCCGCACGCTGAAGAAATACGCCGACAGCGACCCGGTGATTTCAAAGCAGATAGAGAAGGCGAAGATAGAAATCGCCGGAGAGGACTTCCGTGAGGGACTCACCGCCGTAATCTCGATAAAGGTGGCAGAGCCGCAGTTTGAGGGACAGACAAAGACGAAGCTCGGAAACAACGAGGTTACCGGAGCCGTGCAGCAGGCCGTGTCGGAGGCGCTGACAAACTATCTGGAGGAGCATCCGAAAGAGGCGAAGCAGGTTTGCGAGAAGGTCATCCTTGCAGCTACGGCGCGTATCGCGGCACGCAAGGCACGTGAGAGCGTGCAGCGCAAGAACCCGATGACCGGAGGCGGACTGCCGGGAAAACTCGCCGACTGTTCCAACCGTGACCCGAAGGAGTGTGAGATATTCCTCGTCGAGGGAGACTCCGCCGGAGGTTCGGCAAAGCAGGGCCGCGACCGCTACACCCAGGCAATCCTGCCGCTCAGAGGTAAGATCCTGAACGTGGAGAAGGTGATGTGGCACAAGGTGTTCGAGAGCGAGTCGGTGATGAACATCATCCAGAGTATCGGCGTGCGCTTCGGAGTGGACGGCGAAGACGACAAGGAGGCGAACACCGAAAAGCTGCGCTACGACAAGATCATCATCATGACCGATGCCGACGTCGATGGTTCTCACATCGACACGCTCATCATGACGCTCTTCTATCGTTTCATGCCGAAGGTGATACAGGAGGGACATCTCTATATCGCCACTCCGCCATTGTATCTCTGCACCTTCAAGAACAAAGTGAAGGAATACTGCTACACCGAGCAGCAGCGTCAGGCGTTCCTCGACAAATACGGCAACGGCGTGGACGACGACAAGAATATCCACACACAGCGATATAAAGGTTTGGGAGAGATGAACCCGGAGCAGCTCTGGGACACCACAATGAATCCTAAGACCCGTCTGCTCAAGCAGGTGAACATAGAGAATGCCGCCGAGGCGGACGAGATATTCTCTATGCTTATGGGCGACGACGTGGAGCCACGCCGCCAGTTCATAGAGCAGAATGCCACATACGCCAACATCGACGCATAAACAGCCGGAAGGCGTCGGGACGGTACGTGGAAACATCCGGTTCCCCGGAAAGGAAACGGACCGGAAAACGGCAATAAGACGGAATCTGATGGTTGGTAATGCCTATACTTCATGGCAGAATGCTAAAAAACGAAGAAAAAGCAGATGCAAACCACATATTTTATGCATAAAACTTTGCGCACGTTAATAATAATTGTTAACTTTGCAGCGTTCAGTGGAATGGGGAGCCCCGAAGGAGCTCCTCATTTTATTTTAAATCCCCGACAGGCGACACTTTCTGATGGATGACATTCTCTTGCCGCCTCAAGGGAATTACCACAAGTTATTTTATTTATGATAGACAAAAACGTAGTTGAAAAATTAGTTAACCAGTGGCTCGAGGACAAAGACTATTTCCTCGTTGACATTGAGATTAGTCCAGACGACAGAATCGTCGTGGAGATCGACCATGCAGATGGCGTGTGGATTGAGGATTGCGTGCAGCTCAGCCGCTTCATAGAAGACAACCTCAACCGTGATGACGAGGACTACGAATTGGAGGTTGGCAGCGCCGGCCTCGGACAGCCTTTCAAGGTGAGACAGCAGTATCTCAACTTCATCGGAAAAGAAGTGGAAGTGCTCGACGCCGACGGAAAGAAATGGAAAGGACTGCTCAAGAGTGTGGATGGAGACGATTTCACCATCACCGTGAAAGAGAAAGTGAAGAAGGAAGGAGCCAAGCGCCCGGTAATAGAAGACGTTGACAAGACCTTCGGCATGAACACAGTGAAATATACAAAATACTTAATAAGTTTCAAATAAGCTATGGCAGCATTGAAGAAAGAAGAAGAAACAGTAAGCATGTTCGAATCCTTCAAAGAATTCAAGGAAACGAAGAATATCGACAGAACGACTCTCATGAGCGTGCTCGAGGAAAGCTTCCGCAACGTCATCGCGAAGATCTTCGGCAGCGACGAGAACTTCGACGTCATCGTGAACCCCGACAAGGGCGACTTCGAGATATACCGTAACCGTACCGTCGTTGCCGACGGCGTGGAGCATGACGACAACAAAGAGATAACACTCACAGAGGCTCGCAAGATACAGGCAGACTACGAGGTGGGTGAGGACGTGAGCGAGAAGGTGGACTTCAGCAAGTTCGGACGCCGTGCCATCCTCAACCTGCGTCAGACTTTGGCTTCAAAGGTGCTCGAGCTCGAGCACGACAGCCTCTACAACAAATACAAAGACCGTGTGGGACAGGTAATCACAGCTGAGGTCTATCAGGTGTGGAAGAGAGAGGTGCTCCTCGTTGACGACGAGAACAACGAGCTTATCCTTCCTAAGGGAGAGCAGATTCCTCGCGACCAGTATCGCAAGGGAGAGACCGTAAAGGCTGTCATCCTGCGTGTGGACAACGAGAACAACAACCCGAAAATCATCCTCAGCCGCACAAGTCCGGTGTTCCTGCAGCGCCTGCTCGAACAGGAGGTGCCAGAGATTGCCGACGGACTCATCACCGTGCAGCGCATAGCACGTATGCCGGGAGAGAGAGCCAAGATCGCCGTTGAGAGCTACGACGAGCGCATCGACCCGGTAGGAGCATGCGTGGGAGTGAAGGGTAGCCGCGTGCACGGTATCGTAAGAGAACTGTGCAACGAGAACATCGATGTGATCAACTACACCGCAAACACCAAGCTCTTCATCCAGCGCGCACTCAGTCCGGCAAAGGTCCTCAACATCAATGTAGACGAGGAGAACCACAAGGCAGAGGTGTTCCTCAAGCCGGAAGAGGTATCATTGGCAATCGGCCGTGGCGGTATGAACATCAAGTTGGCAAGTATGCTGACAGAATACACCATCGACGTGTTCCGTGACATGGAGGATGGCCAGGAGGTGGAAGACATCTACCTCGACGAGTTTGCCGACGAGATAGACCAGTGGGTAATCGATGCCATCAAGTCTATCGGCTTCAACACTGCAAAGAAGGTGCTTGAGGCACCACGCGAAATGCTCGTAGAGAAAGCCGACCTCGAAGAGGAGACGGTAGACCACGTGCTCCAGGTGCTGAGAGCGGAATTCGAATAATACATACAGTCCATACGGCACGCCGCTCCCCAGAACGGTGTGCCGCATGTGTAAGCATTCGGGAATGGCATGTTCCGGAAACTGGCGGACCGCAAGCAAGGGCGGAGAACGAATATTCCGCAGTCAGAACGCTCCGGACAAGCCGAATAATAACAGAAAAGAAAGAAGAAGGGTAAAACATATAGTATGAGCATCAGATTAAACAAAGCGATTAGTGAATTGAATATAGGACTTCAAACGGCAGTTGATTTCCTGAAAAAAAGAAGCGAACTGGGAGAGGCTCCAGAGGGTCCTAACTCCAAGCTCACCGACGGACAGTATAATGCTCTCGTAGAGGCATACAAGTCGGACAAGGAGGAGCGCACACAGGCAGAGAAGCTCTTGCAGAAGCGTCCTAAGGAGAAGAAACGCTCTGACAAGAAAGAGGGACGAAGCACAGAGCCAAGACCTCAGCAGAAGTACACACCATTAGGAAAGATAGACCTCGACAGTCTGGGCAAGAAGCCATCAGCGAAATCTGCTGCTTCTACTGCAAAGCCCGAAGAGAAAAAGGCAAATGCTGCTGCCGTCAGCAAGCCAGCCGAGGAGAAGCCCGTGGCACAGGAACCAGTGGAAACGGTTGCCAAAGAGCAGCCAAGTCAAGAACAGCCTAAGCCAGCCCAGCCTAAACCGGAGCCGGTGGCATCAAAGTCGGAAGTGAAGGCAGCACAGCCAGCAGCACAGCCTGCTGCAAAGAATGAGCCTAAAGAGGCATCACCGGCAAATGCGGCACAGCCTGCTGCTGCCGACAACGACTCAAAGGTGTTCACGCTGAAGAGCGAGAAGAAACTCGCTCCCAAGGTTAACGTGTTGGGCAAGATTGACCTCGACTCTCTGAACCAGAGCACTCGTCCTAAGAAGAAGAGCAAGGAGGAGCGCCGCAAGGAGCGTGAGGAGAAGGCACAGCATGGCGGAGCAAACGCCAATGGCGAGCGCAAGAAGCGTCAGCGCATCGGCAAGGAGCGTGTAGACATCGCTGCAGCTGCCAAGCAGAACAACGCCCAGGGCGGTCAGAAGAACGCCGGAGGTTCAAACAAGAAGAAGAACCGCAAGCGCGGCGGACAGAAGCCGGCTGAAGTAAGCGAGGAGGATGTAGCACGTCAGGTAAAGGAGACGCTCGCACGCCTCACCAGCAAGGGACAGAACAAGAAGGGAGCCAAATACCGCAAGGAGAAGCGCGACGCCGCCCAGGAACATCTCAAGGAGCAGCGCGCCGAGGAGAAGGCAGAGAGCAAGATACTGAAGCTTACGGAGTTCGTTACCGTCAGCGAACTTGCCAACATGATGAACGTCTCTGTAAACCAGGTCATCGGTACCTGTATGAGCGTCGGCATCATGGTGTCTATCAACCAGCGTCTCGATGCAGAGACCATCAACCTCGTTGCTGAGGAGTTCGGCTTCAAGACAGAATACGTTAGTGCCGAGGTTTCGGAGGCTATCAATGAGGAGCCTGACGATGAGAACGATCTGCTGCCACGTGCTCCTATCGTTACCGTGATGGGACACGTAGACCATGGTAAGACTTCTCTCCTCGACCATATCCGCAATACCAACGTCATCGCCGGTGAGGCAGGTGGTATCACCCAGCATATCGGTGCATACAACGTGACGTTGCAGAACGGCAGACATATCACATTCCTCGACACTCCGGGTCATGAGGCGTTCACCGCCATGCGTGCCCGTGGTGCCCAGGTCACCGATATAGCCATCATCATCATCGCTGCCGACGACAGCGTGATGCCTACCACACGTGAGGCAATCGCCCACGCACAGGCTGCCAACGTGCCGATGGTATTCGCCATCAACAAGATTGACAAGCCGGGTGCCAATGCCGACAAGATCAGGGAAGACCTCGCCAATATGAACCTCCTTGTAGAGGAGTGGGGCGGAAAGTACCAGTGTCAGGAGATCAGTGCCAAGAAGGGCATTGGCGTTGACGAACTTCTTGAGAAGGTGCTCCTTGAGGCCGATATGCTCGAACTGAAGGCTAATCCAAACCGCAAGGCTACGGGTAGCGTCATAGAGTCGTCGCTCGACAAGGGTCGCGGTTATGTCTCTACTGTTCTCGTGAGCAACGGAACGCTCCGTGTGGGCGACAACCTGATTGCCGGAACGAGCTACGGACGTATCAAGGCTATGTTCAACGAGCGTAACCAGCGTATCGATGAGGCAAAGCCGGCAGAGCCTGCAATCATCCTGGGTCTCAACGGTGCTCCTACGGCAGGTGATGCCTTCCACGTTCTCGACACTGAGGTGGAGGCTCGTGAGATTGCCAACAAGCGTCTGCAGTTGCAGCGTGAGCAGGGATTGCGCACTCAGAAGCGTCTTACCCTCAGCGACATCAGCCATCGTATCGCACTCGGATCATTCAAGGAGCTCAACATCATCGTCAAGGGTGATACCGACGGTAGTATCGAGGCTCTCAGCGACTCGTTCATCAAGCTCTCTACAGAGAAGATCAAGGTCAACGTCATCTACAAGGCCGTGGGTCAGATTTCAGAGAGCGATGTTACTCTCGCCGACGCTTCGGATGCTCTCATCGTGGGCTTCCAGGTGCGTCCTTCGGCAGCGGCCCGCAAGCTCGCCGACCAGGAGGGTGTGGAGATCAACACCTATTCTGTCATCTACGACGCCATCGAGGATGTCACTTCCGCCATGGAGGGTATGCTCGACAAGGTTGTCAAGGAGGTTGTCTCCGGTCAGGTGGAAGTTCGCGAGGTATACAAGATCTCGAAGGTCGGAACGGTTGCCGGTGCTTTGGTCACCGAGGGCAAGGTTCACCGCACAGACAAGGCTCGTCTTATCCGCGACGGTATCGTTATCCATACTGGAGCCATCAACGCCCTCAAGCGTTTCAAGGACGATGTCAAGGAGGTGGGAGTCACCTTCGAGTGTGGTATCTCGCTCGTCAACTTCAACGATATCCAGGTGGGCGACGTCATCGAGACGTTCACAGAGATTGAGGTTAAGCAGAAACTGTAATCCCCCAGGACTACATACTGATTTATAATAAATGAAAATGCGCCGGCTGTCATTACGATAGCTGGCGCATTTTCATTTAAAAATGATTCTTAAATTTGTTTTATAAAGTCATCAAGTCCGATTATGGTGTTATTTATGAAAATCAGTATATCTTAATTCCTCAAGTCGTTTAGCGTCGAGCACACCGTCGTCCCATAACTTGTCTGATTCGGCATCGAGTTCTTGTTGGAAATGCTTTGTCAGAACAGCTTGTACTTCACGGGCGTATTCTTCACTGTTATCATAGGAAAACAGTTTCAGTAAATGTTGCTGAGTGGGATTTAACCCAAATCGGTCATTAGGCCGTTTAATGTATAATTTTAATAACTGCTTGCAGTCTTTTGCTTTTTATAAGGCGTCTTTTGCTCGTTTTTAATTCGCAATAGCCCGCTATTACTCATTAAAAGCCAAACAAAATCCACTCTTCTAAAAAACAAAATCCATGCAAGCCCTAATGACCGATTTGGGTTTAAAACTGAAGTTGCCATAATGTCTTGATTTTATCGTTATATTGCAAAGCTAGAATTTCTTTCCCTATTCTCAAAATATTTCATATAGAAATCAATATTTATTTGAGTCACAATATTTTCCCACAATCCCCAACGCAAAACAAAGGCGCATCCGGAACATTACCGGATGCGCCTTTTGGGGAATATTGTGTAGTCTGTCTTGTTAGTGGATGTTGTCCTCGATGAGGTTCTCTCCTGTCATGTCGGCAGGCTGCTCCAGACCCATGATGTGGAGGATAGAAGGAGCCACATCGGCAAGACGGCCGTCCTTGACAGTAGCCGAATTGTTGTCTGTAACGTAGATGAACGGAACTGGGTTCAGAGAGTGAGCCGTGTTAGGAGTGCCGTCAGCGTTGATGGCATTGTCAGCATTGCCGTGGTCGGCGATGATGATAGCCTCGTAGTCGTTGGCCTTGGCAGCCTCGATAACGTCTTTCACGCAGTTGTCCACAGCATGAACAGCCTTTGCGATGGCATTGTAGACACCGGTGTGTCCCACCATGTCGCCGTTGGCGAAGTTCACCACGATGAAGTCATACTCCTGGGTGTTGATGGCACCCACCAGCTTGTCCTTCACCTCGTATGCGCTCATCTCAGGCTTCAGGTCGTATGTGGCAACCTTCGGCGAAGGCACGAGGATACGGTCCTCGCCCTCAAATGGAGTCTCGCGGCCGCCGTTGAAGAAGAATGTCACGTGAGCGTATTTCTCAGTCTCGGCAGTGTGCAGCTGCTTCTTGCCCTGCTTGCTGAGATACTCACCGAGAGTGTCCTGCACGTTCTCTTTCGGGAAGAGGATGTGTACGCCCTTGAACGAAGCGTCGTAAGGAGTCATGCAGTAATACTGCAGGTCCTTGATAGTATGCATTCCCTCCTCAGGCATATCCTGCTGTGTGAGCACCTGGGTAAGCTCCTTGGCGCGGTCGTTGCGGTAGTTGATGAATATCACCACGTCGCCCTCCTGTATCGTTCCGTCAACGTTGGCGTTTGAGATAGGCTTCACAAACTCGTCGGTCACGTCGGCAGCATAGCTCTCCTCCATAGCCTTCACCATGTCGGTAGCCTTTGTTCCCTTGCCCTCTACGAGCAGGTCGTAAGCCTCCTTCACACGGTTCCAGCGCTTGTCGCGGTCCATGGCATAGAAACGTCCCACGATGCTTGCGATGTGGGCGTCGTTCTTCTCGCAGTGGTCAGTCAGCTCCTTGATGAATCCCACTCCGCTCTTAGGGTCGGTGTCGCGTCCGTCCATGAAGCAGTGTACGAAGGTGTTCTTCAGTCCGTACTCCTTTGAGATTTCCACGAATTTGAACAGGTGGTCGAGAGAAGAGTGCACACCTCCGGTGGAAGTCAGTCCCATGAGGTGTAGGCGCTTGCCTGTCTTCTGTGCGTAAGAGAATGCGCTCACCACCTCAGGGTTCTTCAGAATAGAACCGTCGGCGCAGGCGCGGTTGATTTTCACGAGGTCCTGATATACGATGCGGCCCGCTCCGATGTTGAGGTGACCCACCTCAGAGTTGCCCATCTGTCCGTCAGGCAGACCCACGTCCTCACCACAAGCCATGAGCTGTGAATGGGCGCTTACTGCCGTAAGATAATCGAGATAAGGAGTAGGAGTGTTGTTGATCACGTCTCCCTTTCCATGTTTGCCGATACCCCATCCGTCGAGTATCATCAATAAAGCTTTCTTTGCCATGATAATTTTTATGTGTTATATTAAATGGTTGACAGTTGATGAGTTTGACGGGTTGACCGGAAGGCTTGTCCCTGTCATCACCCCGTATAACGGGTATAACAGAATGCATGTCTTGTAGACATCCCGTTTCTTTTGAGTGCAAAATTACAATATCTGTTTATATTATACAAGAAGAAAACTGCTAAATAGCTTTAACTGCCTAATGTCTTGACATATACCTATCCCCATTGTCAATCGTAGTTGGCAAAACTCCTTGAAGGCTTGTCCGTTCTCTGTTTTGACGTTTTTCTCCTTGCACAGCCCCGGCTTCTGTCCTGTTCGCCATCTTTCCTTCTTTCCGGTCCGTCAGTCTTCTTTCCGGTTCGTCAGTCCGTCCTACTTTTCTTCTCCATTCCTTCCGTCTAAATCAGCTCAAAGTCAAATAATTAGTAAGAAAATCGCTGAAAAGTAGGAGGGTAATTAAAAAAACAGTAAATTTGTACCCAAACATTACCTTTTTTTTAGTATGAAGAAGATATACACACTATGCGCACTGGCATTTGCCGCTCTCACGGCATTTGCTTCTCCCGCAAGACCGGGACAATGGAAAACGGTACGTCTCGCTGACGGTACCGAAGTTAGAGTAGAGCTTAAGGGCGACGAATGGGGAAGCTATTGGCAGGCAGCCGATGGCAAGACATACGTGGAAGACGGTGAGACCGGTATTTTCAAACCGGTTGACGTGGCTCGTATGCTGAAGGCAACAGAGCCGATGAGACTTCAGAGAGCACAAGACCGTGCCGTCCGTCTGAAGAAGCTCTACAACCAGAACCAGCTCCAGGCCAGCACTTCTCACAAGAAGGCAATCTCCGGAGGCAAGAAGAAGGGACTCATCATCCTCGTCAACTATCCTGACGGAAAGTCAGCACAGTTCCAGCCGGAGCACACCAGAGAACTCCTCCAGGAAGTTGCCAACGGCAAGAACTACACCAACAAGGAATTAGGCTTCACTGGTAGCGTTGCAGATTATTTCCGCTCTCAGAGTCTCGGCAAGCTCGATATCGAGTTCGATGTTGTAGGTCCATACATGCTTGCCCACAAGCGTTGGTATTACGGCACCAACCAGGGTTATTCCCACGACACCAAGCCAGGAGAGATGATCGCTGAGGCAGTATTGGCAGCAGATGCAGATGTAAATTATGCCGACTACGACTGGGACGGCGACGGAGAAGTTGACCAGGTGTTCGTGCTCTATGCCGGACTCGGTGAGCACGATGGCGGATCAGCAACAACAATATGGCCACATGAGTCTAAGCTCAGCGCTTCAGACTACAAGAAGGCCATCAACCTCGACGGTGTGAAGATCGATACCTACGCCTGCAGTAGCGAGTTGCAGAGAGGCAGTACCATCTGCGGTATCGGTACCATCTGCCACGAGTTCTCACACTGCCTCGGATTCCCTGATACCTACGACCCAACCAAGACACATTTCGGAATGGGCACTTGGGACCTCATGGACGTTGGTTCTTACATCGACAACGGTTTCACACCTTCTTGCTACACAGGTCTGGAGCGTATGATTGCCGGATGGCAGAACGCCAAGGTGTTGGCAAACGACACCATTGTAAACAATATGGGCCCTATCTCAGAGGGAGGCGAGTTCTTCATCGTTTATAACGAAGGCTACAAGAATGAGTTCTATATCCTCGAAAACCATCAGAACGTAGGTTGGGACGCAAAGCGCAAGGGTACAGGTCTGCTCGTGAACTATGTAGACTACGATGAGAGAGTGTGGACCGGAATGGCTCCTAACGCCAACGGCGACTATGCGAGATACACCATCATCTGTGCCGACGGTTACAACTATGACCAGTATCCAGACGACAACTGCTTCCCATACGGCAGCGTGAACAGTCTGACAGACAATTCTGAGCCTGCCGCTACACTCAACCACGCCAACGTGAACGGCAAGAAACTCATGGGCAAGCCTATCACCGATATCCACAGAAATGCCGACGGCACAATGGGATTCACCTTCAAGCGTGAGGTGGAGCTGAGCAACACTCCGAATCCATGGGACAACCTGGTTGTTGACGGCATCGCTGAGGTCAACGCTGCTACACAGGCTAAGGCAGACAACCGCATCTATACACTCGACGGCCGTTTCCTCGGCACCGACATGAAGGCGCTCAAGAGCGGTATGTATATCGTGAATGGAAAGAAAATCCTAAAATAACAGAAAATGAAAAGAATCCTATTATCCATATCCGCGGTTCTCGCTGCCATCGCCATCCAGGCAATGCCGGTGAAGCCGGGAATATGTCGCAACATCACTCTCGCCGACGGCACAGTAGTCAAAGCAGAGCTCGTGGGCGACGAGCATCTCACATATTGGCGCACTGCCGACGGTGCCTGCTACAGACAGACACCGTCAGCTGGCGTGTTCTCTAAGGTGGAGCTTTCCGCTCTGCAGAGTGAATACGACGCAGTGGTGGCGCAGAAGGCAGCCCGTGAGAAAGCCATCCTGGAGTCGGCACGCACATCAATGCCGGTGAAAAAGGTAGAGGGAAGCAAATTCAAGGGCAAGAAGAAATGTCTTGTCATCCTTGCCAACTTCGCCGACACCAAGTTCAAGCCGGAGCATACGCTCGACCTCTACAAGCAGATCATCAACGGAGAGAACTACTCCGACGAGACGCTCGGATTCAAGGGTAGCGTGCGTGACTACTTCAAGGCTCAGAGTGGCGGACAGTTCGAGATCGACTTCGACGTGGTAGGTCCGGTAGACCTGCCGAAGGGATATGCCGGATATGGCAAGAACGACGCCTCGGGCAGAGACCAGGCGGCACTCGTATATCCTATGGTGGAGGATGCTGTGAACCTCGCCAAGGACCAGGTGACAGACTGGAAGCAGTATGACTGGGACGGCGACGGCCTCGTTGAAGAGGTGTTCGTCCTCTATGCCGGACACGGACAGGCAACATATCCTCAGGATCCGGACCTCGTATGGCCTCACAAGTCTGCCATCGACCCTATGACCGTTGCCGACGGAGTGAAGGTCAGCGTCTACGCCTGCAGCTGCGAGCTGGGCGCCACAGAGGCAATCGACGGTATCGGTGCCTTCTGCCATGAGTTCTCACACTGTATGGGACTCAAAGACCACTACGACATCAACGGTAGGGGATATGGAACAGGATTCTGGGACATCATGTGTTTCGGATGCTACAACGGCAACACATTCCTCCCTGCTGAATACAACAGCTATGAGAAGATGTTCTGTGGATGGAAGGAGCCTATAGTGCTCAACGCCGAACCGCAGAAGATCGAAGGCATGAAGGCTCTCGCTGCCGGTGGCGATACATACATCTTCTATAACGACGGAAACGAGAACGAGTATTATATGCTCGAAAACCGTCAGAAGACCGGTTGGGACGCCGCATTGCCAGGCGAGGGACTCATCGTGCTCCACGTGGACTACAGCAAGGGCGCCTGGGAAGACAATCAGGTAAACTACAACGCTGCCCGTCAGCGCATGACTGTGATTCCTGCCGACAACACCCTCGGTTCTACCGATGAGGACAAGGCTGGCGACGCATGGCCTTATCAGGGCAACAACAGCCTGACGAACTATTCCCGTCCGGCTTGCACCGTGTACAACGCCAATACCGACGGCACGGGTTACATGAACAAATATCTGCTCAACATCAAACAGAACGCCGACGGCACAATCTCGTTTGAGTATACCACAAAGAGCGCCACAAAGCAGGACAAGCCGGAGGGAGCATTGCTCTATGAAACATTCGACAACTGCAGCGGCATCGGCGGTAATGACGGCATCTGGGATGGCGACAACGTGGGATTGGCAGACTTCTTCCCTGACAATGACGGATGGTCGGGCACTCCGAAGACCGGTGCCAACAAGTGTGCGCTCCTCGGTAACGCTACACGTAAGGCAAACGCCGTCACACCATCGTTCAAAATCTCTGAACCGGTAGTGATTTCGTTCCTCGCAGCCCCATACACAGGCAGCTCAGACAACAAGCTGATTCTGGCTGCAAACTATGGTTGCGACGCCGTGCTTGATGTCACAGAGTTCGCTCTCGTTCCTGGTCAGTGGACAGAGGTAAAGGCTAATGTCACCGGTTCTGGTGATGCCGCTATCCGCTTCAAGACCAACGACAAGGGCGTGTTCATCGACAATGTGTGCGTAATTCCTGTGAGCCTTGCCGGTATCAGTTCTGCCACTGCCGACCAGTCGCCAAAGAACGGCGAGATATACTCTATCGACGGTCGCTACATGGGTAAGTCAGTCAGCGCTCTTCGCCCTGGCATCTATGTGATGAACGGTAAGAAGCTCGTGAAGTAACATTCAGAAACATTCCATTCAGACCTCGTGTCTGCACATAAAACAAGGATTGGATAATTGGAGAAGCTGAGACTCTCCGGTTGTCCAATCCTTTTATTATTTGGTGTTGGTCAATATGATTAAACCCAAATCGGTCATTAGGGCTTGCTTGTATTTTGCTTTTTTAGAAGAGTGGATTTTGTTTGGCTTTTAACCCAAATCGGTTATTAGGGCTTGCTTGGATTTTGTTATTTTAGAAGAGTGGATTTTGTTTGGCTTTTAATGAGTAATAGCGAGCTATTGCGAATTAAAAACGGACAAAAGACGCTTTATAAAAAGCAAAAGACTGCAAGCAGTCATAAAAAAATAAAGTAAACGTCCTAATGACCGTTTTGGGTTTAATGAGTAATAGCGAGCTATTGCGAATTAAAAACAAGCAAAAGACGCCTTATAAAAAGCAAAAGACTGCAAGCAGTTATTAAAATTATACATTGAACGGACTAATGACCGTTTTGGGTTAAAAGTTTCCAATAACGCTGATTCTTAGTAAAACCAAGAATTTCCAAAAAACCGTCAGACCATCTGGTTTTTAGCCGTAATATTCTGACAAACAGACAGTTGACAGTCTTTCGATTGTCAGGCAATTGTCTGGATGGTTTGCTGATGAAAAGAATTATCAGGTGAAAAGAATTCTCAGGTGTGAGGAATTCAGACTACAGGAATTGCCTGCGTTGGCAGAATTCAGGAAACAGGAATATGGGTGTTACAATATGAACTTATTGGGCAGATGTCTGAAAGCAAATCTGCCCAACAGGGGCAAGCACGTTGCCCATGATGGGCAAGCACGTTGCCCCACTTGGGCAAGCAGCTTGCCCATTTCATGAAGTTTTTGGTTGAAAACAAGGGCCGACATAACAAAGAAATGTCAGCCCTTGTATCTTTTGACCGTTTGGGGTTAAATCACTCCGAACTGGTGTAGGAACACGAGCAGGATGCAGATGGGGCAGAGGAATTTCATGCAGAACATATACACGCCGAAATACTTGCCCGGCATCGTGCCCCAGTTGGTGTATTGGTCCTTCACTATCTTCTTGGGAACATACCATCCCAAGAACAGACAGGTGAAGAATCCGCCCAACGGCAACAATATCTGACTTGTGATGGAGTCGAGCCAGTCGAACAGCGACTTGCCGCCCAGACAAATGATATCCAAGTCGCTCAACGACAGAGAGCACAATACGGCAATCACCATGCTGACAGCCGTCACGATGGTAGCAGAACGGTTGCGCGACACATTGAACTCCTCTTCTACGAATGCCGTGCTCACCTCATGGATGGAAATCAGTGATGTAAGAGCCGCCAGCGACAGCAGGATATAGAATGACAGTGCCACCAGATATTCCACAACAGGAATGCCCCCGAAAGCCTCCTGGAAGACGTTTGGCAGAGTGATGAATATCAGCGACGGACCGCTGTCGGGGCTTACGCCCACGCTGAATGCTGCAGGGAAGATAATCAGTCCTCCGAGAATCGCTATCACCGTGTCTATAATGCCTATCTGCATCGCAGAACTCGTAAGGTTTGTTTCTTTCGAAAAGTAAGAGGCGAAGGTGCACAGACACCCCATGCCGATGCTCAATGAGAAGAATGCCTGTCCCAGTGCGCCGAGGAACAGCTCCTTGGTTACCTTGCTGAAGTCCGGCTTGAACAGGTATTCCACACCCGCCCATGCGTTTGGCAGCATGCAGGATGCCACCACAAGTACTATCAGCAGCACGAACAGTGCCGGCATCATCATCTTTGAAGCCTTCTCGATGCCGTCTTTCACTCCTCTGATGATGATAAGATGTGTGACAATCAGGAATGTCACAGCCCAGAATATCGGTTTTACGGGGTCTTTCTCAAAGGTGTTGAAGAAGTCGGCAAAAAACTGCGGGTCCCCGTTCAGCTGTCCTGCCGCCGATGCGTAGATATATTCGAAACACCATCCCGACACCACGGCATAGTAGCCGTTGACGAGGAGTCCCGTCAGCACTCCCAGATATCCCACCAGTCCGAAAGGTGTCTTGCCGGCAAGTTTGCGGTAAGCCCTCGCCGTGTTTGAGGCGGAATGTCTGCCGATTATGAATTCGCTCATGATACATGGTATGCCAAGCGCAAGCACGCAGACCACATAGACGATGATGAATAGCGCACCGCCGTTCTGTCCCGCCATATACGGGAAGCGCCATACGTTGCCGAGACCCACTGCCGAACCCGCCGTGGCGAGTATCAATCCAAGTTTACTACCGAAATTAGCTCTGTTCCCTTTTTCCATAACTGTGCTTTCTTTTGGTTTTAGAAATGAATATGCTATCCTAATTGTAATATTGATTTAGTTAATTGTCGCAAATGTATCAAATATTTTTTACTTTTGCATTAAAATATCAATTAAAATGAGACGAATCCCACAATTAATGCGTTTTTACCCCTTGTCGTGGCTCTGCATAGCCATAATCTGGGTGGCGTGCTTCTGCACTCCGCCACATACATCACTCGACGATGTGCCGTTCATTGACAAATGGACACATATCGCAATGTATGCCGGAACGTGTAGTGTGATATGGCTCGAACACCTGCGCCGCTACCGCTCCTCTGCCAGTCCGCGCCGCCTGCTCCTCTGGGCTTGGCTCGCTCCGGTGATGATGAGCGGACTGATAGAACTTCTCCAGGCATACTGCACGGGAGGCAGGCGGAGTGGCGATTGGCTCGATTTCCTTGCCAACGCCACGGGAGCTACCCTGGGCTGTCTTTTGGGATATCTGGCGTATAGGGTGAAGTACAACAGATGAGCGGGACAACTTGAAATCTTAACCCCGATATTTTGATATTAGCATTATTTGTAGTACATTTGCACGTATATTAATCAGCTAAAAACACTTATGAAGAAAACGATATCATCATTCGCAATACTTATGGCAGTGATATTCCTCGCATCATGCGGAGGAAAGAAATTCCATGTGAACGGAAATATAACGGAAGCTAAAGACTCAATGCTCTATTTCGAGAACATGAGTCTCGACGGACCGGTTGCCATAGACTCCGTGAAACTCTCTGCCGACGGATCATTCAGCTTTAGCGACGATGCGCCGACAGCGCCGGAATTCTATCGCCTGCGCATAGCAAACCAGATCATAAACCTCAGCGTAGACTCCACCGAGACCATCACAGTGAAGGCATCCTATCCCAAGATGTCAACAGGATATACCGTGAGCGGAAGTGAGGAATGTGCCACCATCAAAGACCTGGCTATCAAGCAGATAAACCTCCAGTCGTTTGTCATCGGCATCGAGAACAACCCAGCCATCGGATACGACGCCGCCGAGGATACCATCCGTAAGGTGATAGAACAGTATAAGGATTTCATCAAGCGCAACTATATCTACAAGCAGCCGATGAAGGCATCCTCATATTTCGCCCTGTTCCAGGCTCTGGGACAGCGACTCATCTTCAATCCCCGTGAGAGCAAGGAAGACATCAAGGCGTTCGCTGCCGTTGCCACAAGCTGGGATACATACTATCCCGGTTCGCTTCGTGGCGAAAACCTCCACAACATTGCCATCGAGGGAATGAAGAATGTGAGAATCATGCAGAACAAGCTCGCCGAAAGCCAGCAGGGCATCGACCCCTCGAAGGTGCACACCTCTAATATCATAGAGATTGCTCTGCCTGACAACCATGGCAATATGCGCCGCATCACCGACCTGGCAGGCAAGGCAGTGTTGCTCGATTTCCATGTCTTCGCATCCGAAGGTTCCACACAGCGCATCATGAAACTAAGGGAACTCTACAACAAATACCACTCTCGCGGACTGGAGATTTTCCAGGTGTCGCTCGATCCAGAGGAACATTTCTGGAAGACACAGACCGCAGCGTTGCCATGGATATCCGTGCGTGATGCCGATGGAGTGGACTCCAAGCTCCTAATGCTCTACAACATCCAGAAGTTGCCGACCTTCTTCCTCGTAGACAAGACGAACACCCTCTATAAGCGTGACGAGCAGATCAAAGACCTCGATGCTGAAATCCAGAAGATACTCTGATAGTATCTTCGTTGGCGGGGAGCAGCGGCGAATGCGCCCGCTCCAAATAAAATGACAGACAATTCAACAGACTATATATATAAGGTATGCGCGCGCATACCTTATATTATTTGCACAAACTACCCATTGACATCAAACCATCCAGACAATCGAAAACAATTGTCTGGTCGCTAACTGCCTGTATGTCAATACGCTATACTGAAAACCAGACAATCTGACGATTTTTTTTGTTTTTTCGCTGTCATCATATTTTCTCCAGTCTGTCGTGGCATCTTAATATCTTGGTAAGCTGGATTCTGTTAGTCTGTGACACTGCAAAAACAATTGTTTCACACCCATTACAGCCGTGTAACATCTGTTATATTAATAAGTGTATATATGTCCGTCATCGTTGTACACTTATTGCTATCAGTGTGTAAGAAATAGGACCGTAATGTGAATAATTATGATTGTAAATATACATTTATACCTCTATTTTAGTTAAATTTTTGGGGAAAAGCAGTTTTTATTACCTTTAGTTTTGTTTGGAATGGAAATAATATATAAATTTGCAAAAACGTAACAATAATTTATTCATTCATTAATTTAGGGAAGAGAGTATTTATGGAAAAAAGACTAACAATGCTGTTGGCCTCCCTGTTCCTCTTCGTAGGAATGGCTCTGGCTCAAACAGAAGTCTCGGGTACCGTGATATCTCACGATGATGGTCAACCCGTTATTGGTGCTACAATCATGTTGAAGGGCACTAAGACAGGTACCGTTACGGATATCGACGGTAAATTCTCGCTGACATCAACCCAAAGTAATCCAACCATCATAGTGACTTATGTCGGTATGAAGGATGTAACCATGAAGGGCAAGAAAAACATGAAAATTGTTTTGGAGTCTAATGCACAAGAGATCGGCGAGGTCGTAGTTACAGGTATGCAGAAGATGGACAAGCGTCTGTTTACTGGTGCCACAACTAAGATTGATGCAAACAAGGCAAAACTTGACGGTGTGGCTGATATCAGCCGCTCGCTCGAAGGCCGTGCAGCCGGTGTATCTGTGCAGAACGTATCCGGAACGTTCGGTACCGCGCCAAAGATCCGCGTGCGTGGTGCTACCTCTATTTACGGTTCGTCAAAGCCACTGTGGGTGGTTGACGGTGTCATCATGGAGGACGTGACGGAAGTAGACGCCGACGCTCTCTCTTCTGGTGATGCAGCAACACTTATTTCAAGCGCCATCGCTGGTCTGAACTCTGACGATATCGAAAGCTTCCAGATCCTGAAGGACGGTTCCGCTACATCTATCTATGGTGCACGCGCCATGGCTGGTGTGATCGTTGTTACCACAAAGCGTGGTAAGGCAGGTACCTCTAAGATCAGCTATACCGGTGAGTTCTCTTATCGCCTGAAGCCAAGCTACAAGGAGTTCAACATCATGAACTCTCAGGAGCAGATGGGTATCTTCAAGGAGATGCAGAACAACGGTTTCTTCTCGTTCGTAAGCTCATACCGCGCAAGCAACTCAGGTGTGTTCGGTAATATGTACCACCTCATGAACCAGTACGACCCTGCAACCGGCAAGTTCGGTCTCGACAACACTCCAGAGGCTATGAACGCTTACCTCCAGCAGGCTGAGTATCGCAACACTGACTGGTTCGACCTGTTGTTCAACAACTCGATTTCGATGAACCACTCTATCAGTATGAGTTCTGGTACAGAGAAGGCTCAGTACTATGCTTCATTCAGCTTCATGGATGATCCAGGTTGGTACAAGAAGAGCAACGTTAAGCGTTATACTTCTAACATCAACGCTCTGTACAACATCAGCAAGAAGGTTTCGTTGAACATGATCGGTAATGCAGCTTATCGTAAGCAGCAGGCTCCTGGTACCACAAACTCAAGCGGTATCAACGGTGTGACCGGTGACGTGTCGCGTAACTTCGACATCAACCCATATTCATACGCTTTGAACAGCTCTCGTACTCTCGATCCAAATGCAGAGTATCAGAGAAACTACGCTCCGTTCAACATCTTCCACGAGCTCGACAACAACTACCTCAACTTCGACGTTGTTGACATCAAACTCCAGGCTGAACTCAAGTACAAGCCTATCCGCACAGTGGAACTCTCTGTTTTGGGTGCTTACAAGTTCTCTACCACCACACAGGTGCAGACAATCACTGAGAACTCTAACCAGGCACTTGCATTCCGTGCTATGGACGACGCTACAATCCGTGACAACAACTCATGGTTGTACAAAGACCCGGACAGCGCAAACTCACTGCCTATCACAGTATTGCCTTCTGGTGGTTTCTACCAGGAGACAAAGTATAAGATGAACAGCTGGGACTTCCGTGCTACAGCATCTTATAACGACGTAATCAAGGACGACCACATCATCAACGTATATGGTGGTATGGAGATCAACAACGTTGACCGTAACAGCACATACTTCAACGGTGTTGGTATGAACTTCGGCAATGGTCTGCTCGGAAGCTACGACTACCGCTACTTCAAGCAGGCAAGCGAGGAGAACTCAATGTACTACTCTGTAGGCAACGGCTACAGCCGTGAGGTTTCTTTCTTCGGTACTGCTACATATTCTTGGAAGGGCCGTTATACAATCAACGGTACTGTACGCTACGAGGGTTCTAACCGTCTGGGTAAGGCTACAAGCGCCCGCTGGTTGCCTACATGGAACATCTCTGGAGCATGGAACGCTCATGAGGAGACATGGTTCGAGAAACTGAACAAGGTTCTCTCTCACGCTACTGTTAAGGCAAGTTACTCTCTGACCGGTGACAAGCCTGCCATCACAAATGCTAACGTAATCATCGGTAGCTACAACGTATGGCGTCCTTTCACTGTTGACAAGGAGTCTGGTCTGCAGATCAACAGCTTCGCTAACCCTGACCTGACATACGAGAAGAAGCACGAGCTCAACCTCGGTATCGACCTCGGTTTCCTCAACAACAGAATCAACTTCTCGTTCGACTGGTATACTCGTGACAACTACGACCTCATCGGTCCGAAGCGTACAACTGGTGTAGAGGGTTCTATCCTCAACTATGCCAACGTAGCATCCATGAAGTCTCATGGTGAGGAGTTCACACTCAGTACACGTAACATTGTGACCAAGGACTTCACATGGTCTACTGACTTCATCTTCTCTCACACTAAGAGCCGTGTGACTGACCTCGACGCTCAGACACGTATCTACGACCTTATCTACGGTAACGGATTTACAATGAAGGGCTATCCTTACAGAGCTTTGTTCTCTATGGACTTCAAGGGCCTGAACAACTCAGGTCTCCCAACATTCGTAAACGAGAAGGGCGAGATCACTACAAGCGACATCGACTTCCAGTCTTACGACCTGTCTCATCTGAAGTATGAGGGTCCTACAGATCCTACAATCACCGGATCTCTCGGTAACGTGTTCTCTTACAAGAACTGGCACCTGAACATCTTCATGACATACTCGTTCGGTAACGTTACACGTCTTGACCCATCATTCGCTTACTCATATTCTGACCTCTCGGCTATGCCTAAGGAGTTCAAGAACAGATGGGTGGTTCCTGGAGACGAGCTGAGAACTACTATCCCAGCTATCGCCGACCTCAGAACAATCCAGAGCGATACATATCTGAACAGAGCTTACAACGCATACAACCTCTCTACAGAGCGCGTTGCAAAGGGTGACTTCATCCGTATGAAGGAGATTTCTCTCGCATACGACTTCCCTCTCAAGTGGATTAGCAAGATCGGTCTTACAAGCGCAAGCGCTAAGCTGCAGGCTACAAACCTCTTCTTGATCTATTGCGACGACAAGCTGAACGGTCAGGACCCAGAGTTCTTCAACGCCGGTGGTGTTGCAGCTCCTATGTCTAAGCAGTTCACATTCACATTGCGTCTTGGTATCTAATCAATTAGTATACATTAATAAGATTATAATATGAAATATATAAAGTATTTAGCGGTGTCGGCGCTTTGCGCAATGTCACTTACTTCTTGTAATGACTATCTCGACAGACTGCCAGACGACCGCGCAGAGGTGAAGACGGTAAGCCAGGTTAAAGAGCTGCTTACGTCTGCATACCCTGAGGGAAACAACAATACCATTATGGAGCTTATGTCGGACAACGTTTCTGACAACGGTACTTCTTATGCTTCTACTCCGTTGAAGGACGAGCTGTATCGCTTCGAGGACGTTGACGATACTGGTAACGACTCTCCATATTTTGTATGGAACCAGCTCTACAAGTCGGTGGCTACTGCCAACCAGGCGCTCGAGTATCTCGGACAGGTTACTCCTACTGAGGAGTCTGCAGCTGTAGAGGCTGAGGCTAAGATGATCCGTGCTTACTCTATGTTCCAGCTCGCCACTACTTTCTGTATGGCTTGGGACGAGTCTAAGGCTGATGAGTATATGGGTCTTCCTTATCCGAAAGAGCCTGCCAAGTTCATCGGCGGCCAGTATGACCGCGGAACTCTCCGTCAGCTCTATGCAAACATCGACAAGGATATCGAGGAGGCACTTCCAAAGATTGACGAGTCTATCTACACTGTTCCTAAGTATCACTTCAACAGAAAGGCAGCTTACGCATTCGCAGCTCGCTTCAACCTGTATTACAACAACATGGACAAGTGTATCGAGTATGCTAACGAGGTTCTCGGCTCTGACCCACGTTCTGTACTGCGTGACTTCGAGCAGTACACTCAGTTCGGTGCTCAGGATATCGGTAACAAGTATATCCAGTCTGGCGAGAAGGCTAACCTCATGCTGTTGGCTTCTTACTCTTCTGAGGGTTACATGGTAATCTACCCTGTATATCCACGTTTCCAGCATAACCAGAGCGTTTGCTCTTACGGTACATTCTGGGCTAAGGCTCCTTGGGGCCAGGGTTCAGGTACTGACGCACAGAAGGCACTACTCTACTATGCTAACATGATGTACGGTAGCAGCACTGCTGTTCAGTTCCCAAAGATGTTGCCACAGATGGAAATCACCGACAAGATCAATCAGACAGGTTATCTCCACATTGTTGACCCGATCTTCACTGGTGACGAGACTCTTCTCTGCCGTGCAGAGGCTTATGCCCGCAAGAAGATGTACACTGAGGCTGTAGCCGACATCAATCTTTGGATTGAGAACCACTGCCGTGCTCAGAGCGGTGACGAGGTTCGTCCTGTGATGACAGAAGAGTTGATCAACGAGTTCATGGAGCAGCTCGACTATACTCCTGTAACATTGGAGTACTGGAGTGACCTTACAATCCGCAAGGAGCTTCACCCACAGGGATTCGAAATTGAGACAGGAACCCAGGAGAACATGATCAACCTCATCCTCCACATGCGTCGTCTGGAGACTATCTTCCAGGGACTCCGCTTCCCTGACTTGAAGCGTTACGGTATCGCATTCTCTCACCTCGTACAGCGTGAGGACCCACTCGTCTTCCAGACAGGTGACTTGAGAGGTGCCGTTCAGTTGCCAAACGATGTTATTAAGGCTGGTCTGCCAGCAAACCCACGTTGATTAAAATAATTAATTGGAAATATGAAAAAGATTAAATATTTAGGAATGCTGCTGATGATGTTCGCTGCAACTGCATCTTTCGTGGGATGTAGTGAGGACGACCTTGACTCAAAGAGCATCTTCGATACAAATCCTATCCAGCGTTCCGAATTCGATAACTGGTTGCTCAAGAACTATGTTCAGGAGTTCAACATCAACTTCCTCTATCACTACAACGACAAGGAGGCTGACCAGAACTATAACGTTACTCCTGCACAGACAGACAAGGCCATCGCTATCGCAAAGCTCATGCAGCACATGTGGCTCGGAGCTTATGTAGAGGTAGCCGGCGCTGACTTCCTGAAGACCTATACTCCACGAGTTATCCAGCTTTCTGGTTCTTATAAGTATGACACCAACGGTCAGATCGTGCTCGGTACTGCAGAGCAGGGTATGAAGGTGATGTTCTACGGCGTTAACGAGCTTGATATCGACAACGTTCGTGTGAACACTACTGATCCATACGAGTCAAAGGGCACAAAGCCTCTTGACCTGAACTACTGGTTCTTCCACACTATGCACCATGAGTTCTGCCATATCCTTACTCAGACCAAGAACTACTCAACTGATTTCCAGACTATCAGTGCCGGTGGTTACCACTCAACTGACTGGGTCAACGTAAAGGATAAGGATGCTGCTACAGAGGGATTCGTTTCTGGATATGCAAGCCAGGAGTACAACGAGGACTTCGCCGAGATCTATGCTTACTATGTAACACTGTCTGAAGAGGGTTGGAACAAGATCATCGAACAGGCTGGCGAGAATGGAGCAAAGATCATCAACAAGAAGCTTGATATTGTAAGAAGTTATTTCCTCAATAGCTGGAATATCGATCTGGATACGATGCGTTCTGTCGTTCTCCGTCGTTCAAACGAGGTAACTTCTCTTGATTTACGTAAACTTGATTAATGGAGGAGGATAAAAATATGAAGAAGATTTTAAGTCTTTTGGCTTTCATCATGGGAGTGTTCGCGTTCTCTTCATGTGTGTCTGATGTAGACGACGTGTTCAGCGACAGCGCGGCAAACCGTGCGCAGAAAGCTCTTACAGAGACAAAGACTCTTTTGGAGTCGGCTCCAAACGGATGGAGAGTTGAATATTATGGTGATGTCACATACGGTGGATACAATGTATTCATGAAGTTCGAGGGTGACAGCGTGACTGTAGCAAGCGAGAAGGTTGGCAAGGGTCAGGCTGCCGGTTATGATGCAAACGGAAATGCACTGACTTGCAAGTCTCACTTCAAGCTGGAGCAGAGTATGGGTGTCGTTCTTTCTCTCGACGACTATAACAGCATCTTCCATTACTTCGCAGAGCCTAACAATGATGACTTCGGTACTGCAGGTACCGGTTTCGAGGGTGACTTCGAGTTCCGCGTCGTTTCTGCTTCTGCAGAGAAGATCGAGTTGAAGGGCAAGAAGCATGGCGCCCGCATCTATATGTATCCTATGGCTGCTGACATGTCATGGGGTGAGTATATGAAGCAGGTTGACGAGGCTGAGGAGTTCATGACTTCACGTACATACACTCTGCAGTGGGGTGAGGATACAGAAAACGCTATCTATACCCAGTCTACCTATCGTTGTCTGAATTTCTACACAACTGACAAAGATGGCAAGGTTGAGGTTGTTGCTGCTCCTTACATCGTAACTCCAGAGGGATACAAGTTCTATAAGGAGGTTACT
The DNA here is from genome assembly GCF_008680225.1 of Prevotella sp. LMAG:51. Taxonomy (NCBI): domain Bacteria; kingdom Pseudomonadati; phylum Bacteroidota; class Bacteroidia; order Bacteroidales; family Prevotellaceae; genus Prevotella; species Prevotella sp. LMAG:51. The sequence goes on along the minus strand of NZ_NALQ01000015.1, from coordinate 4,869 downwards.
GTAAAGGATACCAAGTTGAACGGTTTCACCAAGGGTGACACTCAGGACTTCTTCGTGGCTACAGGTGTTGAGAACGTGAAGCTCTTCACAGAGGTTCCTACATTGTTCGATACATTCAAGCGTGGTCTCTGGTATCTCACATACGATGACATGGGAACATACGGCCAGAGCAAGTGGGAGACTCTCTTCGAGAAGCTCGGTAAGGCTGACAATGACAAGAAACGTGCACGCCTCTACTATGCTGCTGTAGGTTATGTTTCTGACAAGTATCCTGCTGGATTACTTATGGCTACAGCCACTGAGTCTCAGGTTATCATCGGTATGACATTCAATGCCGTTTCTGATGGCAACGGTGGTTACTATGGAGACCGTGTTGAGATGAAGTCAAATGTCGGTAAGAGTAACAACCCTGGTAAGAAGTACTACAAGAATGACAAGTATGGTGGTATGTCGGCAATCGACCCATTCTGCGGTGGCTTTGGCCACACATTCCAGATCACTACAGACAATGTACGTCATCCGTCTTACCTCATCCTGACAGACTTGAACGATCCTACTAACGTGATTAAGGTTTGGGCTCAGTCTAAGGGCTACCCATTCGGCGACCGCGACAAGGAAGAGAAAGAATAATCAGTGAATAAACAATAGGGTGGGCGAGACCCGCGTTTCGCTCACTCTATTCAAAAAGCAAAAAAAACATTTAAATTAATTTTTAGTATTATGAGAAAATTTTTACTATCTGCTTGCGCAGCAGTGGTTTCACTCGCAGCAAGCGCACAGGTTTTGCAGACACCTCTCTGTAAAACAGTGTTGAATAACAACGTTAAGTTTGATGACATGACTTCTGTCAAGGCTATCAAGAACGTTAAGTCTTACGCTAAGAAGGCAGCTCCTGCCCGCATCGCTCACGACGGTATCTATGGTCTTTATATTTCAGCTTACACTGAACTCGATGACAAGTGGAGCTGCGACAGCGTTATCGTAGAGAAGGTAAATGTTACAGACGAGGAGACTAATACAACTTACAACACTAAGTTCAAATTCTGCTCTGAGAACGCTCCTACTGAGTTCTATGGTGTGTATGATGCTGCTGCTGGTACAATTACTTGTCCTGCTCAGTACAGCGGTGGATACTCAGGCAATACTACTCAGGGTCCTGTAGACTATAAGTTCATTGTTGGTACTCTCCTTCCTTCTGGTGACCAATTCACATTCTCTGAGGATCCATTCGTATTCACAGTTGATGAGGATGGTAATCTCCTGCTCGACGTTGAGGAAGGCGGTGCTCTCGCAAATATCATCGAGGGTGTGAACCAAATCTGGAACTTCTTCTTCAGCCTCGAGTTGAAGCCAGCCAATGCTGTTATCTCATATAGCAGACCGGGTCGTCAGCAGGGAACTTATGACGATTTCGTTCACGCTGCATACGTAGAGGATTATACTAATAACGTTTCTGTTTACGGTTTCGCATGGTTCCAGCCTTCAAGCGGTATGGGTATGAGCACTGTTACTCCTCTTGACATTGACAAGGATTTGAATGTTCTCCTTACAGGTCCACAGAATGCATTCTCTGTAGCACCATTTGGAATCCAGGATGAAGGAGCTGGTAAATATTTCAAGATCTGCGGAACTAAGCCTTCAGCAGAGGAAGGCTATGTAGAGGTTGATACTGGTGATCCTTCTTACGTTCATGGTAAGCTCTCTGGTAACAAGATCATTATGGACTCATTCCCTGTATTCACAAACTTCTGGAATGACCCTGCAACAGGTGAGCAGAGTGCTTATGGTTTCTGGTACTTGAACTATGTTATCACTCTCGACGAGGGAGTATTCAAGGCTGATCCAAGTTATGCTGGAATCAATGGCGTTACAGAGACTTCTGTAAAGAACGTTAAGACTTACAACCTCTTCGGTCAGGAGGTTCCAGCTAATACTAAGGGCTTGGTAATCCGTGGCGGCAAGAAGTTCTTCAACAAGTAATCAGTCTTGCTGATATTTGCCTTAAATGGCAAAAGTATATTGCCCGTGGCGTCTGTCACGGGCTTTTTTGTGCTCTTTTTCTTCTTCTTTGTTATTTTTGCTTAAAATTATTTTGACGTATCTCATTTCTTGCTATCTTTGTAAATTGAAATGAAGAACATGTTATATTGCCGAGTAATTTATTTTCGCAATCTATAATAATTTGCAATTAAAAATATGAAAAAGTCATTTGCTTTGACCATTGTGTCGCTTGCTCTTGCATTGTCGGCACAGGCAATCCGCCCTATCCACAAGGCGTTTCCAGTAAAACAAAGCGATGGTACCACCGTGATGCTCTATAAGAACGGTGACGGTCATCTCGCTTTCTACACCACAGAAGACCATCAGGTCGTTGTACGCAATGCCGACGGCACACTCTGCTATGCCAAGCTTGTGGGAACAGACCTTGTTGCTACCGACGTTGTAGTTCACGACATCACCAGCCGCACAGCTGATGAAATCGCTTTCGTCCAGTCGAATACGCTGAAGCCTACAGACCAGGCACTCGCCAAGCTTGCTTCCGCAAGACCAAGACTTGCCGGCGCACAGAAGGTCGGAGGCTCGTCTACTTCTGACGGTCTCGGAAAGTATGGCACCAGCGCTACTGGCCCTATTCCGACAATCGGCAACATCAAGATACCTGTAATTATGGTTGAGTACACCGACACCAAGTTCCAGCCCGAGATGACCACCGAGAAGCTCGACAAGATGCTCAATGCCGAGGGATATGCCGAAGACAACAAATGGGAGAAAGGTTCCGTTCGTGATTATTTCAAGGCACAGAGCCGTGGAATGTTCACTCCGGAATTCGTAGTGCTGGACAAGGTGCAGCTCTCTAAAGGATACGCATACTATGGCAAGAACTCAGGCGGTGCCCATGGAACCGGCGATGTCAACGCACTCGCAATGGTAAAAGAGGCTGTTTCGCTGGCAGCAGCAAACGGAGCCAATTTCGACCAGTTCAAGGTAAATGGAAAGATTCCTAACGTAGTTGTATATTATGCAGGTTGCGGTGAGGCAACAGGTGGCGACGACAACACCATCTGGCCACACGAGCTCGACCTTCCGTTGTCATACGGTAACATGAGCGGACATATCTTCAGCTCATATTTCGTGGGCAATGAGCTTTACGGAACAACAGAGCAGTATCTGCCAATGGGTATCGGAGTGCTCGTTCATGAGTTCGGTCATGCCATGGGTCTGCCGGATTTCTACGATCCGACATATTCTTACCAGGGCGATTCGGCTTTCGGCTATTGGTCAGTGATGGACGGTGGAGCATACGTAGACTATGCCTACGCTCCAATCGGATACAATGCCTATGAGCGCAGCTTCATGGGATGGCTCGACATCAAGGAAGTGCCGGAGTCAGGTCTCGTTACTCTCGCCAACCCTAATTCTGCAGAGGGCGATATGGCGGTAATGTTCCGCAATCCTAAAAACACCATGGAGTATTTCATCTTCGAGAACCGTCAGCCCGGCACATGGTATCCAGAGGACTCCGGTTCAGGAGTCCTGCTCACCCGTATCTCTTATAGTCCATCAGCATGGATGTATAACTCGGTAAACACCAACCAGACAAAGAAGCGTGCGATGGTAGTTCCTGCAGATGGAGCATTGCTCTCTGACGACCAGGGCAGTGAGTACACACTCTTCGGCAATGGAGTGAACTACAAGACAGAATATAGATACTTTGACGGTGGCACAGAGAACGACCGTCCTGTATACGGCATCATGAAGCAGCCGGACGGAAGCATCGTCATCAGCTTCAAGGACCAGAACGCCAAGCCGGAGCCAATAGCAGATGGTGGTGTCTATGAGAAGATTACCGATGTAAGCCAGCTTAATACAGACGACGTGGTGGTATTTGCAAATGAGGCAGCAGGCGTTGCAACAGCAGATGCCAAGAAGACACTCTTCACTGCAGTTTACACCAAGTTCGAGGACGGCAAACTATATGGCAACAGCATGGTTCAGGAGTTCAAGCTCACCAAGAACACTTCAGACTGGTATATCCGTTACAACACTACCGGCCACAAATATCTCTGCGCCACATCTTCCGGCGTTGGATCTACAACGAAGATTGACAAGAACGTATTCGCTTCTATCAACATTGAAGGAGGTGATGCCACTATCCAGTTCACCAAGACAAGATATGACAACAACAACTTAGCTTTCAGTCCTACCGGACTCTTCTTCTCTACCAACACCGGTATGCAGGGTGACTTCCAGATTTATCGTCTGATTCAAGGTTCCAACGGCATCAGCAATGCTATAGTTGACGAGAAGCCGGCAGACAACCGCATGTTCAACCTCGCCGGTCAGCAGGTGGGTGACGACTACAAGGGTATCGTCATCCAGAACGGCAAGAAGTTCATGAAGAAGTAATTCCTTGATATTATAACGCCGTGGCCACCTCCGTGGCGTCAGGCATATAATGACATAATCCAGCTCCCGCTTTGGTTCCGAAACAGGAATCCATGGCGGGAGCTTTCGTATATATATCCTCCGACCATTGCGTCTTCAGAAATTTCTATGCCCGGAAACGCTTGCGTATGTCGGATATAATTTGTAGATTTGCAAAATCATCGGCTTTATCACCGCCAATGATTATCTATTCACCTATGATAAACGAAATAGACCACATTTCCGTAGAGTCAGCCATGCAGGTTTACAACGGGCCCTCCATCGAGCACGACCTGCTGGTTTTCGACGACTTTGAAGAACTTCCAGTTATCGGCATTCCCAAGCGTATGGACTGTATTTTCCTCGCCGTATGTCTCGGCGGAGAAGCACATTATACAGTAGACACCGAGGAACGCACCGTCAAGGCAAACGATGTAATTATCA